>JAAYRR010000114.1 GCA_012518675.1 Bacillota bacterium
CAGGAACCGTCCCCGTTGCATTCCCTTGTCGCCCGGCAGGGAAAGGATTTCGGCTGCTGCCTGTTGAAATGGTTCTCTTGTAAGATTCCCACTGCTGCCCATGCCAACGGCGGAACTTCTGTAGTCGGGCTTGCTGCCGTCTTTGCATGTGGATTACCTGTCGGGAGGGGAGAATAATATTGTACCTGTTCACCATGCTTTTTGCCGGCTTGCTCTGCCTTGTTTTAGGAGTCCTTGTAAAATACGGCAAATGCTACTGGCTGATTTCGGGTTATAACACCATGTCCGAAGAAAAAAGGCAAAGGGTGGATGTGGAGGGACTGGCCAATTTCCTGGGAAACTGTACGTTTGTTTTGGCCGGGCAGATGATCATTTCAGGCCTGTTATTTCACTGTAATCGCCAGCTTGCTGCCATGGTAGCCATTTTTTCTATATTCCCTTTTATTATCTATCTATTAATAAAAGCCCAAAGGTTTGACGGGAACACCCGCAATACGGACGGAACGATGAAGCGAACTACAAAGGCAATGATCGGTTTCTTTATTGCCCTTTTTGTGGTCATCAGTATTTTTATAGTGCTTAGCGCCCGAACGCCAAGGGTATTGATTAATGACAAGGTGTTGCAGATTAAAGCTGTATATGGTCTTGAGATCGAAAGGGATAAAATTAGTGATATTAAGCTGACTGTCACCCCGCCTGATGTAGTGGGGAAGACCAACGGGTTCGATTTAGGTAATATATTGAAGGGTAAATTTCGCCTACGGGGTGGAACAGCAGTCAGGCTTTATGTTAATATCGGCAAGCCGCCTTTTATTGAAATAACGACCAGTGAAGGTTTAGTCATTATTAATTTAGCTGATCCGGAAAAAACAGAAGCGCTTTTCCATTCGTTAATAAGGTGTTTAAGGGCGGATTAATCAGGTCAAAAACACTGGACAAGAAAAAAATAAACAAAGGAGATTCAGCCATGGATCTTAGTTTGGAATGTATCTATTGCACCATGAATAAGGCGGATTCTTTATACAGTGAACATGAAGCGGATGCAGATAAAAAACTGCAATTTATGAAGAAAGTTTTCGGAATAATAGCAGAGTCTGCCCCCGGGGACACGCCGCCTTCTTTAGCTGCACAGATTATGCGGGTTTTTAACAGCGAGCTGCAACTCGGTGATCCTTATGACAGGATAAAAAAGGAATATAACAGTTTTCTGGTGTCGTTGGAAAATGAAATTTTAGGTGTGATTAATGCTGCAGCAGATCGGCTGCTTACAGCTTTAAAATTCGCCATGGTTGGCAACTTTATTGATTTTGGGGCAATGGACGAAGTTGATATTGAGGACTTGAAAGATATAATCCATAATGCCCCGCAGCAAATTGTTGACAGGGCGGCGTATGGAGATTTTTGCAAGGATTTGGAAAATTCCCAGCGGGTGGCATATCTGGCCGACAATGCCGGGGAAATTGTTCTGGATAAGATATTTATCAAGATTATCAAAGAATTTTATCCGGATATAAAATTGGATGTTATTGTCAGGGGCCAGCCTATTTATAACGATGCCACACTGGCGGATGCACGGGAAATAGGCCTCTGTGATCTGGTACAGGTGGTGGGCAACGGCACAGATATACCGGGGACACAGTTAAGTGCCATCAATAAACAATCTAAGGCAATTATAGATGACGCTGAAATGATTATTGCCAAAGGGCAGGGAAATTTTGAAACACTTTTTGGTTGCGGGAAAAACATTTATTATCTCTTTTTATGTAAATGTGATCTTTTTACCCGCAGGTTCAATATGGAGAAATTCAGGGGCATTCTTGTTAATGAAAAAAATGTTAGAGAGTTGATGGGCCGGGGGGAACAGTAGGCTGCCGGCCCTCCGGCCGGCAGTGCACGCAGTTCGCAATTTCCTTTGGGGGATATGCTGGCGGTGCAATTTGTTACTGTAAAAGAATCTTGCACAAAGTTTATTCGCAGTTTTCAGCACGGGGGTAGCTCCCCAAAATTTTTACTTTAATGTTTTTTTCTTTCGTTTCCAGCAGGGCTTCAGCCAGCCTGGCATCCTTACGGTGCCCGGTTACGTCCAGAAAAAAAATATATTTCCCCAGGTTACCCCGCACGGGGCGGGATTCAATTTTTGTCAGGTTCAGGTTATGATGGGCAAAAATACCCAGGGCAGCATACAGTGCGCCCGGTCGATCCGGCAGGGTCAGCAGCAGGGAAGTTTTATCCCTGCCGGTGGCAGAAGCATCCTCTGGTGCCAGAAGCAAAAAGCGTGTCTTGTTTTCTCCGGGGCCGTCCTGTATATTTTCCTGGAGGACTGCCAGTCTGTATAGTTCGGCTGCCCGCCGGGAGGCGATTGCTGCCCCCCGGTTATTGTATTGTGCTACCTGCAGGGCAGCATCTGTGGTGCTGGTGGCAGCAATGGGGGCTGCTTTCGGTAAAATCTTTTCCAGATAGCGGCGGCACTGGGCCAAGGCCTGGGGATGGGAATATACCTTTTCAATGCCCTCTATTTTCAGCCCGGGTGGGGCCAGCAGGCAATGCCTTACCCTGCAGTGCAGTTCCCCTTTTATTTTAACGGCTATGTTGCCCGCTAAAAGATCGAAGGTCAGGTTCAGCGAACCCTCCAGGGAGTTTTCTACGGGTACTATGCCGGCATCAACTGTTTTGTTTGCTGTGGCGGCAAAGATCTGTTTAATTGTGGCAAAGGGTTTCAGGCGGCAGGCTCGGCCTTTACAGTAATTTAATGCGGCTTCATGGCTGAAAGTACCTGGTGGCCCCAAATAACCCAATGTTTTTTCCATGTTGGTTTCCCCCTTAAGGTGTGGATGCTGCAACGTAATGTGTAGTTTTTTGTTTTGTACTGTTTTTTAGTTTTGCCGGCCCAGTTTCCAAACAGCGTCCGCAGGCGCGGGCCAAGCCCGGTAATGATTCCATCAGCAGATGAAATTCCCGGGGTGTCAGGGATTGTTCACCGTCACAGTAAGCCTGCTGCGGTTCCGGATGTACTTCGATCAACAGGCCGTCGGCGCCCGAAGCGATCGCTGCCCTCGACAGGTCAGGCACCAGCCTGCTGTCCCCACAGCTATGGCTGGGATCTACGACTACGGGCAGATGGCTTAGGGCGTGAACCAGGGGCACAGCGCTGATATCCAGCGTATTGCGGGTATAGTTTTCAAAAGTACGGATACCCCTTTCACAGAGGATCACGTTAAAGTTTCCCGCGGAAAGGATATATTCTGCAGCCATCAGCCATTCTTTAATGGTGGCCGCCAGCCCTCTCTTTAAAAGTACAGGGCGGTTTTGCTGGCCGACTTTTTGTAACAAAGGGTAATTTTGCATATTGCGGGCTCCGATCTGTAAAATGTCGGCATAGGCAGCAACCAATTCTACATCCTGAACGTTGATTACTTCTGTAACTATTTTAAGACCTGTTCTTTCCCGGGCTGCAGCCAAGAGCTGAAGACCTTTTTCGGCAAGCCCCTGAAAGCTGTAGGGAGAAGTGCGGGGTTTGAATGCCCCCCCACGCAAAACCCCGGCTCCGGCTGCCGCTACTTTTTCGGCTGTTCTAAAAAGTGTTTTTTCATTCTCCACTGCACAAGGGCCGGCCATAACGACGATTTTATCCCCCCCGACGGTGAGCCCCTCCCCTAAATCAATGATGCTTTTTTCGGTTTGCACCTCTCTGCTGGCCAGTTTGTAGGGGCTGGTTACCGAAACTACCCGGGCTATGCCGGGTAACAGTTTTAGGGCTGACGGCGCCCGGTGCGCCTCACCGCCTGTGATATGCAGCATTATTCTTTGGGTATTTCTGGTTGTAAAGAATTCACAGCCCAGCTCCCTTAATTTTTCTTTTATGGTTTCAATTTCCGGGGGTAAAGCGCCTGGTTGCAGGACAACAATCATAAAAGTCACTCCTCTTTTTTTTGATAAAAAAATGAGGTTTACACTATTCAGGGACGAAAGTGCAAACCCCATGGGAAAATAAAAAAACTTCCTGTCAGGGACAGGAAGTTGCTTCCGCGGTACCACCCTTTTTGGCTTAAGGTAAAGCCCACTTTTAGGGAGCGGGATCCTGCAGGATCCTATTCCCTTTTCACTGTTAACGGGTGAAAACCCCGGCCCGGCCTACTTTATGCCGGCTGCTATGCTGATGCAGTCGGGTTTTCAGCCTGCGGCTCCAGAGGGAACTTCAACCGGTTGCTTTCCCGGCAGGGCTTACAGCCTTGATCCCGCCTCTCTGATGAGCGCCCGCCCGGTTTACTTTCCTCTTTCAAAGCCTTTTTCTTATTAAAATTACACCTATTCTAACAAAGAAAGTTAACTTCGTCAATATGAAAATCTGAAAATGTGTAGTTATTCTATGATAATGTCATGTTGAA
>JAAYRR010000115.1 GCA_012518675.1 Bacillota bacterium
TATATTTGCCTTCTTTTTTAGATTTCCCGCGGATGGTTTCCCTGTAAGGAACCTTGGGTGTTTTCAGGTTAACCTCCACGCCAAATTTGCTGGCCATGCGCCCGACAATAACATCTAAATGCAGATCACCCATCCCGGAAATAATAATTTCTTTGGTTTCAGTATTTCTTTCGACACGAAAAGTGAGGTCTTCTTCCAGAAAACGGTTAAAGCTGGCACTGACTTTTTCTTCATCACCCTTGGATTTTGGTTCAACGGCAAAAGAAATCACCGGTTCAGGGAAATTGATCGACGGGAAAATTAGCGGGTTGTTTTTTTCACTCAGGGTATCGCCCGTCGCGGTTGCCGATAATTTGGCCATCGCCCCAATGTCACCAGCCCTGATCTCATCGGCCTGCAGCTGATTTTTACCCCGCATGAAGAATACGTTGCCAATACGTTCTGTTTTTTCTTTATTGGCATTATAGACCTGCGTGTCAGCCTTTAATGTCCCGGAATAAACACGGAAATAGTTGATGCGACCGACATAGGGGTCGGCTAAGGTTTTAAAAACAAGGGCGGACAGCGGTTCGTCTGTACCTGCCGGCCGTAAAACTGTTTCTTCTGTGCCCGGCAGGCTACCCTGTACCGGGGGCCTGTCTGCCGGCGACGGCATGGCGCTCACCAGCAAATCCAATAGGGGCTGCACACCGTAGTTGATCGTTCCGGCACCGCAGAGCACCGGCACAATTGTACCTTCCAGTGTGCCTTTGCGCAAAGCGGCCCCTATTTCTTCTTCGCTCAGGGGTTCTTCCTCCAAATATTTTTCCATCAGTGCATCGTCTGCTTCGGCGGCGGCTTCAATTAACTGTTCACGCAGTTCCCCCGCTTTGTTTAACAGTTCCGCCGGAATATCTTCCTCCTGCAGGGCCAGCCCGGTTTTATCCGTATAAACCAAGGCTTTCATCTTGACAAGATCGATTACCCCCCGAAAAGAACTTTCCTGTCCCAGGGGAAACTGCAGAGGGAAAACTTTCAGCCCAAAGAATTTACGCAACTGCTCCAAGGCTGCATCAAAATTGGCATTTTCCCGATCTATTTTATTGATATAGACCAGACGGGGCAGTTGATATTCATCGGCGTAATCCCAAACTTTTTCGGTGCCCACTTCTACCCCGGAAACGGCACAAACGACAACAACCGCACTGTCTGCAACTCGCAGTGCTCCCTGCACTTCGCCTACAAAGTCAAAAAAACCGGGGGTATCCAAAAGGTTTATTTTGACCCCTTTCCACTCCAGGGGAGCCAGGGCCGTGCTGATTGTTACCTGCCGTTTAATCTCATCGGGGTCAAAATCTGTGGTTGTATTTCCGGCTTCTATTTTGCCCAGGCGGTTAACAGTCCCTGTCGTGTAAAGCATTGCCTCCACTAAGGAGGTCTTACCCGCACCTCCATGGGAGATTAACGCTACATTACGAATTTTATCCATGCTGTAGTTTTGCATATTTTCCTGATTCATTCCCGCATGCAAATGAACCAGGCTGCACCCCCTTCCTTAAACTTTTAATGCTTTTTACAAAAATTATATTTGCTTTTTTATAAAAAAAGGAATCACTTGTTATCTTTTCCGCCCGCCTTTTTTTCATAACTGCAGGCTTTAAACCTTCCCTTTCACAAAATTAATCAGCCCCCCTTGGGCGATTAGTTCCTGCATAAAAGGCGGAAACGCCGCGGCGCTGAATTTGTGCCCGCCGGCCAAATCTGTAATTTCACCCGTTTGCAGGTTCACTTCGGCGGTAGAGCCCGCCGCCAAAGAAGCTGCCGCCGCCGGAGATTCCAAAATTGGCAGGCCAATATTGAGGGCATTGCGATAAAAAATACGGGCAAAACTGCCGGCGATCACACAGGCGATGCCGGCTTCTTTAATGGCCAGCGGCGCATGTTCCCGTGAACTGCCGCAACCAAAATTTTTACCGGCAACGATGATATCCCCCGGCGACATTTTTTTCATAAAGTCCGGATCGGCGTCTTCCATACAATGTTTGGCCAGTTCCTTAGGATCGGGGCTGTTCATATAACGGGCTGGCAAAATTGCGTCCGTATCGATATCATCACCAAAAACCCAAACCTTTCCCTGGAAGGTGCGCATTTTAGTTCACCTCCCGTAAAGCGGCAGGGTGCATAATCTCCCCGGCAACAGCCGCAGCGGCAGCCACAGCCGGCCCTGCCAAATAGACCCGGCTTGCGCGGTGACCCATGCGCCCTGTAAAGTTGCGGTTGGTGGTGGCCACAGCCACTTCCCCAGCAGCCAAAATACCCATGTGCCCGCCCAAACAGGGGCCACAGGTCGGCGTACTGACGGCTGCCTGGGCCTGAATAAAGGTTTCCAAAAGCCCTTCCTGCAGGGCCTGCAGGTAGATGGCCTGTGTGGCCGGGATCACAATCAGCCGCACCCGCGGGTGAACCCGCCGGCCTTTTAAGATGGCGGCAGCCTGGCGCAAGTCGTCTATTCTCCCGTTCGTACAGGAACCGATTACGACCTGATCGACGGCCGTCCCGGCGACTGCGGATACCGGCCGGGTGTTGGCCGGGCTGGACGGCAGGGCCACCTGGGGTTCCAGGTCGCTCACATCCCAGTTAAATTCCCGGGCAACGGGCGCACCGGCATCGCCGTAAAGCGCTGTATAGGGCCTTTGCGCCCGGCCTTCAAGGTAGGCCAGGGTGATTTCATCCGGGGCAATCAATCCCGCCTTGGCTCCAGCCTCAATGGCCATGTTGGCAATAGTCAGGCGGGCATCCATCCCCAGTTTTTCGATAACCGGGCCGCAAAATTCAAGGGCGGCGTAACGGGCGCCGTCAACCCCAAGCTGCCCGATCGTATATAAAATCAGGTCCTTGCCGCCCAGCCAGCGCGGCAGCTGACCGTGAAAAATAATCCTGATGGTCGGGGGAACGCGAAACCAGAGTTCCCCTGTAGCCATCACTGCGGCCAGGTCGGTACTGCCCACACCGGTGGCAAAAGCCCCCAAGGCACCATAGGTACAGGTATGCGAGTCGGCCCCTACGATCAGTTCCCCCGGCAGGGTCAGGCCCAGTTCCGGCAGCAGGGCATGTTCGATGCCCATGCGTCCGACTTCATAATAATGCACAATTTTCTGCTGCCGGGCAAAGCGCCGCAATATTTCAGCCAGTGCAGCCGACTGTATATCTTTATTGGGAACAAAGTGATCGGGAATCAGCGCCAAGCGGGCGCGATCAAAAACTTTTTCCACACCTATTTTTTCAAATTCACGGATGGCTACCGGGGCGGTAAGGTCGTTGCCCAGCGCCATATCTATTTTGGCATTAATTAACTCTCCCGGGGAAACTTCTTTTTTCCCCGCGGCCCTGGCTAGAATTTTTTCAGTTAGCGTCTGTTCCATGCTGTTTCCCCCTTTACCACTGCACGTGATCCAACCGGCGGGACGTACCTTCCGGTTGGTCCCGGCTTGTTTCTTACGAGTGCCAACCCGGGGTACGTCCCCGTGGTTGGAATAAAACAAAAAACTTCAGAGCCGGGAACGGTTCTAAAAATTGGCAGCCCTGCCGGCTACAAGGTACGTCCCGCCGTTTGTCTCCGGTTGGCCGGCTAAACATCCAGCCCCAAGGTTCGTTCCCACGGTCGGGACTGCTTTGCTTTTCTTCTGTGCTTCTTTTTTGGGGCTACAGTATCCATTTTACTATAAAAAATTCTCCTTGTATAGATTACAGCCCCGCTTAGCTCCGCAGTTCCCGGGTAACCTTGCTGCCGCGCAGCAGGCAGATTTTACCGGTGGAGGCGATCTCCTTGATACCGAATTCTTGCATCATCAGCAGGAAGGCCTGCAGTTTCTGTTCTTCCCCTGTAACTTCAATAATCATGGAATCAGGGGAAATATCGATAATTTTAGCGCGGAAGGTGGCGGCCATCTGTTGAATTTCGCTGCGCCGGCCCGGTTCGGCTTTTACCTTTACCAAAATGAGCTCCCGGCCGACGGATAGTTCGTCGGTTAGATCGCTGACTTTAATCACGTTTACCAACTTGTTGAGCTGTTTGACAACCTGTTCCACAGTTAGGGGATCGGCATCCACAGTTACGGTCATGCGTGAAATACCCGGTTCCATAGTGCGGCCCACAGCTATATTTTGTATATTGTAACCCCGGCGGCTGAAAAGCCCGGAAACCCTGGTCAGCACACCGGCACGGTCTTCCACTAAAATAGCAAGTATTCTTTTCATTTTTCCCAGCCCCCAATCATTTCCACTAAGGAGGTGTTGGGCACAACCATCGGTAAAACATTTTCTGCAGGATCTACATGAAAATCGATCACTACCGGCCCGGGAATCTGCAGGGCGGTTTTAATCGCCGGGGCCACTTCCTCCACAGAGGTGGCCCGCAGGCCCCGCGCCCCATAGGCTTCTGCCAGGCGGATAAAATCGGGGCTACCCTCCAGACTGGTCTGGGAATAGCGGCTTTCGTAGAAAAATTCCTGCCATTGACGCACCATCCCCAGATAATGGTTGTTGATAATCATCACCTTCACGGGCAGGTTATAGTGAACCGCTGTGGCCAGTTCCTGGGAATTCATCTGGAAGCTGCCGTCCCCGGCGATACAGAACACTGTTTTAGCGGGGAAAGCTACCTGGGCCCCGATTGCCGCCGGAAAGCCAAAACCCATGGTCCCTAAACCGCCGGAGGAAATAAAGGTACGCGGTTCACGCGCCCGGTAATAGTGGGCGGCCCACATCTGGTGCTGCCCCACATCCGTGGTGACGATCGCTTCCCCCCCGGTCAGGCGGTAAAGTTCTTCAATAACAAATTGCGGTTTAAGGCAGTGGTCGTCCTTTTGCTGGTAAGACAAGGGGTAGTCCTTTTTCCAGTGCAAGACCCGGTCACACCATTCCCGGGTGTCCCCGGGCCGCAGGCGTTTGAGTATTTCCTGCAAAACAAGTTTTACATCGCCGACGATCGGAATATCCGCCAATACGTTTTTACCGATCTCCGCCGGGTCGATATCAATGTGGATAACCCGGGCCCCGGGAGCAAAGGTATCAATTTTTCCTGTCACCCGGTCGTCAAAACGGGCCCCGACGGCGATGAGCAGGTCGGCATGATGAACTGCATTATTGGCGGCATAGGTGCCGTGCATACCCAGCATACCCAAAAAAAGAGCATACTCAGTGGGCACGCCTCCCAAGCCTGTCAACGTTGTAGTCACAGGAATAGCCCCTTTTTGGGAGAGCGCCAACAGTTCTGCGTGTGCGCCGGAGCTGATAACCCCGCCACCGGCATAAAGCACAGGCTGATATGCCTTTTTAATGGCGGCGGCAGCGCGCATTATCTGCCCGGAATGCCCTTCATAGGTGGGTTTATAAGAGGAGATGTCCACCTCCTGCGGATAGTCAAATTCCCCTTCTTCCACCTGCAGATCCTTGGGCAGGTCCAACAAAACCGGCCCCTTACGCCCGGTGCCAGCCAGGTGAAAAGCTTCTTTTAGGATACGGGGAAATTCGTGGATATCCTTGACCAAGTAATTATGCTTGGTAATAGGCAGGGTAATCCCCGTAATATCTGCCTCCTGAAAGGCATCGGTGCCGATAAACGGCGTGGCCACCTGACCGGTGATGGCTACCAAGGGAATGGAATCCATATAAGCTGTTGCCAGACCGGTAACTAAGTTGGTGGCCCCGGGACCCGAAGTGGCAATAACCACGCCCGGTTTCCCGGTGGCACGGGCATAACCGTCGGCGGCATGGATTGCACCCTGTTCGTGGCGGGTTAGAATATGTTTTACCCCTTTCTTAAAAAGTTCGTCATAAAGGGTTAAAACGGCACCGCCCGGAAAACCGAAAACAACCTCCACGTTTTCAGCCTCTAGACAGGCTAAAACCATCTGTGCACCCGATAATTTCATTATATTTTCCCCTCCCCGGACGGCAATTTCAGGACAGCCCCCTGCTGCGCAGACCCTACCAGGGCCGCATAGCGCTGCAGGTATCCTTTTTGAATTTTCGGCGCAGGCAGCTGCAGGTCTTTTTCACGTTTGGACCATTCCTCCGGGGTAAGAAGCAATTCCAGCCGTTTCCCCGGGATATCTATTTCGATTTTATCGCCTTCCTGCACAAGGGCGATGGGGCCCCTGTCAGCTGCTTCTGGGGCTATATGCCCGATGGAGGCGCCTCTGGTGGCACCTGAAAAACGGCCGTCGGTAATCAGGGCCACTTCTTTGTCCAGCCCCATGCCGGCTACGGCTGCCGTGGGGGCCAGCATTTCCCGCATGCCCGGGCCCCCCCGGGGGCCTTCAAAGCGAATCACTACAACATCCCCGGCCACAATTTTACCTTCCAAAATTGCTTCTGCTGCCGCTTCTTCGTCATCAAAAACCCGCGCCCTTAAGGTCCGCTGCTGCATTTCCGGGGCCACAGCGCCTTGCTTGACAACCGCCCCCTGCGGGGCCAAGTTGCCGAAAAGGATCGCCAAGCCTCCTTCGGCATGATAGGGTTCTTTAACCGGGCGGATCGTTTTGCCATCCGGTTCCGGCGCCGGTTCACAGTTGGCGCCCAGTGAAGCCGTGGTAACGGTCAGCTGCCTAGCATCTAAAAAACCGTTTGTACTTAATTCCTTAATTACAGCCTGGATACCGCCGGCCCGGTCCAGATCTTCAATATGATAGCTGCCGCCGGGACTCAGGGAACAAAGCTGGGGTGTTTCCCGGCTGATCTTGTTGATCTCCTCCAATTCCCAGCTGATACCCAATTCATGGGCGATGGCCGGCAGGTGCAAAACCGTATTCGTCGAACAGCCCAAGGCCATATCCACCGCCAAGGCGTTACGGAAAGCGGCGGCAGTCATAATCTGGGCCGGTCGCAGATCCTTTTCCCACAGTTCCATTACCTTCAGGCCCGCCTCTTTGGCCAGGCGCAAACGCCGGGCCATGACGGCCGGTATGGTGCCGTTGCCGGGCAGGGCCATCCCCAAAGCCTCGGTCATACAGTTCATGGAATTAGCCGTAAACATCCCTGCACAAGAGCCGCATCCCGGGCAGGCCTCCAGCGCAAGCGCTTCCAGATCTGCGGCAGAAAGGCGCCCGGCTTTGACCGCGCCCACAGCTTCAAAAACACTACTTAGATCCACGGCCCGGCCCTGGAATTCACCGGCCAGCATAGGGCCGCCGCTGATGAGGATCGCCGGCAGGTTTAAACGCGCGGCAGCCATGAGCATCCCCGGGATAATTTTGTCGCAGTTGGGGATTAAAACAAGGGCATCGAAACCATGGGCTTCCACCATCGCTTCAACGCTGTCGGCGATCAGTTCCCGGCTGGCCAGGGAATATTTCATGCCCACGTGCCCCATGGCAATACCGTCACAGACACCGATCGTAGAAAATTCTATGGGTACGCCACCGGCGGCATAAACCCCGGCTTTAACTGCCTGGGCAATTTTATCCAGGTGCACATGACCCGGTACTATTTCATTGGCGGAATTGACTATACCAATCAAAGGTTTATCCAGTTCAGAAGGATGATAACCCATCGCATAAAAAAGGGAGCGATGCGGGGCTTTTTCCAATCCTTTTTTTACTTTTTCACTGCGCATTGTCTTTTTCCTCTCCTTTGATTTCTGACTTTAATTCTTCTTAGGGATAGACCGGGGTACCATCCTGCCGGGCATACTGACCAAACCGGTCCATTAATTTCTTAGTCACCGGGCCCGGTGAACCTTTACCGATCGTCCGGCTGTCCACAGAAATAACCGGGATCAGCTCGGCTGCAGTCCCTGTTAAAAAACATTCTTGTGCAATATAAAGATCATGGCGGGTAAAGGGCACCTTGTGGACAGTCAGGCCCTCCTCCCGGGCCAGTTCCAGCACTGTATTGCGCGTAATCCCTTCCAGAATACCTAAATAGGACGGCGGGGTCAATAGCTCACCTTTTTTATTGACAATGAAGATGTTTGAACCGGAACCCTCGACCACAAAACCCTGGTCATTCAAAACAACAGCTTCCATAGAACCGGTTTGACTGGCCTCGATCTTTACCAGTATATTATTCAGATAATTCAGAGACTTAATGCGGGGTTCCTGGGTATTGGCCGACCGCTGCCGCGTCGTTACCGTCATGATTTTCAGACCTTTTTCATAAAGCTCCTGCGGAAAAAGGGAGATCTTATCGGCAATAATCACCACTGTAGCCAAGGAACACTTTTGGGGATCGAGCCCCAAATCTCCGGGACCGCGAGAAACCACGGTGCGAATATAGGCGTCTTGCAGTTTGTTCCGGCGCACTGTTTCCAGGGTGGCTGCCGCCAGCTCTTCCTCTGTTAGGGGAATTTGCAACAAAATATGGTGGGCGGATTCAAAAAGCCGCGCCACATGTTCTTTTAATTTAAAAATACGCCCATTATAAACCCTGGTCCCTTCAAATACACCGTCACCATAGAGGAAACCGTGATCAAATACAGATATTTTAGCCTCCTCACGGGATAAAAACTGACCATCAAGATAAATTTGCATGATTTTACTTAGTCTGGCTGCCGTCTAACCGGCCGGCCAGACTTGCACCTCCCCTCTTTTTTGTTTCAATTTACACGGGATAAAGATAAAAAGCTCCTTCATCCCCGGCAAGGGACGAAGGAGCTTACTCCGCGGTACCACCCTTGTTGCCTTTTTTATAAAAAAAGACCACTTTAAAAACCTGCTTGGTTAACGGCCCAACACCGTCCCTCCTTACACAGCAGCATCAACTGTTTTCGGGAAGGCACTCCAGGGTGACCGGGAGAACAGCTTCCCCGCCGGCTTGCACCAGGGTGCCGGCTCTCTGCAGAAGAAGGTTGTTTCCTTATATCCCCATCATTGTTTTCCGGAAAATTATTGTTTTTTATTATATATGCAGACTATTTTTTTGTCAACCACTGCGGCACCCGCCGGTGTCCAAACCGGCCGGTAACCGGAGGGACGAACCTATGCCTGGGGCCCTCTGCCGGGCTCAGCAGGGATACGTATAGTAGACCTTGGTTTCCCTGTATTCCAGGTAAAGAAGATTTTCGTCAATGGTCTGTAGTCTATCCAGCCGCAAAGCGGCGTTTTTGTCTTGATAGGGGTTGGCGGCCGAGCCCCCCGCCAAACCGGCAGCCGGTTTGGGTTGGCCTTTATTTTCAAAAAATGCTGTCGCTACCGGTGGGAAAAGAATGTAGGAAAGCAGATCTTCTTCACGCTGCAGCTTGTTTTTCATTTCCTCTCTGGTCTTTTCCATCTGCGGTTCCAACAAATCGGCCGGCCGGCCCTGAAAAGGTTCTTCCCCGGGCAGTATTTTTTTCAGCAGATCCGGGTCAATTTCCCCGGGTGGTTTACCGTAAAGCCCTTTCAGGTAATTTTTAACTTCCTTAAGAACAACCTTGTAACGTTCCCCGGTGAGCACATTCATGACCGCCTGCGTACCGACGATCTGGCTGGATGGTGTAACCAGCGGCGGGTAACCCAGCTCTGCCCTGACCCGCGGCACTTCCTGCAAAACATCTTCCAGCAAGTGCAGGGATTTTTGGGCAGCCAGCTGGGAGGTCAGGTTGGAGATCATCCCGCCGGGAATCTGGTAACTGAGTACCGCCGTATCCACGCCCATCACCAATTCTGCAGGCAGATCATAATGGGACCGCACATTTTTAAAATAGGCCCCAATCCGGGCAATGCGTTCCAAGTCGAGTCCTGTATCGTAAGGCGTGCCCCGGAGGGCTGCCACCAGGCTGTCAGTTGCCGGCTGGGAAGGGCCCAGAGAAAGGGTGGAAATAGCTGTATCCACTACATCGCAACCTGCTTCAATGCCTTTCAGATAAGCCATACCGGCCATTCCACTGGTAAAATGGCAGTGCAGTTGTACGGGAATTTTTAATTTTTGCTTGCATTTAGTCACTAGATCAAAAGCATCATAGGGGGCCAGCAGGCCGGCCATATCCTTGATGCAGATCGAATCAGCGCCCTTTTTTTCCAGTTCCACCGCCAGTTCCACAAAGTGATCGTTATTGTGCAAAGGGCTGATTGTATAGCTGATCGTAGCCTGTACATGGGCCCCGGCTTTTTGGGTGGCCCGGATAGCCGTTTCCATATTGCGGATGTCGTTTAGGGCGTCAAAGATTCGGATAATATCAATGCCGTTTTTAACGGCGCACTGCACAAAAGCTTCCACCACGTCATCAGCATAATGGCGGTAACCAACCAGATTTTGGCCGCGCAGCAGCATCTGCAATTTGGACTGGGGCAGGTGTGCGCGCAGTTGGCGCAGCCTTTCCCAAGGATCTTCATCCAGAAAACGCAGACAGGAATCAAAGGTGGCGCCGCCCCAGATTTCCAGGGAATGATAGCCTACCCGGTCAATTTCTGCAGCAATAGGCAGCATCTCTGCGGTGCGCATCCGGGTCGCCAACAGCGACTGGTGTGCGTCCCGCAATGTTGTATCAGTAATACCTACTATTCTTTTCATTTCCAAACCTCTCCCTCCTTTTCACTTTCTACTTTTACATTTTATGATTATTTGTTTTTCCCCATTCAACGCCCGGCATATTCAGCCGCATACCGGCCGGCCAGCCCGGCGGTAAAGATGGTTTCACTGAGGGCCATACCGGGCAACAGCGCCTCCCCATGCAGCCCGCCTACAATCTCACCGGCGGCATAAAGGCCCGGCACTGCTTCCCCATTCCGCTTTACTTCTCCGTGAGGGGTGATGGCCAAGCCCCCCAGGGTATAGGCCACCCCGGCTTTCAATCCTGCTGCATAATAAGGGGGCCCGGGCAAACGTCGTCCGGCAAATAAACTGCCGGCCGGCAGGCCGCTTTGTTCCCATTCTTGGTAGGTGGCATATTCCCGGAAACAGGTCCCGTAAGCGGCAGCGCGTTCACCAGAGACTGAAACATAGGCTTCATCCGGTGGGGAATGAAGAACAAGGTTGATTATTTCCGGCAAAGAAGCTTCATTGCCGCCTAAAACCCGGTCTTTGCCATTAAAATAAATTGCTTCCGGCCAGGGATCCGGGGATAAAAAAACACTTTGCCCTGCTGCCGGCGAAGTCAACAGGAGCCTCATTTCCATAAAGTCCATCTGTACCAAGTCCAGCCCCAGATCCTTCGCCTGGCGCAGCCCCTGGCCCTGCTGGGCGGGCCGCAGGTTTTGCAGGTTTTCCCGGGACAGGTGGCTGTGCCAGTAAGAAACATCACCGCTGTAACCGCCATCGGCCAAAACTACAGCCTGCACATAAAATGGAACACTTTCCCCGGCAGGATTTTCAATTACCAAAGCCTCCACCTGTCCTGCGGGTGTCAGGGCAATGCTTTTCACCTTTTCTTCCCTGATGATCACCCCGGCCCTGGCAACTTCTTGACAAAGATTTTCCTTAAACAACATGCCGGCCCCCGGTTCCTGGCTGTAATGCAGGTAAGGTCTCTGTTCCGGCAGGGGAAGCAGTGCAAAGGAAATACCGCCTAATTTTTCTGCCTGCTGAAACAAAGCCGGTGCTGCAGAGCGAAAGGAAACCAGTAAAAGCGGGTCGTTGATCCCGCCCCCGCATTCCCTAAGATATGCAACCAGCAGTTCAGGTGTAAACTCCATACCCCGTTCCAGTTGCGGGGGTGTGGTAGCAGCCGCCAAACCATCGTCCACCAGCCGGGTACAATCCTCTCCCAAGACCTGTTCGTTGGGAAAAATAAAAACCTGTGCGCCGTTGGCGGCGGCTTCCCAAGCTGTCAAAAGAGCAGCCGTTGTGCCGCCGATAACTGCCAGGTCACCCCCTGCAGGAACCGGCAGGGGGTTTTCTCCCGCACTGCGTCCCTGCAGAAAAAATTGAAATATAAACACCAGGAAAAAAGATACAAACAAGAGGACCACAATGGTTGCATAATTTCCCCTTTTTTGGATAACCCCCTCCCTTCCCTTTAACCTGAAAAATGCTGATCCCGGAACCAACCCGGTACTGCGACACAAACCGTTTATAACTGCAGCAAGATCCCGGGGCTGTTAATCCTTGGTTACGGCTGCAATTTTCACAACTTTGTCCTCCGGTGCAAGCCGGATGAGGGTTACACCCCGGGCATAGCGCCCTTGAAAGGGAACCGAGGATATTTTGGCCCGCATCACCAGGCCCCGGGCCGTAATCGCCATAATCTCCTCTTTTTTGCGCACGGTGAGAAAACTGACCAGAAATCCTTCTCTTTTTTGGTATTTGAAGGCTAAAAGACCTTTGCCGCCGCGGTTTTGTGAACGAAATTTTTCCATTTTAGTTCTCTTAGCATAACCGTTTTCGGTCACAAACAGAAAACCGCTTTTTTCTGCCGGGGAAACGATGTTCATACCGATCACTGTATCCCCCGGGGAAAGATTAATCCCTTTGACTCCCCGTGCCGTCCGCCCCAAGGTCCGCAGCTGCCCGGCAGAAAAACGGATCAGCAGCCCTTGTGCCGTGGCAATACAGATATCGGGTTCTTCCTCGGATTTTCCGGCTTCCGTTTGCTTCAAAGCGGCAAAATCCTGTTCTGCATCGGCTTCCCCATTTCTCAGCTGGCGGACAGTAATCAGTTCATCACCTTCCATCAGATTGATGGCAATCAGGCCAAAACGCCTTGCTGTCGCATATTCACTGAGGCTGGTCCTTTTAACAATCCCTTTTTGGGTAACCATAATGATATGATCTTCGTCTCCATATTCCCGCAGGGGAAATACCGCCGTAATATATTCCCCGTTTTCCAGGGGCAACAGGTTAACAATGGCCGTCCCCCGGGCCTGGCGTCCGGCCTCGGGGATTTCATAAACCTTCAACGGAAATACCTTTCCCCGGCTGCAGAAAAACAACAGTTTATCCTTAGTGGAGGAAATAAACAGGTTTTCAATAAGATCGGATTCCCGGATAGAATGCCCCCTGATACCCACGCCCCCCCGCCCCTGGCTGCGGTAGGTGTTCAGCGGCAGACGCTTAATGTAGCCGTCACGTGTCAGGGTAATAACCACCTCTTCATCCTCAATCAGATCTTCCAAGTTAATTTCCCCTTCATCGGGGACGATTTTGGTGCGGCGCTCATCGCCATATTTCTTTTTAATTTCCAGCAGATCCTGTCTGATCTCCTGCAAGATTAGTTTTTCATCAGCCAATAAGGTTTCCAGACGTTCTATTTCTGCTATCAGGGAACGGTGTTCGTCTTCCAACTTATGTCTTTCCAAAGCCGTCAGGCGTTGCAAGCGCATCTCCAAAATCGCCCGGGCCTGTTCCTCACTCAGGCTGAATTCCTGCATCAGCCCTGCCCGGGCTTTTTCCACATCAGCTGAACCGCGAATCAGGGCTATAATCCGATCTATGTTGTGCAAAGCAATTAACAGGCCTTCGACCAAGTGCGCCCTTTCCCGGGCCCGGCGTAACAAATACCGGGACCGCCGGGTGATTATTTCTTTTTGGTGATCCAGATAGGCTTTCAGAAAATCCCGGAGCGGCAAAACACGGGGCACATCATCCACTAAAGCCAACATTATTACACCAAAGGTTTGTTGTAAAGGCGTAAATTTATAAAGCTGGTTGAGAATTACCTGGGAATTAAAACCTTTTTTTATTTCCATCACAATGCGGACACCGTCGCGATCGGATTCGTCCCGCAGTGCCGTAATACCAACAACCTTTTTTTCCCGGACCAGCCCGGCAATTCTTTCAATTAAGCGGGCCTTGTTTTGCAAATAGGGTATTTCTGTAATAATTAATTTTTCCCTGCCGTCTTTTTTGGTTTCAACCCGGGCCTGGCCCCGCAGGCGAATTCTGCCCCGGCCGGTGGTATAAGCCTCCTGGATGCCTTTATGCCCAGAAATGATCCCTCCGGTCGGAAAATCGGGGCCCTGCATATAGGTCATCAGCTCCTGGGAGGAGGCAGAAGGTTTTTCGATCAACCAGATCAGCGCATCGATCGTTTCCGTAAGATTATGCGGGGGAATATTGGTGGCCATCCCCACAGCAATACCGGCCGAACCGTTGACCAGCAGGTTGGGAAAACGTGAGGGTAAAACCACGGGCTCTTCCAGGGTTTCATCAAAATTAAGCCTGAAGTCCACCGTTTCCTTATCCAAGTCGCGCAGCATTTCCAGCGCCAAAGGTGTCAGGCGGGCCTCCGTGTAACGCATAGCTGCCGGGGAATCACCGTCCATGGAACCAAAGTTACCCTGGCCGTCCACCAAAGGGTAACGGATGGTAAAATCCTGGGCCATGCGCACCATGGCATCATAAACAGCCTGGTCACCGTGGGGATGATATTTTCCCAACACTTCCCCGACCAGGCGGGCCGATTTTTTATGCGGTTTGTCCGGGGTCATCCCCAATTCCCGCATAGCATAAAGGATGCGCCTGTGCACGGGCTTCAGACCATCGCGGATATCAGGTAGAGCCCGGCTGACAATTACACTCATGGCATAATCCAAAAAGGAACTTTGAACTTCCTTGTGAATAGGAATAGCCGTTGTTCTTTCTTGTTCCGGCATTGATACTGTAAGGGCCTCCTTATGTTGCTGTTTCCAGTTTGATCAACAAAAAAACGTTGTCCTTCTATGGTACCTGTACCGGCACTGCAAGAAAAAAACAGGCTTGACCAGGTACCTTATCCTTAATTTTAACATATAGTTTAACATATTATAAAGCTAAATATCCAGATTTCGTACTTCCCGGGCGTGTGTTTCGATAAATTCACGTCGCGGTTGCACTTTTTCCCCCATAAGCAGGGTGAAAACCTCGTTAGCTAAAAGTGTATCCTGCAGATCAACCTTTAAAAGCGATCTGCTTTCCGGGTTGAGGGTGGTTTCCCAAAGCTGATCCGGGTTCATTTCGCCCAAGCCTTTATAACGTTGGACACTGGTCCCCCGGCGCCCAATTTTAGACATCAGCGGTTCCATTTCCTCTTCCCTGTACAGGTAATGTGTATTCCGGCCTTTGGTCACCTTATAAAGAGGGGGTTGGGCAATATAAACATTCCCCTGGGAAACCAACGGTTCCATATAACGGAAAAAAAAGGTTAAGAGCAGGGTGCGGATATGAGAACCATCGACGTCAGCGTCAGTCATAATAATTATTTTGTGATAACGCAGTTTTTGCAGATCCAGATCTTCCCCGATGCCAATGCCGATAGCTGTAACCATCGTCCGTATCTCTTCGTTCCCCAAAATTTTATCGATGCGGGCTTTTTCCACATTGATAATTTTACCTCTCAAAGGTAGAATAGCCTGAAAATGACGGTTGCGACCCTGTTTGGCTGAACCGCCGGCAGAATCCCCTTCGACGATAAACAGCTCACTTTCTGCCGGATCACGCGAGGTACAGTCTGCCAACTTTCCAGGCAGGTTGCTGATCTCCAGCGCACTTTTACGGCGGGTCAGTTCCCTGGCTTTGCGTGCCGCATCCCTGGCCCGGGCAGACTGCAGTGCTTTTTCACAAATTTTTTTGGTAATGGGCGGGTTTTGTTCCAGGAAAGCCCCCAGTTCGTCCTGCAGAACACTTTCCACAATGCTCCGCACTTCGGGGTTTCCCAGGCGGGTTTTCGTCTGGCCTTCAAACTGGGGATCAACCAATTTAACGCTGATCATCCCCGTCAGGCCTTCGCGGATGTCTTCACCTAAAAAATTTTCCTGGTTTTCTTTGAGGACCCCCAGTTTACGGGCGTGTTCGTTCACTAACCTTGTCAGCGCACTCTTAAAAGCCAGTTCATGTGTCCCGCCTTCCTGGGTACGGATGTTGTTGGCAAAGGAATAAATTGTTTCGCTGAAACCGGTATTATATTGTATGGCCGCCTCTACACGGCAGTCGTCCACTTTTTTTTCCCAGGAAAGCGGCTCCGGGGGAAAAACATCCTTATTTTTATTTAAAAAAGCGACAAAGGAACTGATTCCTCCTTCGTATTTAAACACTTTTTTCTTTTTTTCCGCGGAACGGCGGTCCTCAATGCTGATCTCCAAGCCCTTATTTAAAAAGGCCAGCTCCCGCAGACGTTGCGAAAGAATTTGAAAATCAAAATTTATGTTTTCAAAAATTTCATGGTCCGGTAAAAAGGTGATAGCAGTTCCGGTTTGGGAGGTGTTTCCTTTTACGTCAAGTTTGGTGGCAGGTTTACCCCTTTCATACCGCTGTACATAAACTTTTCCCTCCCTTTTTACCTCCACCTCCAACCAGGCAGAAAGGGCATTCACAACCGAAACCCCGACGCCGTGCAACCCGCCGGCAACCTTGTAGCTGCCCCCACCAAATTTGCCGCCGGCATGCAGAATCGTCATGACCACTTCCAGGGCTGATTTTTTTTGTTGGGGATGCTCTTTGACCGGAATACCGCGGCCGTTGTCCGTAACTGTCACACTGTTATCAACACCAATTACTACCTGCACAGTATCGCAGTAACCGGCCATGGCCTCATCAATACTGTTGTCCACCACCTCAAAAACAAGGTGATGCAGGCCCCGGCTTTCTGTGGAGCCGATGTACATGCTGGGGCGTTTTCTTACCGCGGCCAACCCTTCCAAAACCTGGATTTGACCGGCATCATAAACATCGGAAATATTTTTTTTCATCTTAACATTTTACCCTCCGACCCTAAGCCTGAACTTATAATTTTCTTGTTTTTTCAATTCTTTTTTGTAAAGTTAAAGAAGAAATAGGCGAATAAAAGACTTTGTCCGTAGTAATGACAAAAGCATTATTTTTTTCATTTTCTGCTGCACCGACTTGTTCCCGGGAATTACTTTCCAAAAACTGGGTATTATCCTGGTTTTCTTTGATTTCCAAATTAAAAATACCGACTATGTCCTGCAAATGGACAACACGTGAATTGCCGATATGTAAAAACATTTTTTTTCCCCACTCCTTTAGATTTTGACGGCATAAAAATAAATTATACACTGTACTGTATATACTATCAAATACAACTGTATAAAAGCTGATAAAGTCCCGGAAAATTTTTTAACGCCTTAAAAATATCCTCTTGTTTGATGTAGGGTGGCTCCTTGGCGGTAACAAGTAGGATATGGTTTTGTACCAATCCTTTTAAACTTTCTTTTTGCCGGCTGTCCCGGGGCCGGTTTTCTGTTAAACAAGCCGTAATTTGTTGGGCAGAACTATCGATCAGCCTTTTTTTATAGAGTGCAAACATCTTTTTATCCAATAAAGGGTGTTTACTATGAATTTCACAATATTTACCCCAAGGGGTCTGCTGAAAAAAATTTTGCAGAACGGCTGACCAGGATTCATAGTCATGCCAACAAAGTTCACAAAAACCTGCTTGTAACGTAAATGTTAACCTGCGACACCTTTCACAAGCCCGGGCACCTTCTATTTCTTTGCCTTTTTGTTGCAGGTAATAATTTTTAAAAATTTTTTGCAGCCGGGCTTGTAAAAATTCAGGAGCTTGCTGTATAATTTTTTCCAATTCCTGTTCTTCTTCTTTTTCCAACTGTACCCTGCCTGTTTCTGGTTTTTCAGCAAAAAAAGTCCCTTGTTTTGTTTTTTCCGGTTGCTGTTGCCAGCCGGATTTGAAGTCAGCGTTAATGAATTTAATTTCCTGCAAAATTTTCGCACCCGCAAAAGTATTAAAATCTGTTATTATTTTATGTTTTAAAAGGGTCAGGTGATAAAGCCAGGTGCTGTCGTTTACTTCTACAGTCATCTTTTGCCGGCTGATGTTTACCGGGCGGGTATAAGCAGCAACCTGCCGGCCAACCACAGTAGGCCACAGCTGGAGGTAACGGCGTTTTTCCAATTGTTTCTCAAGGCCGCACTTTTTTAACAGGGACTGCAGGGGTTTGGCTAATTTATCCATACCTTATTCCTCTCTCCTAGCCCGGCCCCGCTGCACATGAAAAACAGAAGGAACAGCAAATTGCTGCCGGAACGTAGCAAACCCGGCCTCTTTTTTGGTCATTGTCAAAAAAACCTGGCCGGCATCCTTAAAAAGATTAAAACATTCCTGCCTGCGCTGTGCATCCAGTTCTGAAAAAACATCGTCCAATATAAAAACAGGTTTTTCTTTTTGCTGATTGTAATGCTGCAGCTGTGCAGCTTTCAGGGCAATAACAGCACTACGCTGCTGTCCGTGTGAAGCATAGCGCCGGGCTTCCCGCTCGTCCAACAAAAAGGAAAGATCATCACGATGGGGCCCGACAAGAGAAAACCCCCTTTGCAGTTCTTCTGCAGCCGCAGCAGCCAGCCGTGCTTTAAAGGCCGCCTCAATTTCCTCCGGCTGGGCGGCCAAAAGATCTTTGTTTAAAAAGGTAACATATTTTATTTGCAGCCGGGGACCTTTGTTAAAAAGGAGGCTGTAATTGCGGGCCGCCAATTTACCCCAGGCTGCAACAGCATGTGCCCTTTGTTTTATAATTCTGCTCCCAAAATAGATTAGCTGTTTATTCCAAACCTTTAAAAATTCGCCGCTGTGGGCCGAATGCCAGTTTTCTTTTAAAGCACGGTTTTTCTGGTAAACAACACGGTTATAGCGGCTCAACCAGTCGCCATAAAGGGGATAAAGCTGGCTTATTTCCCGATCCAGAAAACGTCTTCTTTCCTCCGGGCCCCTGCGGATCAGTTCTAGATCTTCAGGTACAAAACAAACCAGCGGGCAGCGCCCTTCAAGACCGGCTCGTTTTACAACTTTCCCATCTATTTTGATCACTTTCCTTTTTTTTTGTGCTTCATAGCCCACTTCCAATTTATAAAAGCGCTGCTGTAAAAAGATGGTGCCCCGCAGGTAGTAATAAGGGGTATCCCAGCGAACAAGATCGTTTTCTTTATAGTTTCTGAAAGAACGGGCAAAACAAAGACAGTAAATAGCTTCCAAAAGGTTGCTTTTACCCTGGCCGTTGTCCCCCCGGATTACACAGATTCCCGGTTCAAACTGGAGCTCTTCCCGTTCATAATTACGAAAATTGAGGAGATGAAGTTCCTTAATAAACAAAACGTGCTCCTTCCCGGTTGCCCTGTATTTTTTGTCAAATTATTAATCCGGTTTGATGGGTAAAACCAAATAGCGGTAATTTTCCCAGCTGTCTTCCCTTTCTCGGCGGTGTTGAAAAATACACGGGCCTAAAGGGCCGTTAAACTGTACTTCAACAGACTCTTCTTTCCAAATACGCAATACGTCCAGAAAAAAGCGGGAATTAATTAAAATTTCATCCAGGTCATCCCCTTCCTTGCCTGTAAGTTCTATTTCTTCCTCCATTTTGCCAATTTCAGAATTCGATCGTACCTGCAGTGTTTCTCCCCTTACCCCCAGGGCGATCATACGGTTTTCCCCCTGGGCCAGCAAAGCCGCCCTGCTAACTGTTTTTTCCAGCAGTTCCGTCGGTAATACTATCTTTGTAACAAAACCCTGGGGAAAAGCTGTCAATAAGTCCGGATATTTATCCTCCAGTAGTCTGCTGGAAAAAACATATTGTTTATGCACGAAAATAATTTCATCCTTTTGAAAATAACAAGCCACTGTTTCCTGTGCGTCACCCAGGATCCTGGCTATTTCTCCTAAGGATTTACCGGGAATTAAGAGGCGAAAAGGTTGAAAATTACTGTTCCCGCTGAAAGATTTTTCAAAACAGGCCAGCCGGTATGTATCTGAAGACAAACAAAGAAGTTGTCCCTGTGCATCGGCTTCCAATAGAATCCCCCGGAACGAAGGTTTATTTTCATCCTGGGAAACAGCAAAAAGCACCTGTCGCAGAATATCCATAATTTCCGGCGCAGCAAAGGTTAAATTAGTCCATTGTTGCCATTCCTGTTCAGCGGTTAAATTTGGAAACTGCTCGGCATCAGTACCGTACAGGGAAAAGCAAGCTGTACCGCTTTGTATAGAAACACGCAGCTCTTTGTCATCTAAATTAATTTCTATCTCCTCAGCAGGTACCTGCCTGACAATATCAAAAAATTTTGCCGGTAAGATCACACTGCCCTGCCGTGATATTTTTGCTGGGCAATACGTTTTTAAAGTCATATCCAAACTGCTGGTGGTTAAAAGCAAATGATCGTCTGTAGTTTCAATTTTCACACCTTGTAAAAATGCCAGCGGTGTGCGGGTGGGGATTATTTTTTCCAAGGTATTTAGATTTTCCATCAATTTATTTTTATGGAGAAGAAGCTGCATTTTATTTTTTTCCTCCTATTTTTTTGATAATCCCCAAATGACTACTTTATGATTAGCATTAACTAATATTTAATAATAAATAAGTAATAGTAGTCATAAGGTTTGTGAATATGTGTATAAGTGTTTTATATCCCGGTTTTATGGCAAATGTTAGTGTGGAAAACTTGTGGATAACTTAAAAAGGTTACCCACAAAACCCACAAGTCTTAAATTTCTACAAGCAAGTGGTGAAAGTTACCCACAGTTTTAATTTTTATTAACAACCTTTCAACAGGCCTGTCCACAACTCAGTAGCTTAAAAGATTTTTGATTTCATTAACGTGGCGCAAGAGGCTGTCGTCCTTTTTTATATGCGCAGAAATCTTTCTATGGGCATGCATAACAGTGGTATGATCTTTGCCCCCGAAGTCATCCCCAATTTTGGGCAGGGATAAATCTGTAAGTTCGCGGCAGAGATACATGGCAATTTGACGCGGCAGGGAAATGTTTTGTGTTCTTCTGCGGGATTTAATATCCCGGGTTGTTATTTTAAAATAAGAAGCTGTTACCGACATAATATGTTCTGCATTCAGGTTTTTTTGCTTGGGGGTTAGAAAATCTTTAAGTGCTTCTTCAGCCAAGGGCAGATCGATTTTTTTATTTTCCAGGGAAGCATAGGCAATAATACGAATTAGAGCTCCTTCCAGCTCCCGGATGTTATTTTCTATTTTTTGCGCAATGAAGAGCAACACATCATCTGTAAACATTATTCCTTCCAAAGAACTTTTCTTGCGTAAAATGGCAATTCTTGTTTCCAGGTCCGGGGATTGGATGTCTGTAATCAAACCCCATTCGAAACGTGAACGCAGGCGATCTTCGAGTGTTGGTATCTCTTTGGGCGGGCGATCACTGGAAATGACAATTTGTTTGCTGTTTTCATGGAGGGCATTGAAAGTGTGAAAAAATTCCTCCTGCGTCTGTTCTTTTTTTGCTAAGAATTGGATATCATCAATTAGGAGGACATCGACATTGCGGTAGATATTGCGAAATTCTTCGGTTTTGTTGTCCCGGATGGCGTTAATAAATTGGTTGGTGAATTTTTCTGATGAAAGGTAGTTCACTTTTTCACTGATATTGTGAGAAACAACATAATGGCCGATAGCATGCATAAGATGGGTCTTACCCAATCCTACACCACCGTAAATAAACAGGGGATTATAAGCCTTGGAGGGGGCTTCCGCGACGGCCAAAGAAGCAGCATGGGCCAAGCGGTTGCTGCCACCGATTACAAAACTACTGAATGTATACTTAGGGTTTAGCCACTTACAAGTTACGGAAAGAGCCTTTTTGTTAGTATTTTCCGACTTTGGGGGGAGATTAACAGCTTTTAGATTATGCAAAGACGTTCTTTTTTCCTGGAAGTCAATATTCTGGGGTGTTACAAAATGTATGTAGTAGGGAGAATCGCTAATTTTTTTTAAGGCAAAGGATAGTGATTCACGGTAATGGTTTTTTAACCAATTGCGGGTAAAATCATTTGGGACTTCCACAACAATGGTACTGTCCTGTATCGCAATAAGCTTTGTTGTTTTTAACCAGGTTTCAAAACTTGGTTTACTAAGTGTTTTTTTCATTTCAGAAAGAACCGCATGCCAGATGGCAGGCAGGGAATCTTCCATATAAAACCCTCCATAAATAAAGTTATTCACAAATATCTCATAGTTATCCACAAAAGTTGTGGATAACTATGAGATATGCTGCTTGTTGGTGGTTCATCAATATAATAACAGATGAAACATCTTGCTGCAATGAAAACGCCTGTGCATAACTACCTGTTTTTATCGTGTATTTCTATTTTGTTCTAAAATGATATTAATTTATTTGTAAATTTTTTAAGGGCCGCTGGCGGGTCAAAAAGAGGGCCGCACTGTAGTTGCATGTGGGGATAAGATACGTTATAATGAATTTCAGTGTTTTACGGGTTAAAATTAACAAATTTGCCTAAAGGAAGGGTTTCAGGAGATGAAAAGAACATACCAACCAAAAGTAAGAAAACGCAAGCGAAGTCATGGTTTTTTGAAAAGAATGTCCACCCCGGGAGGACGGCGAATTATTAAAAGGAGAAGAAGAAAAGCAAAAAGAAATTTGTCTGCTTAAGGTGATGAAAAAAGCAAAGACTGTGCAACAGCATGTCTGGCCTGAAATCGGGGCTAAAAAGATGGAAAGATTGCGTAAGAATTATCAATTTCAAAAGGTTTACCGTCAAGGCCGTTCTTTATCCACAGCTAAAACTGTTTTATATTACCGAAAAAACAGGGAGAAATATAACCGGTTGGGAATAGTTGTTAGTAAGAAGGTGGGTAAAAGTGTGGTCAGACATCGTTTAAAAAGGCTTTACAGGGAAGCAATGCGCTCTTTACAAGGCCGCATCAAGCGAACAGGATATGATTTGGTTATTATAGCCAGAAAGGGTGCCGGCAACCTTACGTATCAGGATGCGGTGCGCGACCTGCAGCGGCTGATGTTAAGAGGAAAGTTAAGCAGTTAAATTTTCCGGGGGCTGCAAAACAACAGGCAAACCCTAGTTTATGCAAAAATTGTGCGGCGTCTGTCAAGGATTGTCAGGATAAGGTACGCAGGAAGAGACTTTTTTCATGTGAATTTGGGGGCACCTGGAATATGAAAAAAATATTATTGTTGGTAATTGGATTTTATATTAAAGTTGTTTCCCCGTTGTTGCCTCCGCGGTGCCGCTTTTATCCTTCATGTTCCCGGTACAGTTATGAAGCTGTTAATAAATTTGGCATCAAAAAGGGAATTATTTTAAGTTTTAAAAGAATTATACGTTGTCATCCTTTTCATCCAGGCGGATATGATCCTTTGCCTGGGGATTGAGCGGGCAGGAAGGCAGTATAATAAGGGGGAGTCGCGATGATTCAAGCCCTGAGCGGGTATATTAATATAATTTTAAGCTATTTTTATAATTTAGCCAATAATAATTACGGCCTGGCGATTATTATGCTTACTATCTTGGTTAATATTATAACTTTTCCCTTAACCAAAAAACAAATGGAATCGTCCAAAAAAATGCAAGATATTCAGCCTGAATTAAAAAGGTTACAGGACAAGTATAAAAACGACAAAGAAACCTATAACAAAGTGACTATGGAATTTATGCAGAAAAACAAGGTTAACCCCCTAGGGGGCTGCCTTCCTCTTTTGATACAATTTCCCATTATGATTGCGGTATTTACACTTTTAAGGGAACCCGCTCAAATTATTGAAGCCGTAGAAGCCATGGGTAAAACATTTAACCCTAATTTTCTCTGGCTGGATTTAACAAAACAGGATCCCTATTATATTTTGCCGGTCCTGGCAGCAGCGGCGACCTTTTTTCATCAGCGAATGGTTATTACAGATCCTCAACAAAAGATGATGCTCTATATTTTTCCGGTGATGATCGCCGGTATTAGCATCAGGTTTCCGGCCGGGCTGGTGCTCTACTGGTTTACAAATTCATTATTTTCTGCTGGAAACCAACTTTTCATTTTTAGCAAGGGTAAAAAAAATAAAAATGAAGGTTTAACAAGTATTCAGGAGAAAACGTCTACCGGGGAACAGCAAACCGGTAAAGAAAAAAATTCACAAACAGGTAAGTCCGGGAAAGAGAAGAAAACAGGAAATTTAGTGGGAGAAAAAACGAAAGCCCCCAAGGTAAAGCGGAAAACTGCCAAAAGAAAGAAGAAAGGGGCGAAAAGGAAAAGATGACCTCCATTGAGGTTAGCGCCAAAACAGTTGAAGAAGCTCTAGAAAAAGGGTTAAAACAGTTGGGTGTAAAAAAAGAAAATGTGCAAACTGAAATCTTAAGTGAACCGGCCCAGGGGCTTTTTAAATTTTTGGGGTCAAAAACTGCAAAGTTAAGATTAACAGTAATTAAGGATACAGAAGAATATATTAAAGATTTTTTGGAAAAAATCGTGAATATTATCGGGGTTAACGGCCATATTAATGTTGTACCCAATGATGAGGGAAATCTGCATGTGGAAATTAAGGGTGAAGATTTAGGTGTCCTTATTGGTAAGCGGGGAAATACATTAAATGCGCTACAATATCTTGCTAATGTTGTTCTGTACAGGCAATTTACTGCACCCAACTGCCGGGTGCTGGTAGATATAGAAAATTATCGTTCCAAGCGTAAGAAAACATTGGAAAACCTGGCCAGAAATCTTGCACAAAAAGTTTTGCGGACAAAAAAAGAGCTTGCTTTAGAACCCATGAACCCGCAGGAAAGGCGCATTATTCATCTTACTTTAAAAAATTACCGGGATGTGGTGACCTCCAGTCAAGGGGAAGAACCTTATCGTAAAATAATAATTTCACCACGTTGAAATATTGCCGGGGAAATGATAGATTTTTGTCTAAAGATACAGGGAGTTCTTGGGAACTTCCTTATTTTTTATCAGGACTTTTCAAGGGGGGGTCTGCCTGTGGATAATGCCGCTGATACTATCGTGGCTGTTTCAACACCACCCGGTGAGGGCGGTATTGGCATTGTGCGCCTTAGCGGCAGTGAAGCTTTGAAAATTGGTTTAAAAATTTTTTCCCGCAAGCATAAACACGGGCAATCTGTTCCCTTGCGGCGCTCTTTTAAACCTGCGGCCCGCAAACTTTATTATGGGCATATTGTAGACGATCAGGGTATTGAGCTTGATGAAGTGTTATTTAGCTTTATGCCGGGTCCCCGCTCCTATACCTGTGAGGATGTTGTTGAAATTAATGCCCATGGCGGTGCTGTCCCTTTAAAAAATATATTGGAACTGGCCTTAAAAAAGGGGGCCCGTCTGGCTGCACCGGGTGAATTTACAAAGCGGGCCTTTTTAAACGGACGCCTGGACTTAATACAGGCGGAGAGTGTTTTAGCCCTGATCAGGGCTAAAACAGACAAGGCCCTCAAGGCGGCAATACGGAGTTTGGAAGGGGCTCTTTCGGGTGAAATTGCAAAAATACGGGCCGGGATTGCCGCCCTTTTAGCACAAATTGAAGTAGAAATAGATTTTGCACACGAGGATGCCGATTTAGCGCCGGCAGGGGATAACCATATTGGTGAAAGCATAGAACGGCTTCTAAAAAAAATGAAAAGGTTGCTGCAAAAGAGATTTCAGGGCAGGGTTTTACAGGAGGGGCTAAAAACAGTTATTATGGGCAGGCCCAACGTTGGCAAGTCATCCCTTTATAATTATTTAGTCCGGGAGGAACGTGCTATTGTTACAGAGATTCCCGGCACAACAAGGGATCTTTTAAGGGAATACATTAACGTCAAAGGAATTCCCTTGCAGTTGGTTGATACTGCCGGTTTGCGCCGGGCAGGGGATGTGGTAGAAAAAATAGGCATGGATTTTTCCTGGAAAGCCATTCAAGAAGCTGATCTATTATTGTTTATGTTGGATGCTGCGCAGGAGATAACCCCAGAGGACTATTACATTTATGAACGTATACCCCGGAATAGCGGACCGGCGGTTCTCTTTATACTGAACAAAATTGATCTGTCCAGAAAACTGTCTCCCCAAGAGGTTAAAGAAAAATTTTCTGTAAAAAACGTTTTGGAAATTTCTTTGCTACAGGGTGACGGGCTTGAAAAACTGGAGGCAGCAATCAGTAATATGGTTTTTTCCGGTGAAGCAGCTGCAGAAGAAAGTGTGCTGCTTTTAGAGGCCCGGCAGGGGGAGTTGATGCAGCAGGCCCTTATTTGTATGACAGAGGCGTGGGAAGCCTTGGCAAAGAAATTGCCCTTGGATCTGATTAGCATTGACTTACGTCAGGCGCAGCAGTTTTTAGGTGAGCTGGTCGGGGAGGAAATTGGTACAGAGGTGTTAGATCTTGTTTTTCAAAAGTTTTGCATTGGCAAGTGATGTAAAGGCGGCTTGAAAAAATGGAGATAGAACAGATAATGTCATATTTTTCGTCCTGCGGCCTACCCTTGAACACAGAAAAGGCGCTTCAATTTAGACAATACCAGGCCTTAATCCGGCAGGAAAATAGAAAACTAAATTTAACACGTATTTTGCAACCCCAGGCCATTTTGGAGGAACATTTCTATGATGCTCTTGCCTGGTTGCCGGCCGGCAGGTTACAGCCGGCGGCAAGGCTTTTGGACTTGGGCACCGGCGCTGGTTTTCCTGGTATTCCGTTAAAAATTGTTTTACCGTCTTTAAAAATGTACCTTCTAGAAGCTACTCGGAAAAAAATTATTTTTTTAAAGAAGGTAATAAAGGAATTAAACCTAAGAGAGGTCACTTTGTTTCAACAGAGGGCTGAAGTTTTGGCCAGGGGAGAATTGCGGGAAAGTTTTGCCTGGGTTACGGCACGGGCTTTAGCCCCCCTGGCTGCAGCCCTGGAATTAGCTTTACCTCTTGTCCGGGTTGGGGGTTTTTTTTGGGCCTGGAAGGGTCCCGCTGTCTTCCAGGAACTGGCACAGGCGGAGCATATACTGGCCCGCTGTGGCGGAAAACTCATTGATCAGTTTAATTATAGGTTGCCGCAGGGTAATAAAGAAAGAACTATTTTAATTTTTAAAAAGGTAGCCCCGGCAGAAGATTATTTTCCACGCAGGGACGGCATCCCCCAAAAAAGGCCTTTGTTTAATAAAAATTAATAAAAAGAAGGAAAAAAAATCCTCATGTCGAATTATTACAGCAAATACAAAATTTAACACAAGTGCGCCAAGAATTGTGCATAAAACAAAAAAGCCGGCAAAAACATCTAAAGAAAATAAATGTAAACCGGGGGTGTCCTCTATGTGGGATTTAAAAGGAAAAAAATTAGGTTTAGAACAGGGAGAGAAAGTTACCGAGGATATTCGAAATGTCAGCATGGAGCGCGTACAAAACAATCCCTATCAGCCGCGGGTAATCTTCGAAGAGGAAAAAATAAAAGAGTTGGCCCAATCCATAAAAACCTATGGTTTACTGCAGCCAATTATTTTAACCCCGGAAAAAGACGGTTATTATATTGTAGCTGGTGAACGACGCTTTTTAGCATGTGAAATGCTGGGTTGGTCGGAAATACCTGCTATTATCAGGGATTATCAGGGTAGTTCACTGGCTGCGGTAGCATTGATAGAAAACCTGCAGAGAGAAAACCTTAACTTTATGGAGGAAGCACACGGATATAAACGCCTCATGGAAGAATTTAATTTAACGCAGGAGGTATTGGCCCAGAGGCTTGGCAAAAGCCAGTCTACCATTGCCAATAAACTTAGGTTATTAAAATTACCCCTGGAAGTTAAAGATATTTTACGCAAAGGCAACCTTACAGAGCGGCATGCCAGGGCTCTACTTAAACTAGAAACAGCAGAAAAACAACTTGAAGTTGTAGAAATCATCTTAGAATTGGATTTGAATGTTAAAGAAGCAGAGGAATTAATACAAAAAATCTGCCAGGACGGTGTGAAATCTCCAAAAAACACTGCGACACAACGTAAAGTTATCATTAAGGACTTAAGAATATTTTTAAATACGATCAGACAAGCCTTAGGTATTATTCGCAAAGCTGGTATTAAGCCTTCGGTAGAGGAAATAGAACAGGAAAAATTTTGGGAAATTCGTATTCGCCTACCCAAAGATCAACAAAATTAAGTTTACAGGACTAAATTAAGCGTACAATAATAAATATATTATTTTATGGGCTGCAGGGTTTTAACAGCCCGTTTTTTATTGTCCGGCATGGTTTTGGAAATAGTTGCACAAAGTGGTGCCCGGCCCAAGCCCTGCCCGGGAAGGAACTATTTTCATCTTTAACGAATAAGTAGATTATCTTCCTAAAATACACGGTCGGGGAATGTGGGGTGAAAAAGTGGAAGGAATTATAGCAGTTGTTAATCAAAAAGGCGGGGTGGGCAAGACAACAACAGCTGTGAATTTAAGTGCCTGCTTAGCTGCATTGGGTAGCAAAGTTTTATTGATGGATCTGGATCCTCAGGGTAACGCAACCAGTGGCGTCGGCCTTGACAAAGAAAAGGTAAAAATTTGTGTGTATGATGCCCTGATTAACGAATTTCCTGTAGAAAAAGTTGTTTATAATACTAAACAAAAAAACTTGGACTGTATACCGGCTACCATTCAACTTGCCGGGGCTGAGATAGAATTGGTGCCGACTATCTCACGTGAAGTACGGTTGCGCCGCATGGTTAAACCCTTATTGGACAGGTATAAACATATTATTATCGATTGTCCGCCTTCCTTGGGTTTGCTAACTTTAAATGCCCTCACTGCTGCAGATATGGTGCTTGTGCCGATTCAATGTGAATATTATGCTTTGGAAGGATTGGGACAACTGGTTAAAACGATCGACTTGGTAAAACAACACTTAAACAGCGCTTTAAAAATAGGCGGTGTGCTATTAACAATGTATGATCAGCGAACCAACCTTTCAGCACAGGTAGCTGCTGAAGTGCGAAAATATTTTGGGCAGCTTGTTTTTAACGCAGTTATTCCCAGAAATGTTCGGCTTAGCGAGGCTCCCAGCCACGGCAAGCCTGTCATTGAATACGATCCGCGCAGTAAAGGGGCAGAGATGTATAAAAAAATGGCAAAGGAGGTTATGCAACGGTGAGTAGACAAAAATTGGGGTTGGGCAAAGGACTGGGGGCTTTGATCCCTGAACTGCACACGGGGGCTGCTTCTACAGAGGGTAATGCCCGGGATAGCACGGTCGAAATTCCCCTAAGTAAAATTAAACCTAACCCCCACCAACCAAGAAAAGACTTTGATAAGGAAAAATTAAAGGAATTGGCAGAAACAATTCAACAATATGGGGTTTTACAACCTGTGATTGTCCAAAAAGCAGCCGAAGGATTCCTTTTGGTTACCGGTGAAAGAAGGTATCGTGCCGCGTTACAAGCTGGGCTGCAAACAATTCCCGCTTTGATTCGCGAATATGATACCCGTCAAATTATGGAGATTGCGCTTGTGGAAAACCTGCAGCGGGAGGATTTGAATCCTTTGGAAGAGGCCACGGCTTATAAAAAACTTTTAGAAGAATATAATTACCTGCAGGAGGATTTAGCACAAAAACTGGGCCGTAGCCGGGCCGCAATTGCTAATACAGTCCGTTTATTAGCCCTGGATGAAGATGTACAAAATTATTTGGCAGCAGGCAGTTTGAATGCTGGACAGGCCCGGCCGTTGTTGGCTCTCAGCAGCGCCGATGAACAGCGTACCTTTGCTGCTAAAATAATAAAAGAAAAACTGAGTGTGAGACAAGTTGAGAAACTAGTGAAGGCCCATCTCAAAAAGGATGCGCTGCAAAATAAAATTCCGGAACCATCTTCGGAAAAACAGATCCAGGAATTATATCTAAAAGAATGTGCAGAAAAATTGCGCAGATCCTACGGGACCCGGGTAGTGATCAAGCATGGCCCGCGGGAGGGCAAGGTGGAACTATCTTTTTATGGGGAAGAGGATCTGGAAAGATTAATGGAGATATTGTTAAACGCCAGTTCATAATGTTTCACGTGAAACATTATTTGGTGGGGGCGGCCAGCTTGCTTAAAGGGGAGAAAGCCATTCTGTTGTAGAGACAGCTTTAAAGATGCCCCTGCTGATAAATTGTGCCAATGGAAAAACAACACCCAGACGGGTGCTTTGCAGAATTAGCGCATCAAGAAAACCGCCGACATTAACGACACCGGTAATATAAAAATCGCCGACGGGTGGGAGTTTTTTTTGAACAGCAGCACCGGGCAGAATGCTGCCCCGGCCAATTTCCAGGTAGCCGACTTTATTTTTTTGTCCCAAACAGGCATCTATGGCTAATATGGCAGCAGAATCAAAGTCTTTGGCCAGTAAATTCTGCGTTTCTTCCAAATTTAGGGCATGTACCGGTCGGGAAAGGGTGCCCATCACAGTAACCTTTTGATGGCGGCAAAGAAGGCCTTCCAGATGGTGTCCCACCAGGGGGCCCAAAGAATCACCGGTGGAACGATCGCTACCAATGCCCAGGATAAGCAGCTGCGCAAAGCTGTCTTTAAATTCGTTAAACAGGGATACCAGAAGCCGGACAAAGTTACGGTGGGCGCCAATTGCCTGTGGATCAATATTTACAGGCAGGCCCAGATCGGTTTTTGGCACGGTTTTAAGGGTCAGGGAATGCATGTAAAAACCTCTTTCCAGTCATAAGCGGGGAAAATTAGAATAAATTGCAAGTAAAATTCTATTCCAGTCCCCATGAAAAGCGTTGCTTGTAGTGTTCGTCAGTATTTTCAGGGCAGGCATTGAGTTTATACGAAACTAGTGTTATGTTTGGCACAACAGTTGTTTTAGCAAACAAAGCTCCTAAAATTTTTTAAACAGGCACTGCCACTTTATAATGGCCTAATAAAAAGAAAATTATGTGTTTCTACAGCAGGATTTTAAAAAACAGCGGAGAAACATGTACGCAGGCACAAAGGTTTAATGAAAACCCGTCAGGCGGGTAGGCTTGCCGGGGAAAGGGCTGGGTGGGAGTAAACTTTATCTACCCCGTTATTAATTTTCCGAAAATATTTAAAAAATGCGGAGGAGGAATTTTAATGCTAATTGTCATCATGGGGCCTCCCGGTGCGGGCAAGGGAACACAGGCCGAAAAATTGGCGAAAGAATTTGCTTTACCTCATATTTCCACCGGCGATATTTTTCGCAGCGCAGTAAAAGAAGGTACGGAAATGGGTAAAAAAGCAAAAGAATATATGGATAAAGGCATGTTGATTCCAGATGAAATTGTAATTGGGATTGTTAAGGAGAGGTTGTCCAAACCGGATTGCAGTGCAGGCGTTCTTTTAGACGGGTTTCCCCGTACAGTAGAACAAGCTGAAGCACTTGATGAGGTTCTGGACGAACTCCAGCTAAAAATTAGTGCGGTAGTGAATGTTGATGTCCATGAGGAAGAACTGATCGGCCGTTTAACAGGCAGAAGGGTTTGTCGGAACTGTGGGGCTACTTATCATCTTAAATTTAACCCTCCCAAGGTGCGCAATATCTGCGATCATTGTAGCGGCGAACTCTATCAACGGAGCGATGATACCATCGACACCGTGAAGGAAAGGCTGGCTATTTACCAAAAGCAGACCTTCCCGATTATTGAGTATTATGAACACCAGGATCTTTTTAAAAATATAGATGGCGCGCGTGATATTGATGCAGTGTTTGCAGATCTTGCAGATCATTTAAAAAAGACTAAGGACTAATTTTTTTTAGAGAAACGGTGTTTCAGGCCAACGGTTTATTTTCGGCGGTCCTGCCCTGGTATTTTTTAGCGTAGGATGTAAAGGGTACTAATAAAAAGATAATTTAAACTGGCAGCTTTGGCGCGCCGAAATTAATTTTTATAGGCGGAATGTATTTCCCGCCTTATTCTTATTCTAAATTTTTTACAGTTCAGATAAAACTTAAGGTGAGGGATTATGTACAAGTTAGGGCAAATTGTTCGTATGCGAAAAGCCCACCCCTGCGGTGGGGAACTGTGGCGCATTATCCGGATCGGCATGGATTTTCGTATTAAATGCTTGAAATGTGGCCGCAGTGTACTTTTGCCCAGGGCAAGGTTTGAACGAAAGGTAAAGGAAATTGTGGCCGCAACAGAGGAACAAGAATAAAAAATAAGGGGGAGAACCGTGGGTTTTAAATGTGGGCTAGTCGGGTTACCCAATGTTGGCAAGTCAACCCTGTTTACAGCTCTTTCCAGTTTGCCGGTGGAAAGGGCCAAATATCCCTTTGCAACTGTAGAGCCCAACAGGGCTGTTGTTCCGGTTTTGGATCAGCGTTTGCTAAAAGTTGCCAGCCTGGCTTCTTCTACGGAGATTACACCGGCTACGCTCATTATTGTGGACATTGCCGGCCTGATTACAGGTGCCAGCAAAGGGGAGGGCCTGGGAAACCGCTTTTTAGCCCACATCCGGGAAATGGATCTGCTTCTCCATGTGGTACGGGGTTTTAAGGCACCGGATGTTCCGCATCTGGCAGGCGAACCTGATCCGCGCCGGGATAAGGAAATTGTTGAACTGGAATTAATCTTGGCTGATTTGGATGTCTTGGAAAGAAGGCTCGAAAAGGTGCAGCGCAGTGCCAAAGCTTTGCCCAGGGAGGCGGCAGCAGAGGAAAAAATTTTATTAAGGTTGCACAACCATCTTTCAGGGGGTAAAACAGCCCGCAGTCTTGACCTGCCGGCAAAGGAAAAAACTGTGTTGGCCCCTTTACAGCTCTTAACAGCCAAGCCTGTTGTCTATGTGGTTAATTTAGACGAGGAAGATCTTTCTGCAAAGGAACCGGCAGCCGTTAAGGAACTAAAAATAATGGCAGAAGCAGAAGGGGCACCTGTAATCGGCGTGTGCGCCTCTTTGGAGGGTGAACTGGAGGAGATGGAAGAGGAGGAAAAAAAACTGTTTCTGCAGGAATACGGGCTGCAAGAAACAAGTTTAAACAGGCTGGTCAGGGTAGGTTATAATTTTTTGGATTTAATCACCTTTTTTACAATCAAAGGTACCGAGGCCCGGGCCTGGACCGTAAAAAAGGGTGCTACCGCCCGCCAAGGGGCAGGGGAAGTGCACAGCGATATGGAAAGGGGGTTTATTGCTGCTGAAGTTATTAACTGGGAAGAGCTGCTCCGGGCCGGTTCTGTGGCAGCTGCTAAGGAACAGGGAATTTTAAGGCTGGAAGGCAAGGAATACTGCCTGCAAGACGGAGATGTGGTCTCTTTTCGTTTCAATATTTAGCACCCTGGAAAGGAAAGCAGAAAGTTAATGAAAAGCATAACAGCTAAGGATTTAACTAAAATTATTATTTTGGTAGCTTTTTTAGCCGGCCTGGCCTGGTTTCTGGGCCGTATTTCCTGGGTAATACAACTGTTGATCATCAGTCTTTTAATTGTTTACGTTCTTTTTCCCCTCACAGAGCTGTTGGAAAACCGTTACAGGTTTCCCCATTTTCCTGCGGTGGGAGTTGTTTTTTTATTTTTTTTATTGGTAATCATCGCTATCATCAGCCTGATTATTCCTGTTTTGCAAAAGGAAACCAAGGATATAATCCGGGATTTCCCTTTCTACCTCAAGCAGTTTCAGTTTTATTTGGAGGAAGTTTCTAATTACCTCACCAATATTGACTTAAGTCCGGATTTAATGAATGCCCTCTTACAGCTGCCGTCAAAACTCCAGCCTGCTCTGGAGGAATTTGCATCCTATAGTATTTCGCTGGTATTCAGTGTGGTAGATATATTTTTTATTTTATTCATTGTTTTCTATTTGTTGTATGACTTTCGGAGTGTCCGTCAGGCTATACTCAAACTGGTACCCGCAGTATATACACGTTATGCACGGGACGTTCTACAGATTATTGATCGTAACATGGGCGGTTATATACGGGGTAATATTGTGCGTTGTTCGGTAGTGGGTATTCTTACCGGGGTTGTCCTTTCTATTTTGGGGATGCCCTACGCGCTGCTTTTGGGCATTATCGCGGGTATTTTAAATATTGTTCTTTACATTGGCCCCTATGTTGCTGCCATACCGGCAGTTATTTTAAGTTTTTCCAGCAATACGCCTTCCACCTTAGTTACAATCATTGTTTATATTGCTGTCCAAACTATAGACGGTATCATTTTATCACCACTGCTATTGGGCCGGGCTGTAAGGCTGAAACCTATAACTGTAATTTTTAGTTTGTTGGTCGGGCAGCAGCTGGCCGGGGTTTTGGGTATGATTTTAGGGGTGCCCCTTGCCGGGATTATTAGAAGCCTGCTCATTTACGTGGAGGAAGAAAGAAAAAAGACAGGTACAATTTGAAAACAATAACTGTGATTACCATCAAAGTATATTTATTGCCTTTTTATTTTTGTATTTTGTAAGGTGATGTGTTAAAATTGTGCTTGTATTATCCAATAATATCCCTGCTCCTATGGGAAATGGGGGCCGTGTAGACCAGAGGGAGGTGAAAAAGAATGTCATTGTATGAAATTATGTTTATCGTCCAACCTGATCGGGAAGGGGAGGCCCTGGAAGAGGCTGTTTTCAAAGTTAAAGAGGTGGTTGAAAGGGAAAACGGCGAAGTGGTTTCTCTTAAGAAATTAGGCAAAAGAAGGCTGGCCTATGAGATCAACGAACATCGCGAGGGTTCCTATATTCTGGCCCATGTGCAAGCCGGTAAGGAAGTTATCCCTGTGCTGGAACACTTTTTTAAGGTAAATGAAGGCTATTTGCGCTACATCGTGATTCGTTTGGATGAAGAAAAACAGGAACAAGCAGGTGTATCTGCTACCGGGGAAAACATTCTCTTGGAAAAGGAAGCGGTTGAAGAATCGACTGCAGATAATGTACAGGCAGAAGTTGCCCCGGTTGAGGCCGCCCCTGTGGAAAGCACTGTTGAAAAAGAGACGGGAGCTGCGGGGGAGGCACAAAACGAAGGCCAGGGTACAGCATAGCCTTCTTTTTTTCTTTACTGTAAAGATGAGTATTATGGGGTGAAACAATGAATTGCGTAAATTTAATCGGGCACCTGGCGCAGGATCCGGAATTACGATACACGCCCGGGGAAGGGACTGCCGTTGCCAACTTTACATTGGCGGTTAACCGCCCTTTTCTAAACCAGAAAGGGGAAAGGGAGGCAGATTTTATCAGGATAGTAACCTGGAGAAAACTTGCCGAAAGTTGTGCACGCAATCTTTCCAAGGGCAGGCAGGTGGCCGTGGAAGGACGTTTACAGATTCGTTCCTATGATGACCGGGAAGGTATCCGGCGGATAGCGGCGGAGGTTGTAGCCCGCAGTGTTCATTTTCTGGGCGGGCGCCGCGAACAAGCACCGGCTGCCCGTGACGGTCTGGATGATACTTTCATAGAGGACGGTGTGGAAATTAAAGATGAAGATGTTCCTTTTTAGGTAAAAATGGTCGTTATAAAAACGACTGTTAAGGGGAACGTGGAAGGGAGGTTAAACCAGCCCTTACAGGTAGAGGCTGTTTCCAGTAGGCTGCAGCATGTGCAGTAGGGCTGTAAATAATATGCGCAGGGAAAGACGCAGAGGTAGAAGAAGAGTATGTGCGTTTTGTGTAGATAAGGTAGATACAATCGATTATAAACAAGCCGACAAGTTGCGCCGTTTTATTACGGAAAGAGGGAAGATCTTGCCGCGACGTATTTCCGGGAACTGTGCCCGGCATCAGCGGCAACTGACTGTGGCCATCAAGCGGGCCAGGCAGATGGCTTTGTTGCCGTATACTTCAGAATAGGCGGGGACGCCCTGCCGGAAAAGGTTAGGCGGTGTTTTTGCGGCGGGCAGCAGGGCTCGGCTACAGTCTGCGGGTGCCTGCCGGGGGGGCTCCCTTCCAGGGTCGCCCCCCGGCTGCCGACCTCTTGTCGTCAGGCCTTCCTGCGCCCCGGGCCTTGTTCGCGCCTTCATGCCGGGCGGACGATACACTTTTTCTGCCGGGCGTTCCCCGGTGTGGTTTAAGGGCAGGGGCCCAAGCCCGCCGGTGGCAGGAAAAGGATAGGCGGCGTTGTTGGCGGTGGGCTGCCGGGCGGTGGTTTTCGGTATTTAATTCCTACCGGGGGAAGGCAGGAGATCTGGTAAACGCAGCGAAATTTTAACGGGGAGGGCGCCGGTGTGGATGATGTAGAGCTGATTAAAAATATTCGTTTGATCGAACGCTTAAAATGCGGCCTCCTGCAGTGGTTGGCTGATCTTTTTTTTGCCCTTCACGACAAACCGGAGCAGATGATTATAGATGCCTTAAGCAGCCTGGTTCTTTATTGTTACCTTTTAGGCAACCGGGTGGGAATTAGTTTTAACCGTCTTGATCGGGCTATTCGGGAAAAAGTGAAGACTTACCTGCAGACGGAAGAATTGCAGGAACATGGGATACCTGCTGCAGAGTTGGTAGATTTTTTACGTTACCGGGAAAGTTTGCGCAGTTGATTTTAAGATATCTGCGCAGGCCTGTTTGCCGGCCGTATATTTGTCTAGTTTTAAGAAAGGGGCTGGTAAAAAGTGAAGGTTATTTTTTTGGAGGAGGTCCCCAACGTAGGGGAAAAAGGAGAGATTAAGGATGTAGCTGCGGGCTATGCACGCAACTATCTAATCCCGAAAGGCCTGGCCCAACGGGCTACGCCCGGTCGTCTTAAAGATTTAAAAATGCAGGCTGAAGCCAAGGCCCGGAAAACTGCCAAGGAAATTCAGGCAGCCCAGAAAATAGTGGCCAAGCTGGCAGGGAAACAAGTTAACATTAAGGTAAAAGCCGGGGAGGAAGGGCGTCTGTTTGGTTCTGTTACCTCTGCTGATATTGCCCAAGCGCTTGTGGCACAAGGTATTAAGGTGGATAAGAAAAAAATTGAACTGGGAGATTACATTAAATCCCTGGGAGACTATACAGTGCAGATTAAACTGCATCCGGAGGTAGCTGCTTCTATAAATGTAATTGTAGAAAAAGCTGAAGAGGAATAAGGATACTCCTGGAAAGGAGGTTGGCGGGGGATATAGCTTCTTGCGGCTATATCTTTCGCTGCTGTTATGCAAAAATATTCAAACAATTTACTTCCTGTCTTTCCTAAGCTTAGCAGGGAAGGTTTGCAGAAAAAAATTAAAGCTTTTTATGAACTGCTGACTACAATTTATGGTGCTGATAAACTGATTTTAAAGGCTACAAAATTTGAAGCCTTAAAGCTGATACAATCCCCGCGCTTGGAAGAAAAGGTGCTGGGTTTGCAGAAAATTGTTTTTGAGGATCCGACGCTGGATCAAATTCCCCCGTTTAAAAAAGTGCCGGCTGTTTTAGATGAACTGGAGGAACAGGCGGCTGAAATAATGGCCCGCCGCCTGCTTAAAGAATCTCTTGAAAAAAGGGTTAACCTTAAACTGCAGGAACGGCATGAAGATTATATCAGGGAAGTAAAAGAACAGCTGCTTAAAGAAGAGGCGGGTCCGGAAAATTCCCGGACGCTGAAAAAATATGCCCTGTTGGAGAAAATGTTTGCCGAGGAACTTTCTCATTCTGCACTGGAGTTTTTACGACCGGCCAGCCTTAAGGAAATAGTGGGGCAGGAGAGGGGTATCCGGGCGTTGATGTCCAAGTTGGCTTCACCTTTTCCCCAGCATCTAATTATCTACGGGCCGCCCGGTGTGGGAAAAACAGCAGCAGCCCGCCTGGCACTGGAGACTGCTAAAAAAACAGCCCATGCTCCTTTTAGCAGTGCGGCCCCCTTTGTTGAGGTTGACGCCGCTACGTTGCGCTGGGACCCCCGGGAAACGGCCAACCCCCTTCTGGGTTCCGTGCATGATCCCATCTACCAGGGGGCCAGGCGGGAACTGGGTGAAGGGGGTATTCCCGAACCAAAACCGGGCCTGGTGAGCGAGGCCCACGGCGGGGTACTTTTTATTGATGAAATCGGGGAGATGGATCTGCGGCTGCAAAACAAGCTGCTTAAAGTTCTGGAGGATAAACGCGTTTATTTTGATTCAGCTTATTATGATCCCGCTGCCTCCCAGGTACCGAAATATATTCATAAATTATTTGCAGAGGGCGCGCCGGCGGATTTTGTTTTAGTGGGGGCTACTACCAAAGCTTCAGCGGAGATCTCCCCGGCCTTGAAATCAAGGTGCAGTGCAGTATACTTTGAGCCTCTTTCCCCGGAGGATATTCAAAAAATTGTAAAGAACGCCGCTAAAAGGTTGGCGGTAAAAATATCCCCTGCTGCGGTGGAACTGATTTCCCGTTATACAAGTGAGGGGAGAAGTGCAATTAAACTGTTGGCGGATGCTTACGGGCTGGCGCTCTACAGCTTATCGGAAACAAAGAGCGGCGGCAACGGTTTCCTTGCAGGTACCGGCAAAAATGGCCTCCAGGCTTCAGCACATAAAAACCGGCCTGGGAAACCCCAACAGGTTGTGCTGGGCAAGGAAATTATGGAGGAGGTTATCCAAAGTAACCGCCTGCTGCCGCTGGTTTGGCAGCGGCATACAGCTGAGGCACAAATCGGGAAGATTTATGGCCTGGCAGCGGCAGGTTATTTGGGGACGGTATTGGAAATTGAAGCCATCTCCTTCAAGGCCTCCCAACCCGGCAAGGGTAAAATAAGGTTTAATGAGGCTGCCGGCGTGATGGCCCGGGACTCTGTTTTTAACGCTGCTTCTGTGTTGCGCAAGGTTTGTGGCCTGGATATCAGTGAATACGATCTACATATTAATGTAATCGGCGGTGCCAACATAGAAGGCCCTTCCGCCGGTGCAGCCTTGTTTCTGGCTCTGTATAGTGCCTTAAAACAGGTGCCGCTGCGCCAGGATGTTGCTGTCAGCGGTGAACTGTCCCTGCAAGGCAAGATTAAGTCCGTCGGGGGGCTGTCGGAAAAACTGTATGGCGCCCGGATAGCAGGCGTGCGTGAGGTTTTTTTACCGCAAGAAAATTATAACGAATTGTTTTTTTCCCTGCAGGGTATCAAAATTAATTACGTGGCCGGCGTAGAAGATTTGCTGCCCCTTGTCTTGGTACAGGAGGCTGAAGAAAAATGAAAGAACCTGCCCAGCGTTTGCCACCGCAAAATATAGAGGCGGAGCAATCAGTTTTGGGAGCCATGTTGTTGGACACTGAAGCTTTGGTTGAAGTTGCCGAGGTTCTTTCCTACCGGGATTTTTACCGGGAAACGCACCAGCATATTTTTGAGGCATTGCTCGATCTTTTCAACAGGGGTGAGGCTGTAGATTTAGTGACGGTCTGTGAAGAGCTGGAAAACAAAGACTTGCTGGAAAGAGCGGGGGGTGCGGTCTACCTGGCCACCCTGGCCAACATGACCCCTACAGCGGCCCATGCCCGCTACTATGCCGGGATTGTCAAAGAAAAAGCACTGTTGCGGGCCTTGATTCGTTCCGCTACAGATATTGTGGAAAAATCTTACGGCTATGTGGAAAATATTGAGGAATTTTTGGATGAAGCAGAACAGCTGATTTTTGATGTAGCCCGCAAAAAAGATACACAAAGTTTTATACACCTGCGGGAAGCCTTGGAACAGACCTTTGAAAAGCTGGAAAGGCTTTATGAAAGAAAAAGCGGGTTGACGGGTCTGTCTACCGGCTTTCCTGATTTAGATAATATTACCTCTGGTTTTCAGGCAGCGGATCTGATTATTATCGCTGCCCGCCCCAGTATGGGCAAGACAACCCTGGCGGTTAACATTGCCCAACAGATGGCGGTTACTGAAGGGACGCCGGTGGCTTTTTTTAGTTTGGAGATGTCCAGTGAACAGCTCGCGCAAAGGATGCTCTGTTCTTCGGCGGAAATAGATGCCCAAAGACTGCGCCGCGGCTTTCTTTCCGCAGAAGACTGGCCGCGTCTAACCCAGACAGTAGGCCCGCTTTCCGAACTTCCTTTGTACATTGATGATACACCGTCTATTTCTGTAATGGAGATGCGTGCTAAAGCGCGCCGTTTGAAACTGGAAAAGGGATTAGGTGCAGTTTTTGTTGATTACCTGCAGTTGATGCGCGGCAGCGACAGGGCTGAAAACAGGCAGCAGGAGATTTCCGGCATTTCCCGGGCCCTGAAAGCCCTTGCTAAGGAGCTGAACTGCCCGGTAATTGCGCTCTCCCAATTAAGCAGGGCCGTTGAACAGCGTCAGGATAAACGTCCTATTTTAAGTGATTTACTTGATTCAGGCGGCATTGAAGCCAATGCGGACATGGTTATTTTTATTTACAGGGATGATTATTATTTTCCCGAAACAGAAAAAAAACATGTTACAGAAATACTTATTTCCAAACAAAGAAATGGACCGACCGGCAAAGTTGAACTTTATTTTATGGACCGCTACACCAAGTTTGTCAGTATTTCCCACCAAAACTAAAATTTTTATTTCTTAATGGAACATTTACCTATCCCCTGTGATATGTTGGAATATATCCTTCACTTTTCGACCAATTTATTATTTATTTTCAAATCATCTATATTTTGGGCAGGAATTCCGCCTTCAAGAGCGAACTAATACTACTTGTTAAGACTCCTTAACAAACTAAATAACATTTCTACATATTCTTAATATTTATACACCGGTTATTTATAATTACAGCCAGTAGTTCGTTTTCTGAAGGAGGGTTTAGTTTTGTTACCTTTGAAAATAATATTTCCTGTCCTCACCAAAATGAAAAAAAATGCCAACTTATATTTCTTGTTGGGCAGTGCGTTTGCGCTTTGGGGTATTTTAAGTTTTTACAGTGTCTGGTCTGGAACCTTTTATGCTGTAGCTGTTAACGGCTTGGAGGCCGGCCTGCTTAAAAAACAGGAGGAGCTGCCGGCAATCCTTGAGGAACTGCAGTCTAAGGCTGCAGATTATTATGACTTGCCGGTGGTTTTAGTGGAAGATGTTACCTTGGAAAAGGTTTTCCGCCCCTCTGCAGAAGCTGATGCGCAGCAGGTGACTTCCCAGTTGCGTCATCTGTTAAGCTACAAGGTTGCCGCCCAGATGGTCACTGTTAACGAACGGGATGTTTTTCCCGTAAAGACAGAAAAAGAAGTTGAAAAAGTGATCGAACTGGTCCGGGACGCATATATTACCTGCCAGGAGAATGTATCGCTGGAAAAGGTACTCATCGGGGAAAAAATTTCTTTCAGGAGCTGTTATGTTTATCCTGAAAAACTTTATACTGCAGAAACTTTGGTTTCTTTTTTGCTCCAGGGAACAAAACGCCGGGAGGTTTACCTGGTTTCCCGGGGGGATTCCCTTTGGAAAATTGCCAGGGACAACAACTTGTCGGTAGATACCCTCAAGGAGGCCAATCCGCAACTTAATGGTGACGCCCTGCAGGAAGGTGATGAAATAAGTTTGGTCGTTGCCGAGCCGCTGGTTAATGTCACAACCGTGGAACGTTTGCACGCTGAAGAAAGCATTCCCTTTGAAACGGAATATACCTATGATAGCAACCTCTGGCGAACACAATCCCGGGTGGTGAAAAACGGGGTTTTGGGGCAAAAGGAGGTTGTTTATCAGGTTACCAAGGAAAACGGTGTGGAAATTAAACGGGAAAAGTTGCAGGAAAACGTTCTGAAGGAACCGGAAGCACGGGTTATCGCAGCCGGGCTTTCACAGATACCGTCGCAGGGGACCGGGAGTTTTTCCTGGCCGGTGCGGGGCGGGGGGCGCATTTCTTCCGGCTACGGCTGGCGCAACGGCGGTTTTCATGCCGGTGTGGATATCGCCGCGCCAACGGGGACTCCGGTTTTGGCCGCTGACAGCGGGGTGGTAGTCTTTCAGGGCTGGGACGGGGGTTACGGCCTGTGTGTAGTTGTCAACCATGGCCAATATTGTACCCGCTATGCCCATAATTCGCGCAACCTTGTGAATACCGGACAAGCGGTTAGCAAAGGACAGGTTATCGCCAGCATAGGTTCGACGGGGCAAAGCACGGGTTCACACCTTCATTTTGAAATTCGCAGCGGCGGCATGCATGGTTCAACGGTGAACCCCCTTAACTTTTTCCGCCCGTAAGGAACTGTTAAAAAGGAAAATATTTTTTATACGGCTGCTTTGTTTGTGCAAAAGCAGCTTTTTTGTATCTCTTTTAGGTTTGTTACCATAAAATAAAGTATCTGTAATATTGCTGTAACATTGGAATGGTATTATTTTTAAAGAGTTGACCCCCTCTTAAATATAATTTTTTCTCTCACGTGGCCATCAGGCCACGTTTTTTTTTGCCGGGCAGGAGTTTACCCGCTCTGTACGGAAATATTTATTATGTTAAATAGGATTATATTAAAGCAGAATTTTTAAAGGATCTTTGCAGGAAGCTTTGCTTTTTATATACACAGGGGGCAGGGATTTGAAAACCAAAGTGCTGGTGGTTGATGATGAAAAGCCTATTGCTGAAATATTAAAATATAATCTGGAAGCGGAAGGGTTCGCGGTTTTGGTTGCCTACGACGGGGAAGAGGCCCTGCAACTGGCCTTTCGGGAACAGCCGGATCTTATTTTACTGGATATCATGTTGCCGCGGCTGGACGGCTACAGCGTCTGCCGGCAAATTCGCCAAAAGCTGGATATACCGATTATCATGCTCACCGCCCGGGAAACAGAATTCGACAAGGTGCTGGGTCTGGAATTGGGGGCCGATGATTATGTTACCAAACCTTTCAGTATTCGCGAACTGCTGGCCAGAATTAAAGCTGCGTTGCGCCGGGTTAAAATGCAGGAAAAAGACCCGAAAATTATAACCTGCGGCCAGCTGACACTCGATCCCGGTAAAATGGAATTAAAGAAGGAAGACAAACAAATTGAACTGACCTACAGGGAATTTACACTGCTGTCCTTTCTATTAAAAAATGTTGGCTACGTATTTAGCCGTGACAAACTATTAAAAGAGGTCTGGGGCTATGATTACAGCGGTGATGTCCGGACTGTTGATGTTACCGTCAGGCGGTTAAGGGAAAAAATTGAGGACGATCCGGGGAACCCTCGTTATCTGCGTACCCGGCGGGGGGCCGGCTATTACCTAAGGAGGCCGCAATAGATGCCGTCTGCAGACAGGAAAAAAGCCCAGCCTTTTGCAGCGACCAGGCCTAAAGAGCCGGCAAAGGCCGGCAAGGTGTGTTGGGGCATGCAGGCTAAAATTGTCCTGCTTTATTCTCTGTTGATTTTTTTTGCCTTGCAACTGAGCGGTGTCTACCTTGTAAAATCCTTGGAAAGTTATTACCTGCGCAATTATGCCAATAACCAGTTGGCCCAGGGGGAGCTGTTGGGCAGTTTTATCCGCCGTTATCTGCTGGAGGACGAACAGCAGGGCGAGTTGATCTCCAGCTTAGTGGCTGAATTTGGGGGAGGAATACCGGGAACAGAAACCGTCACCATGGTTTTGGATCGTCACGGCCGCCTGTTGGGGGGGCCGGAACAAAAATCGCTTTTTTTTCTTAAGGAACGTGTTATCCAGGACGATATTTTGCTGGCCCTTACCGGAAACAAGGTGGAAGCCATCCGGGTAGATCCGGAAACGGGAGCGCGCTATTATTTTTTGGCGTTGCCGATTAAGGATCTTTCCACCGTGGTAGGGGTTGTTTTTTTAAGAGGTTCCCTGGAACATATTTATCTGACCTTAAAAGAGATTAAAGTCATGTTGATTAGCGGCTGGGTGGTGGTCATTGCTATTGCCATAGCTATCAGTTTTTTGTTAACTAGGACCATTACCAGGCCTATTAGGGAGGTTACTTCCCGGGCGGCAGCTCTGGCCCAGGGCGATTTTACAAGGTTAATTGAAATCCATGCCACAGATGAAATTGGGGAACTGGGCAAAATGTTTAATTTCCTGACCAAACGTCTGCAAGAAACTTTAAAGGAGATCTCCACTGAAAAAAACAAGGTAGAGGCTATTTTAAATTATATGACCGATGGTGTGGTTGCTTTTAACAAAGATGGGCAGGCCATCCATGTTAATCCCGCTGCCAAAGCGATTTTCCAGGAGGCGGGTTTGCCGGCCGGCCAGAGGTTGACCTGGGAAACCATGTCTGAAACACTTTTTCAGAAAGGGGAACAGCCCGCATTGTTTCCGGCAGGGGAACCGGCGACCCAGGAGATTCACCTGGGGCAGGCTGTGGAAAATATTTTGCAGGTGCATTTTGCCCCCTTTAAAGAAAAAGGGGAGCGGCAGGGGATGCTTGTTGTCCTGCATGATGTGACCAGGGAAAGGAGCCTGTCGCGCCTGCAGCAGGAATTTGTGGCCAATGTTTCCCATGAACTGCGAACCCCCCTGACCACCATTAAAAATTATATTGAAACACTTTTAAACGGGGCACAGGAAGACCCCCGGGTGCGGACACGTTTTTTAGAGGTGGTGGAAAAGGAAACGGAACGCATGGTTAAGCTGGTCAGGGATTTGCTGGTCCTTTCACGTTTTGATTATAAAGAGGTCCAGTGGGTAAAAGAAAAGGCTGACCTGGGCCTCCTGCTGGTAGATGTTTTGCACCAGGTTGAACATGCCTGCCGGGAAAAAGATGTTTCCTTGGCGGTGACTCTGCCGGAGGAAAGCTGCCAGGTATTTTTAGATAAAGACAAAATACGCCAGGTGTTGTTAAATTTACTGGAAAACGCTTATAAATTCACCCCAGCAGGCGGCGAAATTACGATCAGGGTTTTCCCCGGCGACGAATGCAGCATCTGTGTGGCCATTTGTGACACAGGGGCCGGAATTCCCCCGGCAGATCAGGAACGTGTTTTTGAACGATTTTACCGCGTGGACAAAACCCGTTCCCGTGCATCCGGGGGTACGGGCCTGGGTTTGCCGATTGCCAAACAGATTATCGAGGCGCACGGGGGGAAGATTACCCTGAAAAGTAAACCCGGGGAAGGGACGGAGATGCAATTTTGCCTGCCTGTGAACGGGAATCATGATTGCGCCGGTAAAAAAAACAGCAAGGCTTGAACAGCTGAAGGTGTTTTTGCAAAGGGGTGTTGTGCATTGCGGGAAAAATTTAAAGGGATCCTACTAATTTTTTTAGTTATGTGCAGTATGGGGTTAACATACCGGTTATGGTTTGGCCGCCCCCCGCTGGAAGAAGGAACCGCCCCCCGCTATGAATACGCTTATTTTACACCTTTGCCTCCTTTGTCCGAAGTTGTACGGCCTAAGGAAATAATTTTTTGCGGGGGGGAAAAACCGCATCTTTACCGGCGCGGGGAGGAAGAATACCGGCGGTTATGGTCCCGCGGCCGGAGAACATTGGCCCAGGTGCTGGATCCGGAAAAAATGAAACGCTGTAGCAGCGAAGAGCTGGAAGCAGCCCGGGAAAAAGCTGCTTTTAAACTCGTCTATGCTTTTGACCCTCCTTTCCCTTTGGAATTTAGCAGTGAACGGCTGGCGACAACGGGGGTTGATGCCCGTGTAATTACCTTTTTATGGGGAAAGGACAGTCGGGCGATTTTCATGGAAGGAAATGAAATTTATGGCCTGCCCCTGCCCGAGGAAGCCTGGTCGCAGGATGAATTTTTACCGACTGCTGTCAAACCGGGTTTGCAGTTGCCCCCCGTGTTGGTTTTAAACGTTGTCGATGAACAAGCTGGGGAAACGGGCTGCAACAGTTTTGAAACTGCGGAAACACCGGGGGAAACAGGCTCTCTTTCCTTAGGAATTGCAGGTAATGCCGGCACTGCACAGGGGGAAAGTTATGAGATTAGGGTTTCAGGGGAAATTTTTATAGAAGAAGAGGGTTTAACAGCGGCTGAAATTATGTTGGAAAAGGAAGACTTGCAGCGTGAAGAATTAGTTAAGGCATTTTTTTTGGATTTATCTATGGCCCGGCGCATAGAAGAAAAAGACGGCGCGTTTTATTATACAAACGGTGAAAAAGGACTGCGCATCTATACCTCCGGCCTGGTTGAGTTTACCGCCCCACGGCTGGACAGTTCCCTGCAACAGCGGATGCCTTATAGCCAGGCCCTGCAAAAAGGGATTGAAAACCTCAGCCTTTACGGGGGGTGCCCGCCGAGCGCCTATTTATGTGCAGCCCGGAATAGCGGCAACGGTTACAGGCTATCCTGGTGCCAGGTAACCGACGGCTTGGTGTGGGTGGGCGAAAATGCCGGGTGTGAAATTGTGCTTAATGAACAGGGGGTCACTTTCTACCGGCGCAATTTTCCGGTTGCCGGCGCAGAAATCGCCGCACGCCGTCCTTTTCGCCCCTATGAAGATGCGCTCCGCCAGGCCGTATGTTTATACCGGGACGAGTTGCCGGGAAAAAAGGCCACCCTTTTGTCCCTCAGACCGGTGTATTACCTTACCGCCGGTAAAAATGGACAGGCTGTCCCGGCGTGGGCGGTTGATTTTGCCGAAACCGGGGTTATTTACCTGCATTGGTCCACTTTAAAACCGCTTTAAAAAAATAGATATAACCGGATGGTGTCTATATGGATTTTTCCAGGGCCAGAACAGTTCTTATCTGGGTATTTTTGTTTTTAAACTTTTTCCTGCTTGATCAGATTTGGCAGGGTGAAGGTGGCGGCAGTTATATTTTCCCGGGGTGGCAGGAGGAGGCCTCGCGCTTGGAAACGGCGCTGCAGGCAGCAGGCTTTTCCCTGGAAACCACCCTGCCGCGGGGTGGCACCCGTTTGGCCCACTTAGTGGTGAAACCCGGGGAACCTGCGGTGGAGGAATTCATTTATTCTGTATGGCAGGTTTTGGAAAATGGCAGGGAAGATTTTCCCATGCCGGTACCGGAAAAAAGTCCAAACGGGGAAAAAGGGGTGGCAGGCAGAAAATCCTATTATTTTGGGGACTACTGCCTGCATGCTGAAAAAAAGGGTTTGCTGGTCCTGGAGGCGAATAAAAAAAATATTTCACACCAAAAAAATACCTCCGGTGGGGAAATGCTGCCGGTTCTGCAGGGTTTTATCAGGAAAGATCCCTTTTTAAAGGGTTTTATTTACGACTATACCCAGGAGACACAGCAAGGCACTGTAGTCCATTACAGGCAGGGTTACGAAGGCTTTCCCCTTTATGGCGGTTTTTTGGAACTGATGTCGGGCAAGGAAGGTGACTTTGTTTTTACCCTTTACCGCCTGGAACCCTTAGGGTTTGCTGCACAAACGCGGGAAGTGATTTCACCTGCGGCCTCCCTTTTGCGTTTTTTGGAGGTATACGAAACAAATCAGGAACCGGTAAAAAAAAGCATCATAGATTTAGCCTTAGGCTACTATAGTTGCGGTTATGATGCTGAAAAGTGGGAAATTCCACCGGTGTGGAGGATTCGCCTGCACAATGGTGAAGTATACTACATTAACGCTTTTACCGGTCATTTAGAAAAATAAACAGTTCTTTAAAGATATGGTTTTATATTTTCCCACAAAGTAAAAACAAGGGGGCATGTCGCATTGGAGCGCCTGGTAATTAAAGGCAAACAAAGACTTAAAGGAGCAACCAGGGTAAATGGTGCAAAAAACGCTGCAGTAGCGGTTATACCGGCGTCTTTGTTGACCTCATCCCAAGTAAAAATTGAAAATATACCGCATATTACCGACATTGAATGGTTAATCGAAATTTTAAAAGCCTTAGGTGCCAAAGTTTCCCGCCTGGGAAAAGGCGGCTTGCTGGTTGATTCTTCAGGGGTAAACAGTTTTACACCACCGCATGAACTTGCAGATAAATTTCGTGCCTCCTACTATCTGATGGGTGCCCTGCTGGGTCGCTGCGGGCAGGTGGAAATTCCCATGCCCGGCGGTTGCAACTTAGGGCCGCGCCCTATCGATCAGCATATTAAAGGTTTCACTGCTTTGGGGGCAAATGTTAATTTGGAGCATGGTCTGGTGAAAATTAAGGCAAGTAAGTTAAAGGGCGCGCATATATATTTAGATGTGGTCAGTGTGGGCGCCACGATCAATATTATGTTGGCAGCAGCACGGGCTGAAGGAAAAACAGTGATTGAAAATGCAGCTAAAGAGCCGGAAATTGTAGATGTGGCAAATTTTTTGAATGCGATGGGGGCCCGGGTGGTCGGGACGGGTACGGACATTATCAAAATTAGGGGTGTGCCCTCCTTAGGCGGGGTGGAGCACAGTGTCATTCCAGACCGTATTGAAGCCGGGACCTTCATGATTGCCGCAGCGGCCACACAGGGCGAAGTGTTGATAGAAGATGTGATTCCTAAACATCTGGATCCTGTGATTGCCAAATTAAAGGAGGTCGGTGTGCCGCTTGAAATCGGCCCCGACTGGATTAAAGTGCTGGCGGGCAACAGTTGCTCCCCGGCAGATGTGAAAACGTTTCCCTACCCGGGTTTTCCCACCGACCTGCAGGCCCCGATGATGGTTTTATTGACACAGGCACCGGGAACGAGCATCGTTTCTGAAAACGTTTTTGAAGGCCGCTTTCGCCATGTGGCAGAACTGAAAAAAATGGGGGCCCGGATTAAACTGGAAGGACGGGCGGCGATTATTGAAGGGGGGCGAGAGCTGATTAGCGCACCCTTGAAGGCTGCCGACTTGCGCGGGGGGGCTGCCCTGGTAATAGCCGGCATGATTTCCCGGGGGGAAACTATTGTAGAAGGAATTGAACATATTGATCGGGGTTACGAACATCTGGAAGAACGGTTTAACCGCTTGGGGGCCAAAATTGCACGAAAAAAGGTGACGGAAAGTGTATTTCCCGGGTAATAATTTGTATTATTATGCCTAAGAATGTTAGGTGATGCGATGGAAATCTGGCTTGTGCGCCATGCTGTGACAGAGGCCAACTTAGAAGGAAGATTGCAGGGGCAGCTGGAATACCCTTTGAGCAAGGAAGGGCGCAAGCAGGCTTTTGCCCTGGCCCGGCGCCTAAAAAAACAACCCTTTTGTGCTTTTTTCAGCAGCGATTTGCAGCGGACTAAAGAAACATCTTACCTGATCAGCTCTCTGCAAAAAGGCCCGCACCCTCTTTATTCATCACTGCTGCGGGAATACTGTTTTGGCAAGATCCAGGGGTTGACTAAAAAGGAGATTCGTGCCCGTGACCCCCGGCTTGCCGCTTGTTTGCAACATGATTTTTACCATACAGAGATACCCGGGGCTGAAGGGCTGCCGGGGCTATTCCGGCGGGTTAGGGTTTTTTATCATTTTTTGTCCCGGTTTGCAGAAAAAAACAGCCCCTCACGGCCGGTGTTGGTTGTGAGCCACGGGCGTTTTCTGCAGGCTTTTGTGATTCATTTTTTAAAATACGATCTGCGGGAGCCCTGGCCCTTTTCTTTCAGTCCGGCTTCCCTCACCATTTTAGAAGGAAATTTTAAAAACAAAAGGCGCCTGAAACTTTTCAATGATACCTGCCATTTAAAATGGCCGGTGAGGTAGTTGTTTTGCGGGGGCTAAGCATAGTTATGCAGGGGGTTGTTGCGAACCCCACCGTAAATATAAAGATAAAGCGTGCAGCGGGCAGACCGGGATGCCTGCATCAGCAGCCGGTTATTTTTTACACCGGCTGCATTTGTTACTGTGCCCGGGGTCGGACAGGGAAACTTTTGTAATTTTATATAATTGGCAACAAGGATCCTGTTTCTGCTTTTGTTTTCTTTACAACAGAATTAAATTTGTATAAACTGTAGGACAAGAACAGGAAGTATTTTTATCGTGCAAAGAGGTGGCAGCGATGCAGGATTTTTATCAGGATTATACAGATACGCCGAAGCGGCCTTCTTTTTTTTGGCGGGGAATGATTGCCGGAGCCGTCGTTATGGGTTTGTTGCTGTTATTGTTTTTTTCACAATATGGTAAAGCATGGTGGCCGGCCGGGGAAGACAGCGAACGGCAGCCCCCTTTGCCTTGGGAAGAAAACAACGGCCCCCGCAACACCGCGCCCGGGGACGATGAACAGCTCAATATTTCGCCGGAAGCCCGGGATTATTATTTGGCTGTTGCCCGGGCTGCGGAGCGGGTTACCCCTTCGGTGGTGGGTATCGGCAACTATGGGCTGGTCTATGATCTGTGGGGGAGAAGCCAGTTGCAGGAAAGGGCCACCGGTTCAGGTGTAATCATCAGCAGTGAAGGTTACATTGTTACCAACTACCACGTTATTGAAAACGCCCGGGAACTGAGCGTTAGTTTTGGTTCCGGGGAAGAGCTGCCGGCAGAGGTGGTTGGCGCTGACCCCCCCACTGATTTGGCAGTGATTAAGGTTGACAAAAAGGGGCTCCCGGCAGCAGAATTTGCCGACTCTGATAACCTGAAGGTGGGGGAACCGGCGATCGCCATCGGTAACCCGCTGGGAATTGCTTTCCAGCAGTCCGTAACCAAGGGGGTTGTCAGTGCCCGTGAGCGTTCAATTACCATTCAGGGGCAAAAATTTACTTTTATCCAGACCGATGCAGCGATTAATGACGGCAACAGCGGTGGGGCGCTGGTTAATATCAACGGCCGGGTGATCGGTATTAACACAGCAAAAATTAAGATCTCCGGGGTGGAGGGCATGGGGTTTGCCATTCCCAGCAATACGGTCCGGCAGATTACAGCCGAACTGGTGAAAAAAGGGCGTGTTGAACGGCCCTGGCTGGGTGTCACCATTAAAACGCTGACTCCCCTGGAAGCCCAGCGCCTGCAGATTAATGTGGACTATGGTGTGCTGGTTGATGAAGTGGTTGCCGGCAGTCCTGCTTTTCAGGCTGGAATTAGACCGCTGGATGTCATTGTCGCCCTGGAGGGGAAAAAAACCAGCGACAGTGCTGCCTTGCAGAATGCCCTTTACCAATTTAAGATCGGCCAAAAAATAAAGGTAACCGTTTTCAGGGAAAACAAAGAATTTGACCTGGAATTGACCTTGGAAAAGATGCCCGGGAACTTAGGCGAATAAAATAACCAAGGGGTGGGGAAGGACCCTTTATTGCTTTGTTGTATGTTAAATGGGCAGCTATTTTCTTGGGGCCGTCCCGGCTGCAGGTTGGCGCCGGGCCTAAAAATTTAATTGGCGGGATGCAGTTGGCAGTCCCGGCAGTTGGGGTGGCTTTTTTGGTTAACGCCGGTTTTTTAAAGTGAGGTGCCGCAGATCAATATTTGTATTTTAGCTGTTGGCAAGATCAAAGAACATTTTTACCAGACGGGCATTGCACATTATTCGATCAGGGTTAAACCGTACTGTAATTTAAAAATAACCGAACTGCCGGAAGCAAAATGGAAAAACAAGGGGCGGTTTTCGGTAAAAAATGCCCTGCAGGAAGAAGCTGCGGCCCTGGGCAGATATATCCGTGAAGATGCACATGTGGTGGCCCTTGCCGCCGAAGGCCGGCAAATGAATTCCGAGGATTTTGCCTTTTACCTGGAAAGGCTGCTTATTGCCGGACAGCCCAAAGTAGATTTTATAATCGGCGGCCCGTCAGGGTTGGATGAAGGGATCAAAAAAAAGGCAGACCTATGCCTCTCCCTTTCCAGCCTGACCTTCCCCCACCGCATGGTCAGGTTAGTTCTTTTGGAGCAACTTTACCGCAGTTTTAAAATCATCAGGGGCGAACCGTACCATAAATAAAGAAACCGGCTCTGCCTCTGTAAGGCAGGACCGGTACAATACAAGTATAGTCCCTGTAGGACTGCCGATCTGACGCCGTGTAAACCTTGGCTTGAAAAGGTCTAAGTATGTTTAACGCAGTTGTCCTGTAGTTTGTTCTGCCCAAAACGGCTGCAACGGCTGCAACAGAAAAATAATAGGTTTTTCTGCAGGGCGACGGTTACTTTAAGCCGCATATCAAAAGCTTATAATATTTTTATGGCTGGTTCAAAGTTCAGTTTCCCGGCGTTCTATGCTGATGTTGCGGCGGGCCAGCTCTTGTATAAATTCTGCAGGGTTAACTGCATCCGGCGCTTCGGGGGCGAAAACACCGAAGCGTTTTATTTTTCCCCGGGCCAACATGCTGGCGCCGATACTTAAAGGAATCCCGGTCAACCTGCGCATCCGATCTGCTGCGGTATAAGAAATCCGGATTTTGTGGCCGCTGCGCCTGCCGGTGATATCCACCCTGATGCCGGAAAGGTTGCGGCCCGGAGCCGCAGGGAAAAGCGGCAGCATCCTTTTCATAAGCAGGCCCAACCTTTGCCTGCGGGAGGCTGTGGCGGTTAGGCCCAGGGCCACGCAAATTTTGGCCAGGCTGTGCAGGTAGTTTTCAGCCAGGCCTCCTTTGAGGGTTATTTCCTTAACGCCGGGCAGGTAGCGCGGCAGGGTAACCGGTTCCGGGTGGCCCAGGTGAAAAACGGTTATCTTGCCCAGCGGTGCCGGGAAGGTGACGGTTTCCTTCCCTGAACCGGCCTGCACCATGACAGACCGGCCCTCCTGGAAGGAGGTTGCCTCACCGGTAAATATATGCAAGGTATGCAGGATTACAGCAAGGCCTGTGGAGTCGCCGGCACTGCCGCTCCAGTATACCTGTATCTTTTCGACGTTGTCCAGTTCGTTATAACCCTTGCGGGCCAGCAGGTTGGTGATGCCGGGTGTCCAGCCCAAGCCGGTCAAAATTTTGCGTCCCTTTGCGGTCGCCAGTTGATCCAGTGCCAGCACGGCTTCTGCGGCGTCATGATCATCGCAGATGCTTACATAGTCTACCCCGGCGGTTAAGGCGGCTTCAACAAGCGGTTTTTCAAAATGGTAAAACGGTCCCAGGGCGCCGGCTGCAACATCATGTCCCTGCATGACCCTGACCAGAGCAGCCGGTGATGTTGCCTCCACTTTTTGCACAACAGCACGCCGATCGCCGAGTGTGGCGACCAACTTTTCTGCGGCGGCGGTGTTCCGGGCAGCGACGGTAACCTGCTGCACTGCTGTGTTTTGGAGCAGATCCCGGACAGCTGCTGCACCCATGTCACCGGTCCCCCCCAGGACGACAATTTTCATTTTATGACCTCTCCTTCAGGATACAAATGAAATAATTTCAGGCACTACCCTGTAAAATATTCGCAACTGGCACAAATATTCCCTGCTCCGGCGTCATTTTTACCTGCAATGAAGTTAAAAAGGGGGCCCGGCAGTTGCCACCCGGCAGGAAAGGTTTTAATTCCAGGATCAGGGGAAAAATATCTTAGAGTGGCCAGGATTGTTTGCCCGAAAAATGACGGCAGCGGTTGCATTATTTCACCCGTTTGCTAAAATATGATATTATAGGATTAAAAAGGGGCAAAGATATGAAGATCCTTTTGGTTTACCCAAAATACTCGGAAAGCTTTTGGAGTTTTAAGCATGCCTTAAAGTTTATTGGCCTTCGGGCTGCCCTGCCGCCCTTGGGGTTATTGAGTATTGCAGCATTGCTCCCGGAGGAATGGGATAAGAAGCTGGTGGATATGAACGTGCGCAAATTAAAGGACGCCGACTTGAAACGGGCGGACTATGTAATGATCAGCGCGATGTCTATCCAGCAACAGTCTGTGCGGGAGGTGATCGCCCGTTGTCAGGCCCTGGGGGTGAAGACTGTGGCCGGGGGTCCCCTTTTTACCGCGGAACCGGAAAAATTTGATGATGTAGATCACCTGATTCTCGACGAAGGGGAACTGACCCTGCCTCTCTTTCTGCAAGATTTGGCAGAAGGCCGCCCTGCACATCTTTACACTACGCCTGAAAAACCTTCTTTGACACAAACACCGATCCCTCTTTGGGAATTAATCAACCTGTGGGATTATGCGACCATGAGTGTACAGTTTTCCCGCGGCTGTCCTTATGACTGTGAATTTTGTGATATTACCGCCCTATTCGGGCGCAAACCGCGGTTAAAAACCGCTGCCCAGGTTATTCAGGAACTGGAGGCGCTTTACAATCACGGCTGGAGGGGTGCCATCTTTATTGTTGACGATAACTTTATCGGCAACAAGGCCTATTTAAAAAAGGAAATTCTGCCCGCCATGATCAGTTGGATGCAGAAACATAAAAATCCCTTTTGGTATATTACAGAGGCTTCGGTTAATATGGCCGATGATGAAGAACTGATGCTGCTTATGCAGCAGGCAGGTTTCATTTCTGTTTTTGTCGGCATTGAAACCCCCAGTGAAGAAAGCTTAAAGGAATGTAACAAGTATCATAATGTAAACCGGGATCTGATTGCCAGTGTCAAAAAGATCCAAAATTTTGGGATGCAGGTTACCGGCGGGTTTATTGTTGGTTTTGACAGTGATACACCTTCTATTTTTGAAAGACAGATTAATTTTATCCAGAAGAGCGGGATCGTTACGGCCATGGTAGGGCTCTTGCAAGCCCCGGTAGGCACCAAACTTTTCCAACGCCTTAAAAAGGAAAAACGCCTGCTGCCGGATCGTGATTTTAGCGGAAACAATACAGAGCTGGCCCTGAACTTTATCCCCAAGATGAATGTTCAAAAGCTGACAGAGGGCTACCAGAAAATTGTAACCACCATCTACGAACCCCAACACTACTATGCCCGCGTACAGGAGTTTTTTAAAGAATTTAAGCCTGTTTACAAACGCAGCCTTTCTTCGCTCCGCCTTTGTTACGCCAAGGCACTTTTTCATTCCTTGTTTACCCTGGGGTTTAAAGAAAAGGGGCGCCGCTACTACTGGAAACATCTTTTTCAGACCCTGGTTAAATACCCGCGTTTTCTGCCGGAGGCGGTTACCTTTGCCATTTACGGGCACCATTTTCGCAAGTTTTTTCATATTAACCGTCCTTTACTACAAAATAAACACTAGATAAAACAGGGGTTATTCCTTTCCTTTGAATCCTATACTTGGGAATCTGTAACCCATTTTAACTGTAGAAAGGAGGCAGTCTTTTTCTGTAGCAGCAGGCAAAACTTTTACGCTGTTTACGGGACAAGGCGAAATTTTGCTTTTAGAAAGAATGGCGGTGGGCCCTTTTGCTACAAATTGCTATCTGGTGGCTTGTCCGGAAACAAAAGAAGCAATAATAATTGATCCGGGAGCCGCTGGGGAACGAATTATTTTGCGGGTGCAAGAATTGAAGTTAAAGGTTAGATATGTGGTGAATACCCATGCCCATATTGACCATATCGGTGCCAATGAAGAGGTCAGAAGGGCCTTTCAGGTGCCGTTGCTGGCCCACAAGGCAGATCTGCAAAGGTACCACAGCCCCCAGGCCGGTATAGCCCTGTTCATGGAAAAAGTGGAGGTTGAACCGCCGGACGATTTTATCCAGGAGGGGGACAGTTTACAGGTGGGCACCCTGCAGGTAAAGGTGTTGGATACGCCCGGGCATTCCCCCGGGGGAATCACCCTCGATATTAACGGTGTCCTTTTTGCAGGGGACACCCTTTTTGCAGGTTCAATCGGCCGGACAGACTTCCCCGGGGGGTCTTTCCCGCAACTGATACAAAGTATTAAGGACAAAATTTTGTCTTATCCTGACGATACCAAAGTTTACCCCGGTCATGGACCGCCGACTACGGTAGGCGATGAACGGCGTTATAACCCCTTTTTAACATGATCAACTTTCAATTAAGTTTTTAGCTGTCCGCTGCCCCAAAAATCTTTTTGCTGAATACCGGCAGTTTTTCCAAGGAAATGGTTTCTTTAAATATAATACCTCCCGCACGGCAAATTCTGTTTCTTTTTAGATCCCATTTTGGTATAATTGCAGCAGTGTATTTCAGGCAGAAGAAAGGGGTGACCCAGCGATGCTGATAAAACCGGAAAGATTCGTTATTAATGCCGCGGCAGCCGCAGCCAACCATGCCCTGACAGCTTTTGATGCCGCACTTTTAAAGGCCGGCCTGGGGAACGTTAATTTAGTCAGGTTGAGCAGTATTCTTCCCCCCGGGTGCAAGGAAGCTGCAAACGGCATTGAATTTCCGCCCGGCTCCTTTGTGCCGACCGCATATGGGGCCGTGTTGAGTGAAAAAAAAGGGGAATTGATCGCCGCTGCAGTGGGTATTGGTTTTTCTGCAGACAGTTTTGGTGTTATAATGGAACATGCCGGCAACTGCAGTGCAGAAAAGGCCCGGGCCAAGGTAGAGGCCATGCTAAAAGAAGCGTTTTCCAACCGCGGCCTGGAATTGAAGGGTATGCTGGTAAAAAGTGCCGCACACCGGGTGGAAAAAGCCGGTGCAGTTCTTGCTGCAGTGTCACTCTGGTAAGGGAAAAATATGATTAGACCGGTGGAGGCTGATAGCACCATGGAACTGTGGTATACAGAAAAGCAGACCCCTGCTTTGGGGTTTTCCTGTAAAGTTAAAGAAACTTTATACCGGGCCCAAACGGACTACCAGGAAATTGCCGTCCTGGACACCTTTCAGTTTGGAAGGATGCTGGTGCTCGACGGCATGGTACAGACCACGGTGGCAGATGAATTTATTTACCATGAAATGATTGTTCATATTCCCTTACGGACCCATCCCCAGCCCCGTTCTGTCCTGGTGATCGGCGGCGGGGACGGCGGCGCAGTGCGTGAAATAAGCAAGTACCCCCAGGTGGAAAGGATAACTTTGGCAGAAATTGATCTGCAGGTTGTAGAGGCAGCCAAACGGTTTCTGCCGGAAATCAGCTCTGCACTGGAAGATTTCCGCCTGGAAATTAAAATTGTGGATGGTATTGAATATATCCGTTCCCTGCAGGCGGCTTATGATATTATAATAGTGGATTCCACAGAACCGGTGGGGCCGGCAGTAGGTCTTTTTGCTTCCTCTTTTTATGAAGCGGTTTATAGGGCTTTGAAACCGGAGGGTATTATTGTGGCCCAAACTGAATCGCCTTTTTTAAACGCTGCACTGATTCGCACTGTATTTCGCCGGCTAAAAGCAATTTTTCCCCAAACCAGCCTTTATCTGGCCCCTGTACCGACCTATCCCAGCGGGCTTTGGAGTTTTTCCCTGGGTTCCAAGTGTTATGATCCCCTGCAACCTCAGGGAAAACTTTTGCCGCGGGATACCAGGTATTATACACCCCAGGTACACCGCAGTGCTTTCTCCTTACCCCGTTTTGTGCAGGAACTGCTGGAGGAATGAGTGGTTTTTTCTGCAATTCAGATCTATAATGAAATTATGTTTAGGCAGAAGGGGCGGATGAGAAGTTGGGTTTTGACGCAGGCCCCCCGACCACCAGGCCGGGTGTTTTTCTGGCAACTGGTCGCAGGGAAAAGGCTGCCGGGGTAATTCTGGGGGCCCCTTTGGATGATACCAGCTCATTCCGGCCGGGCAGCCGGTTTGCTCCGCAGGCCGTACGTGCAGCCTCCCACGCCCTGGAGGAATACAGTGTTTACTGTCAAAGGGATCTGCGGGATCTCCCTTTTTTTGACGCCGGGGATCTTGTGTTACCGCCTGGAGATACATTCGCATCGCTGGCAACCATCGCTGACAGCGTGGCCTTTTTTTTAAAGCGGGGGCAAAAACCTTTTCTTATCGGCGGGGAACATACCCTCAGCTTTGGTGCTGTAAAGGGCTGCCTGCAGGTTTACCCTGAAATTACCGTAATCTACATTGATGCTCATGCCGACAGGCGCCCTGCCTACCAGGGCGTTGCTTATTCCCATGCTTCTGCAGCCTACCTTTTGCAGCAGTTGGCAGGGGTAACCCTTTATCAATTTGGGGTGCGTTCAGCCGATCGGGAAGAAATGCCGGCCTTGCAGGCGGGCAACGTCTCGTTTTTTTCGCTGGCGGCACCTTTGGAGCGAACCCTGCCTTCTTTAAAGGGCCGGGACTTATATATTACCCTGGATATTGATGTGGTCGATCCGGCCTTTGCCCCGGGGGTAACCGCACCGGAACCCGGGGGAATTACCCCGGGAGAATTGATAGAAATCTTCACCTTTCTGGAAGGCTTTAAGGACCGGGTGATTGCTTTCGACCTGGTTGAAATCTGCCCCCCTTACGATCAAGCTCAGATTACCGCCCTCTTGGGGGCCAAAATTATGCGTGAGGCGCTGCTAACCCTGCTTTAAAGGGTTTGCTTTTTATGGTGGCGCCGGGGACGGGGAAAAGGAGACGAAAAAATGGTTGCCAAATATGTTTTTATTACCGGGGGGGTAGTGTCCTCGCTGGGTAAAGGTATTACAGCAGCCTCGTTAGGCTGTTTATTAAAAAGCCGCGGTTTTAAAGTTACCATCCAAAAGTTGGATCCCTATATTAATGTTGATCCGGGAACCATGAGTCCTTACCAGCACGGGGAAATTTTCGTCACCGCTGATGGGGCCGAAACAGATATGGATTTGGGCCATTACGAACGTTTTATCGATGCTGATTTAACAAGATATAATAATGTCACCACCGGGAAAATATATTGGTCGGTGATTAATAAAGAACGTGAAGGTGTATACCAAGGGGGGACCGTGCAGGTTATCCCGCATATCACCAATGAAATCAAGGAAAGAATAGTGTGCCTGGCTGCAGATACAGGGGCGGAAGTGGTTATTTCTGAAATTGGGGGGACCGTTGGGGATATTGAAAGCCTGCCTTTCCTGGAGGCTATCCGCCAGATGAGAACGGACCTGGGCAAGCAAAACGTTTGTTATCTCCATGTTACTCTTATTCCCTACCTGGAACCTTCGGAAGAACTGAAAACCAAGCCCACCCAGCACAGCGTAAAAGAACTGCGCAGCATCGGGATTCAACCGGATGTGATTGTCTGCCGGACCGAATATCCCCTGACAAAAGAGATCAAAGATAAGATTGCATTGTTTTGCAATGTGGATGCCCGGGAGGTGATTGAAAACAGAAGCTACCCCAATATTTATGAGTTACCCCTCATTCTTAAGGAAGAAGGGTTGGATCAGATTGTATTGGAAAAATTGGGCATGCCCCGCCGGGAGGCCGTTCTAACTGCCTGGAAGGCGCTGGTCCAAAGGATTAACGGGCTGCAGAAAAGTTTAACCGTGGCCCTGGTGGGAAAGTATACAGCCTACAAGGACGCCTACACCAGCGTCATTGAGGCCCTGCGCCATGCCGGGGCCCACCATGATGTGCAGGTGAAAATACGCTGGGTGGGGGCCGAACAGATCGAGGCCCTGCCCGGCACAGGAGAACAGAAACATCTTTTTGACGGGGTGCAGGGCATTGTAGTCCCCGGGGGCTTCGGGGAACGCGGCATTGAGGGTAAAATTGCAGCGGCACGTTTTGCCCGGGAAAACAAGGTACCCTTTCTAGGGTTTTGCCTGGGGATGCATTGTGCAATTATTGAGGTAGCCAGGAATGTCTGTGGGCTGGAAAAAGCCCATTCCAAGGAATTCGATCCACAAACGCCTGTGGCTGTGATTGAACCTCTGCCTGTGGAAACCGGGGGAACCCTTTTCCCCCGGGGAGAGAAGATGCGGTTGGGCGGTTATGCCTGCAGTTTGCTTCCCGGCAGCAAGGCTTTTCAGGCTTATCAAAAAGAGAAAATTAAGGAAAGACACCGGCATAATTACAGCTTTAACCCGGCTTTCCGCCAAAAACTGGAAGCTGCTGGGATGGTTTTCAGCGGCTATAGCCCTGACGAAAAGGTGGCAGAGATAGTGGAACTGGCAGATCATCCCTGGTTTGTAGCCACACAGTTTCATCCGGAATTTAAGTCCCGCCCGAACAGGCCCCACCCGCTTTTCATGAATTTTATTCAATCCCTGTTAAACTCGCCCTAAGTTTAAGATGTCCCGGATGGGGGATATTTATTGAAGAAGGTGTTTTCATTTATAGTTCGTTTTTAAGCAATAAGCAGGAATGAATTTACAAAGGTAGAAATAGTATTTAATATCAAAACGTATAAAACGGTGTATTCCCCTGTGGTGCCGCTGTCCCTTCGGGGGCAAAGCACCCTTGCCTGCCGGTTATCTGCACAGTCCTAAGCCGGTCTAAAAAACTTTCATTGATGTGCCTCTTTTGCCTGCATTATACTGGATCGCAGGGTAAGGGGGCCGCTCACCTGCTCCTATAACTTTTTTACAACCATTTAATGACGTACCAGGTATTGATAGACAGTTTTTTTACGCCGGTGGCGTTTTTTCCTGGTTGGAAAACACTTTGCTTATAAAAAATCCAAAAGGGGGGCTTTTTATCCGCCGGGAACATATTTTTATGGCTGTCGTTTTTGTGGTCCTCTTGTTTGCTGTTTTTATGGGGATCCGGGAGATTTTTTCTCCCTTTTCTTCAGGGAAACGCCGTTTAGTTCCTACTGCTGAAAATACAATTGGTTTAATCACTGTGGAGGGCACAATTGCTGCCGGGGGAGGGGGACTGTTTTCTGGTGAAGGCGGGGGAGACCAGCTGCTGGAAAATATCCGCCGTGCCGGGGATGACCCCATCAAGGCCCTGGTTGTACGCATCAACAGCCCCGGGGGGTCGGCAGCCGCCTCGCAGGAGATTTATGCTGAACTTAAAAAAATCCGGGAAAAGGGCAAAATTGTCGTTGTTTCCATGGCGGATATGGCTGCTTCAGGGGGATACCTGATCGCCTGTGCAGCCGACTATATAGTAGCCAACCCGGCCACCGTTACAGGCAGCATTGGTGTTATTATCGACGCTACTAATACACAGGGTCTTTATGATCTTCTGGGCATTGAATACGAAGTGATTAAAAGCGGTGAATTTAAAGATACCTTGCACCCGGCCCGCCCCCTTACAGATGCAGAAAAAGAACTGCTGGCAGTGATAGTTGGTGATATTTATGACCAATTTGTGGACACAGTGGTAGAAGGGCGGGGCCTGGGCCGCGCAAAGGTGCTCACCTATGCCGACGGGCGCGTTCTAACCGGGCGACAGGCCTTGGAAATAGGTTTGGTGGACGAATTGGGTAATCTTTATGATGCTTTGGATATTGCTGCAGAAAAGGCGGATATCAAGGGAAAACCGCAGGTTCACCGTTACGGCAGCCAAAACCTTTGGAACATGTTATTTTCAGGTTCACAGCTGAATTTTGAACCTTTTTCTTTTATTTTAGGGGAACGAAATTTGTTGCTGCAGTAGATAGGAGGGGGAGCTATGTTTAAGGATTTTTTTGATGATTTTTATGATCTGTTCTTTAATTCCTCCCGGGGCCTGTCCCGTGTAGCCCGTACAAGAAATATCTGGAACGGGCTGGCGGTTTACCTGCTGGTGAGTTTGATTGTATCCTTGGCTACCGTGAACTTTAATTTGGGTTACAGGATGGAACAGGACCTGTTTTCAGTGCCGCCGGAAATCGTTCCTTTTTTTTCCCCGGAAATGGGGGCCGGGGTGTCCCGGTTTGTTCCCCTGGTTACGTTGTTAACACAGCTTGTTTTTGGGCCACTTTACTTTCTGTTGACGGTGGCGGTAAGAAACTTTACGGCAGAACTTTTAGGAGGGCGCAGCAACCCTGGCGGGTTGGGAGCAGTTTTGGGGTACGGGCAGTTACCCTATTTGGTGGTGGCCTTAGGCGGCCTGTTAAACCGTTATACCGCTTTTAATACGGTGGGCTTACTTACCCTTGCCGCCCTGCTCTGGTCTTTATGGCTAAAAATTGCCGGCCTGCGGATTGTGCATGAATTTACCTGGGGGCGGGCAGTGCTTTGTTATTTTATGCCCTTGTTGGCTGTTTTAACAGCATTTGTATTATTTCTTTTGTTGGCGGTGGTTTTTTTGTTTCCTGTGGCGCTGCAGTTTGTGGAAAAGGTGCCTGGGGCACCTGCTTTGTTTTAGGCAGGGCCGGGTTTCAACCAGGCGGCAAAGGAAAAGGTTTGTTTTCGTTTGGTAAAGGTTTTATTGCCGGGAGAAAGGAGAAGGAAAAATGAATTTGGTAAGCTTAAGGGAAGTTCTGGAACCGGCTGCAGAGGGAGGTTATGCTGTAGGGGCCTTTAATGCCAACAATATGGAAATTGTGCAGGCCATCATCGAGGCTGCAGCAGAAGAGAACTCTCCGGTGATCGTGCAGGCCAGCCAGGGCGCGATTAGATATGCCGGGCTGGATTTTATTGTAGCCATGGTCAAAGCTGCGGCGGGGGGTGTAAAAATACCCGTAGTTTTGCATCTGGACCACGGGACTGACTATGAACAGGTGATTCGTTGTATCCGTTATGGGTTTAGTTCGGTCATGTATGACGGTTCCCAGCTGCCCCTGGAGGAAAACATAGCTATGACCAGGCGGGTGGTGGAGATTGCCCGCGCCGTAGGCGTTTCGGTAGAAGGGGAATTGGGGAAAATAGGGGGCACCGAAGATGACGTTACCGTAGAAGAACGGGAGGCGCTTTTAACCGAACCGGCAGAAGCGGTGCGTTTTGTGCAAGAAACAGAGGTGGATGCACTTGCTGTCGCGGTGGGGACAGCTCACGGTCCTTATAAATTTGAACCCGCACTGGACTATCCCCGTTTGCAGCAGATTAAAGAACTGGTCAGTGCTTCGATCGTGCTCCACGGTTCCTCCGGGGTGCCGGATGAGGCGATCAAAAAGGCGGTGGCCTTGGGTGTGACCAAATTCAATATCGACACCCAGATCCGCCAGGCCTTTGTGCAGGCTGTTTCCGCCTACATGCAGGCCAACCCGGAAGATATTGATCCCCGTAAAATACTGGCTCCAGGGAAAGCAGCGGCCAAAGAGATCATCAAGGAAAAAATGCGCCTGTTCGGTTGTGCCGGTAAAGCATAAAAGAAATTATTGGAGGAATATATAGTGCAGCTTTATCTTGATTCAGCTAACCTGCAGGAAATTACTACTGCGGTTTCCTGGGGAGTGATCGGCGGTTTGACGACCAATCCCACATTGGTGGCCCGGGAAACCGGTTCTTTCGAGGATTTAATCCGGCAAATCTGCCGGTTAGTGGGGGAAGAACGGCCGGTCAGCGTGGAGGTAATCGGAACCACCGCTGAAGCAATGGAAAAAGAGGCGCGCCTGTTGGCGGAACTGGCGCCCAATGTTGTCATTAAAATTCCGATCGGCATTGAGGGCCTCAAAGCTGTACACAGGCTTAGTCAGGGCCCCAAAAAGATTGACTGTAACGTAACCCTAATTTTTTCTACAAACCAAGCCCTGCTTGCAGCAAGGGCCGGTGCGGCCTATGTCAGCCCCTTTGTCGGCCGGCTTGACGATATTGGCTGGGACGGTATGGGCCTGGTGCGGGAAATGGTTGAAATTTTAGGCAAACACCGGTTGGAAGCCCAGGTTATCGCCGCCAGCATCCGCCATCCCCGCCATGTGCACGAAGCTGCCTTGGCAGGGGCCCAGATTGCCACCATTCCTTTCAAGGTTTTGGAACAGATGACGCAGCACCCCCTAACGGATTTGGGAATAGAACGTTTTTTGGCGGACTGGAACCGTAAACAGGAATAGGTCAAAAGTCGACAGGGATTTTTATTTACAAAGAAAAATATTGGTAGGAGGTCATTAAACAGGAGGAGGAACAAGGATTTATGGAACGGGAACTGGCACTGGAATTTGTGCGTGTGACCGAGGCGGCTGCACTGGCAACAGGCAGGTTTATGGGGCGGGGGGATAAAATTGCGGCTGATAACGCTGCCGTGGAAGCAATGCGGATTGCGTTTGATACAGTGTATATCGACGGGGTAGTGGTGATTGGTGAAGGAGAAATGGACCATGCGCCAATGCTTTATATTGGCGAAAAAGTGGGTGCGGGGGTGCCCCCGCAGGTGGATGTGGCTGTCGATCCCTTAGAGGGTACAAACCTGATCGCCAACGGTTTACCCAACGCTCTTTCTGTTTTGGCAGTCGCACCGCGCAATTGTTTATTGCACGCCCCTGATATTTATATGAATAAAATTGCTGTGGGCCCGCAAGCCAAGGGTTACATTAACCTTGATGCTTCGGTTGAGGAAAACGTCCGCCAGGTGGCCAAAGCCTTGGGCAAGAAGGTTAAGGATATTGTGGCTATTATTCTGGACCGCCCCCGGCACAAGCATATTATTCAGGAGCTACGCCGCCTGGGGACACGGGTAAAACTGATCAGCGACGGCGATGTTTCGGCAGCCATTGCTACTGCTGTGGAATGGACGGGCGTGGACATCCTTTTCGGTGCCGGCGGCGCCCCGGAAGGGGTTTTGGCGGCGGCCGCATTGAAATGCCTGGACGGGGAGCTGCAGGGAAGGCTCCTCCCGGAAAATGAAAAGGATCGGCAAAGGATTAAAGAAATGGGGATGGCTGATCCCGGGCAGTTGTTAAAGATGAAGGACCTTATTAAAGGAAATGACGTTATCTTTGCGGCAACCGGTATTACAGACGGGGATTTATTGCAGGGTGTAAGGTACAGCGGCAGCCGGGCCACTACCCATTCTGTGGTGATGCGCAGCATGACCGGCACGGTCCGCTTTATCCAGGCGACGCACTGCCTGGATATAAAGCCTCACTATGTCGCCCGCAACAGTGTTGTCAACAATAGTGAGAATTAGCTGAAGGTGCCGTTCAAACCGGGCTGTACTACATAGGGGTGCCGGAAACGGACGGAGACCACTGAAAAACCGGCGTATTTTTACTGTTTGTTTTTAAAGTAATTTAGAAAAACACGCGGTTTTTTTCCATTGATGCAACGCCCTTAAATGTTATCCAAGTTGATAAAATGGGGTTTTTTAGTGATCTCGGACGATCCGGCCTGCTTTTCCGGATAGTTACTGACTGTCTTCCCTAAAATTTTGACTAAAAGGCCGGCATTTACTGCGGGTGGGCTTATAATTCGGGTTCAACCGGGGTATAGTATCGCCTGTCCGGGTTTGTGCCGGAGGCGTGCCTGTCTTCCGGTGGCTTGCAGCGCGGCAGCGGTTCCGGACAGTGTTAACACCCACAGCAAGATACCCTTCTGACTGACCCCGAGGCCCCGTTTCCGGGTGGCCGGCCCTTTGCAGCCCGACTAAAGGAATCTTGATGCTGACTGCTTTTTTCAACATCAGTGTAACCCCTTACGGTTAACTTTTAACCCCTATGAAACAATAATATGCTTATAAACTTAAAGAAAAGAAAAACAACAGGTTAGAAAGTGGGAGAATTGTTTATGCGTTTAAGCGAAATGGAAACCATGAACCTGGATGAACTGCACAGTATAGCCCGGGAAAACGATATTAAAGGCACCAGTACAATGAAAAAAAAGGAGCTGATGTTTGCCCTGCTTAAACAGGGGGCAGAAGCAGAAGGGCTTTCTTTTTCCCAGGGTGTTTTGGAAATTATGCCCGACGGTTACGGTTTTTTACGGCGGGTAAACTACCTGCCGCACGAAGATGACATCTATATTTCTGCCTCACAAATCCGGCGTTTCGGACTGCGGACAGGGGATTTAGTGGCCGGGAAGGTGCGCCCCCCCAAGGAAAACGAACGCTATTTTGCCCTGCTGCAGGTGAAGGCGGTAAACAATGAAGACCCTGAAAAGGCGGCAGATCGCCCTGTTTTTACCGAGCTGACGCCGATTCACCCGCATGAACAGCTGACCTTGGAAATAAACCCGGATGATTTTGCCACCAGGATTATTGACTTGCTGATCCCCGTGGGCAAAGGCCAGCGCGGGTTGATTGTTTCCCCCCCCAAGGCCGGCAAAACAATGCTCCTAAAAAAGATTGCCAACAGTTTGACAGAAAATTATACAGATTTGGCACTGATTGTCTTGCTAATTGATGAAAGACCGGAAGAAGTGACGGATATGCGCCGTTCGGTGCGGGGGGAGGTTTTAAGCTCCACCTTTGACGAAAGGCCGGAAAACCACATCCGGCTGACTGAACTGGTTTTGGAAAGGGCGCAGCGGATGGTTGAACAGGGCCTGGATGTCGTCATTTTACTGGACAGCATTACGAGGATGACCCGTGCCTATAACTTGGTAATCCCCCCCAGCGGCAGGACGCTTTCCGGGGGCATCGATCCCGCAGCATTCTATAAACCCAAGCGTTTCTTTGGTGCTGCCCGCAAAATTGAAGAGGGGGGCAGCCTGACAATGCTGGCTACAGCCCTGATTGACACCGGCAGCCGGATGGATGATGTCATCTACGAGGAATTTAAGGGTACCGGCAACTGGGAATTGCACTTGGATCGCAAACTGGCTGAACGGCGTCGTTTCCCGGCGATTGATATTACCCGCTCCGGGACCCGGCGGGAGGAGCTGCTGCTCGATGAGGCGACAATTGAGCTGATGTGGGCTTTAAGGCGGACGATGAATTCCACCTCCTCTACAGATTTTCTGGAGGCGATGATTGGGCGGCTTAAAAAAACAAAGAATAACGCTTCTTTCTTGGAAAATTTGCATAATTTATAAAAAGCCTCCTGTCCCCCGGTTTAAAAGTCTGCAGGCAGTATAAAATGCTACAAATTGGCTGTCTTTTCAACATTTTCAAGTAATTTTATGTATATTTATTTCTTGAAGGTAAAAAATAGTAGCATACCAATTTATGGAGTGTGCGTCATGCTACATTTTTACCTTGGAGCCAAACGTTTGCTTTGTAATGTTAAAAAAATACTTTTTACAAGCAAAATCTTACCGGTTTGCTTAGCCTTGCTGTTTGCAGCAGGAACCGTTTTAAGCCTGTTTCCCGGCCGGGCGGGCGCCCGGAAACTGCCGCCAGGAACAGGACAGCCTTCCTATTTGAAACAGCTTAAAAAATACAGGGCCGGTATTGAACAGCACAAAAAAGAACAAGAAAAGATAAAGAGGAAAGAAACCTTAAGCAAAGCTATTCAACAACATATTGTACAACCGGGGGAAACCCTGACACATATTGCCCGGGACTACCAGCTTGATCTGGAAGCGCTGATCTGTTGGAACGGGTTAACCGATCCCCATCTGATTTTCCCCGGGGAGGCCCTGGATCTTTTGTCGGTCGAGGGCTCAATGCATACTGTAAATCAGGGTGATACCGTGGAATCTATTGCTGAACTTTACCAAAGCGAGCCCCAGTTAATTACCGCTTTTAACCTGTTGGGAGAAGAAAGGAATTTAACCCCGGGCGAAAAATTAGTGATTCCCGGCGGGACGCTGCCTGCGGCAGAAAAAAAAGCGGTGCAGGCCGCCCTGTTAACTTCCCGCTATGGTCTGCGTGACAACCTGCCGGCAAGCCCGGCTTTTGACTGGCCTGTAAGCGGAAGGATCAGCTCTCCTTATGGCTGGCGCCAGGGCACCTTCCATTACGGCCTGGATATTGCTGTTCCCCACGGCAGTACAATCCGGGCTGCAGCGGCCGGTGTTGTAGCGGAAACAGGTACAAAACAAGGCTATGGGCTGATGTTGATCCTTGATCATCGCGATAACTGGAAAACGCTTTATGCCCATTGTTCGCGTTTGCTGGTACAGGAAAATGAAAAGGTATCCCAAGGACAGCCTGTAGCCCTGATCGGGGCCACCGGCAATGCTACCGGTCCCCACCTCCATCTGGAAATTCGCCATGGGAAACAGCGCTTTGATCCACAACTTTATCTGCCGGGAACTTAGGGTGAATATTTTTTTCAGGTAAAAGAAAAACGCGGCCTTGCCCTTGTCAAAGGCTGCTTTTTTATGTTAAAATTATGTTTGTGCTATAAATTCTTAGCCGGTTCTTCGACCGGCGGCCTGGAATTAGAAAAGAGGTGAACAGAGTGAAAAAAGGAATACACCCTGAATATGTAAAGAGCACAATTACCTGTGCCTGCGGTTCAACCTATGAGGTGGCTTCCATCAAAAAGGAACTGCGGGTGGAGATCTGTTCCAACTGTCATCCTTTTTTTACCGGTAAACAAAAATTTATTGATACCGGTGGCCGGGTGGAAAGGTTTAAACGTAAGTACGGCCTTGAATAAGAGTACTGGCAGGGCTCCTCTTTTGCAGCCCTGTTTTCTTCTATTAATTAATAAGACTAATTAATAAAACTGATTAATAAAAAAACTGATTAATAAAACCTGCCTGTAACCCGGCAGGGGCTATTTTCCTGGCAGGGAAGCAGCATAAATAAGCTCTGTCAGCTCCAAAAAGGCGGTGGGTGGCAGGATGTCCCGGGAAAAACTGAGCGTAGGCGGCCAAGCCGTAATTGAAGGGGTGATGATGCGTAATAAGTCCCTGATTGCTGTTGCTGTGCGGCAGGAAGGGGGGGGCATTAGCGTGCAGAAAAAAGTATTTCGCCCCCTGGGTGAACGCTGCCGCCTCTTAAAATGGCCCCTTTTTAGGGGAATGGCTGCCTTTATCGAGGCCCTGATTTTGGGGTTTCAGTCTCTTTCCCTCTCTGCCGAAGAGGCCCTGGGGGAAGCGGAGGAAGAGCTGCACGGGTGGGAACTGCCTTTGACGCTGGTAATTTCGTTAGCAGCGGGCATCGGTCTTTTTATTCTTTTGCCAACAATTTTAATGGGTTTGCTGAAACAGTGGGTGGAAACGTCGCTGCTGCTTTATTTGGGGGAAGGCTTGCTACGCCTGTTTATTTTTCTCAGCTATATTTTTGCCATTTCGCGCTGGCGGGAGATCGAGCGTGTTTTTCAGTATCATGGGGCGGAGCATAGGGCGATTGCCTGTTTTGAAGCAGGCCGGCCGCTTACGGTGGAACATGCACGTTGCTTCAGCACGCTGCACCCGCGCTGTGGTACCAATTTTTTGTTGGTAGTGATGGTGATCAGCATCCTGCTCTTTTCATTTTTTGGTTGGCCTCCGGTGTGGCAGCGGATTTTAATCAGGCTTTTGCTTTTACCTTTAGTGGCCGGGCTTTCTTATGAAGTGATCAGGTTGGCCGGTGCCCGGGATAACCTGGTGACCAGAATTATTTCCCAGCCCGGCTTGTGGTTGCAGCTTTTGACAACAAAGGCACCGGCTGATGATCAGATGGAAGTGGCGATCTGTGCCCTGCAGGCTGTTTTGCCGGCAGCAGAAATCAAGGCCGGGGCTCTTTCGCCGCAGGGTGTTTCGATTTAAATTAATGAACTGGGCAACCCGCTTGAAAGGAGGTTGCCTTTTACCGTTTGCCCCGCAAGGGGTTACGGTGATGGAGGTTATAAGGTCAAATGTGGGAAAAGTTAAAAACCTTGGAGGATTATTTTAATTCCTTGGAAACAAAACTCAGCGCCCCGGAAATAATCAAGGATCAGCAACAGTGGCAGAAACTTGCACGGGAACATGCCGGGCTGAGCGAACTGGTGGAAAACTATCGCCTTTGGCGTAAAATAAACGGGGAACTGCAGGACGCCCGGGAAATGTCTCAAGAAAAATTGGACGATGAAATGCTTGCGTTTCTAAGGGAAGAAATTGCCGGGCTGACCAAAAAGAAGGAAAAGCTGGAAGACAAATTAAAAATACTGTTGCTTCCCAAGGATCCCCATGATGAAAAAGATGTTATTATTGAAATCCGTGCCGGGACGGGTGGTGAAGAGGCTGCTTTGTTTGCCGCGGATTTACTGCGCATGTACCTGCGTTTTGCAGAACGGCAAGGCTGGGGCATGGAAGTGCTAAATTCCAGCCCGACGGATATCGGCGGGATGAAGGAGATCGTCTTTGCCATCAAGGGGCAAAACGCTTACAGCCGGTTAAAATTTGAAAAAGGGGTGCACCGTGTGCAGAGGATTCCCGTCACGGAATCGGGGGGCCGCATTCATACTTCGGCGGCTACGGTGGCCGTGCTGCCGGAGATCGATGAAGTCGAACTGAAAATTAACCCCCAGGATCTGCGCATCGACACTTTTTGTTCTACCGGGCCGGGCGGCCAAAGTGTAAATACCACACAATCTGCGGTCCGGATTACGCATCTGCCCACCAATACAACTGTTTCCTGCCAGGATGAAAAATCGCAGCTAAAAAACCGTGAAAAAGCCATGCGTGTCTTAAGGGCACGCTTGATGGAAAAAATGGTTGCTGAACAGCAGGCCGAACAGGCTTTGGAAAGGCGCAGCCAGGTCGGTTCCGGTGATCGCAGCGAAAGAATCCGCACCTATAATTTTCCACAAAACCGGGTTACCGACCATCGCATCGGCTTGACACTGCACAGGCTTGAACAGGTGTTGGATGGCGATTTAAATGACGTTATTGAAGCCCTAATCACTTACGAGCGGGCTGAACAGCTAAAGTATGCCACTTGAAAGCATCCCGGGGCAGATCCTTTCCCGGGTTGTGTTTTTGGGTTGTATTATTTTAATGCGCCGGCCCGGTGCGGCGCATCTTTAACCGGCAGGGCAAGGTTTTATAAGACTCTTTGGGGGTAGACAGGATGGGGATCTGCATTAAAAAGGCCTTGCAGGAGGCCGCTTCTTTTTTACGCCGGCGGGGAATTGCGGCGCCGCGCCGCGAAGCGGAAGTCATGTTGGCTTTTTTACTGGGGCAGGGGGCGGCTTACCTTTATGCCCACGGCGAAAAAGAACTTTCCGGTGAACTGCGGGGCAAATATGCTGTTTTACTGCAGCGCCGGGGTGAAAATGTGCCCTTAGCCTACCTGACGGGGGAAAAAGAATTTATGGGCCTGCCCTTTAGGGTTCAAGCAGGCGTGCTTATCCCCCGTCCGGAAACAGAACACCTGGTGGAAACGGCCCTTCAATGGTGCCGAGAAACTTTCCCGCAGGTGGCCCGGGGTCAGCAGTTGCATATACTTGACTTGGGGACAGGCTGTGGAAACATTGCCGTTTCTTTGGCTTATTTTTTACCCGCAGCGTCTGTTTTGGGGGTGGATTGCAGCGCAAAGGCGCTGGCTGTAGCACGGTTGAATGCGCAAAAGATGGGGGTGGCTCCCCGTGTCCATTTCTTTTGTGGCGCATTCGGGACTTTTTTTGCCTACAAAAGGCAGCGTTTTCATGTGGTTGTGGCCAACCCCCCGTACGTCCCCCGTCCGGAGCTGCCTGTTTTGCCTCCAGAGGTCCAAAAAGAGCCTTCTTTGGCTCTGGACGGAGGGGAGGACGGGTTGGCCGCTTACCGGCAGATTTTTTCCTGCATTCAGAAGTTTCTTTTCCCCGGGGGTTTGCTTGCCCTGGAGGTGGGGGCAAACCAGGCGGGCGCGGTGCTTTCCTTAGGGCGGGCAGCCGGCCTTACCGGAAAAACCGAAATTGTGCCCGATTTGGCCGGACACGAACGGGTTGTAACTTTTCGTGCCGGTCAGGGCCGGCGGGCGGGGCACTTTTGATCGCTGTTTTCCGCTGTTTGCCCTGTGAAGGCAGGGTAACAGTGCAATTTTGTTTTAATGCCTAAAATTTATAGTTGGCGCTAGGAAGAAGTTTGGCGGCCGGCTATTGGCGGTGCGGGCCCTGACCGGCATATTTAGAACCGGCAGGGCTTTGTTTGTAAGCCACATATTTATTTCAGGTTTTCACCAGTGGAAGTAATCGTTAGCTGCCCATGTTTAACCCCTTTGATGCTAATCAGGCGTTCGGCTACTTCTCGGATTTCCTTGGTTGCCCCCTGAATAGCCAATACCTCCAGGCAGTTGTAATGATCAAGATGCAGATGCATTGTGGACAGGATTAAATCATGGTAGTCATGTTGGACTTCTAAAAGCTGGTTACTCAGCCCCCGCACATGGTGGTCATAGATGAGTGTGATAGTGCCGGCCACCTTTGCCGCCCCTTGTTCCCATTCAGTTTCTACAAGTTGGTTACGAATTAAGTCCCGAATTGCTTCGGAACGGTTATTGTACCCTTTTTTCATAATTACCTTGTCAAATGTTTCCAACAGCCCTGCGCTGATGGAAACACCAAAGCGGACAAGTTCGCTCATTTTTGGCCCCCCATTTATTTTTCAGAATTTTACCTGCAGCATACCTGCAGCCTACCAATGTTTTCAAACAGAACATCCACCCTTCAATTATAACATACTTTGCAATGTCTAAAAAATGGAAATACAGTGCATACTAGACAGTAGAAAGTACTTTAGTCCGGGGGGTTGGAATGAGATGCGTAGATTTAAAAAAGTGGAAATCAGCGGGGTCAACACCTATGAGCTGCCTACTATACCCTGGGAACAAATGAAGGTTCTTTTCCAACGTTTGAATGCCGGGGAAACAGGGGTCAGGGAAGAACTGATTAAGGGTAATTTAAAATTAGTGTTAAGTGTGCTTAAAAATTTTACCAACCGCGGCGAAAATATGGATGATCTTTTTCAGATCGGGACGATCGGTTTGATGAAGGCCATCGATAATTTTTCCCTGGAACACGGCGTTCACTTTTCCACGTATGCCGTGCCTATGATTTTGGGGGAAGTCAGGCGCTATCTCCGTGATAATAATTATATCCATATCAGCCGTTCCTTAAAAACCACGGCCCACCGTATTCAAGCAGCCCGGGAAAGTTTTCTGCAAAAAAATCAAAAGGAGCCGACTTTGACAGAGCTGGCGGCAGAAACGGATTTAACGCCGGAAGAAATAGTATTTGCCTATAATGCCAATGCGGAACCGGTATCTTTTTTTGAACCGGTCTTTAAGGATAGCACAGATCCCCTGCAGGTGATCGATCTCTTGCCGGACGATCAAAATGAAGATGAACGCCTGCTGGCAAAAATTGCATTGCAGGAGGCCTTGGGTAAACTGGAGCCCCGGGAGAGGTATATTTTGGTGGCACGGTTTTTTGAAGGGAAGACCCAGACAGAAGTGGCCGGAAAAGTAGGCATTTCCCAGGCCCAAATTTCCAGGATAGAGAAAGCAGCACTGCTGTTTATCCGCAGGTACTATCAAGGGCAGGTTGAATATAAAAAAAATAGCCCCGACAGTAAAAAACCGCGGGTGGAGGAGGGCTAAAAATGTTTTTGGGTTACAAATTGTCCCTAAGAAATATTTGCCGCTCTGTTTTGCAGGCGGTAAACAGCCGTGTGTTTGTTTTGGAAGTGGTGCTTGTTCTTGCTATTTTTTGTTTGCCGGCGGGACAGACCGGGTTTTGGGCAACGCTTTGTGGACAGGCTGCACCGGATGCTGTGCAAGCCGGGGAAATCCTGCGTTTTCATGTGCGGGCGCACAGTAACGACCCCAAAGATCAGGAAATTAAGAATTATGTGGCCCATAAAATACTGACCCGTTTTCAACCGGTGTGGAAAAGTTGCCGCAATAGTAGCGAATTAGGCCGGTTGCTTGTGCAAACCAAACCGGAAATAGCAGCTGCAGCCCGCGTAGCCCTGCAGGAAAAGGGTTTTGACTATGATGTCGCTGTTTCCCTAACCAGCGATCTTTTTCCGGCTCGATTTTATGAAGGGCAGCTGTACCCCCCGGGGGAATATACTGCTTTATATCTGATTATCGGGGAGGGCTGTGGGGAAAATTGGTGGTGCGTGCTTTTCCCTCCCCTGTGCTTTAACCTGCTGCCCCCTTTAACGGCAGAAGATACCCTGCCCGATCGGCCAGAAAATAGGCAGCCGGAGGAAAATGCTGCCGAAGGGCTTGGCAGTACGGCCGACTTGCGCGGGGAAAATAAAAAGGAAAAGCCTGCCGGGGGCGCACCTGAACGGCAGGGCCGTGAACAGCGCCAGTGCCGTTTTTGGCTGTGGGAAAAAATTTGCGGGCTGATTAAGAGGCCGGCTAGCAAGAGGGTGGTAAAGACAGAAGATGAACAGGTTGCCCGGGGCAGCGCTTTTTAAGCCGGCTGTTTAAAGCTAATAGTTCCCAAGATTAAAAATATATATATTTTAATTCCCGCCGGTATTAATAAAGGAAATGAAACAGGGGATCGAGAATTCTTTTTTTAAGCGGATGAATAAGGTTAAGTGGGCTGGGAATTTTAAGTGATAGGCGACATGGGGGGATTGCCCTGGAAACATGGCTGGTGTTTGCCGGTTTGTTTGGCGGCCTTGGTTTATTTCTTTATAGTATCCAAATGATGGCCTCGGGGATGCAAAAAGTTGCCGGGGACAATTTAAGGCGTATCCTGGGAATTTTGACGGGAACGCCCTTGGCTGGTGTACTGACGGGTATAGCCGTTACTGTTATGGTCCAAAGCAGCAGTACAACCACAGTTATGTTGGTTGGTTTTGTCAATGCCGGCTTGATGAGCCTTTCCCAGGCCTTCAGTGCCATTATGGGGGCCAACATCGGGACAACGGTTACCGCGCAGATAGTATCCTTTAACTTTGGGTTGTTAATTTTCCCGAGCATCGGCATCGGTGGGCTTCTAAATTTTTTTGGCCGACGCAGGCTTTACCGTTATTTAGGACAAACGATCCTGGGTCTTGGTCTTTTGTTTTTAGGGATGCAGATTATGTCGGAGGCTATGTTTCCCTTGCGGGATAACGCCGTTTTTCTGAACTTGCTGGTTAAGTTTGGTAAGAAGCCGTTGTTGGGCATTTTATTTGCGGCGCTTTTTACAGCTTTAATTCAAAGCAGCAGTGCCATGACAGGCATTGTGGTGGCCCTGACCCTGCAAAACCTGCTTAACCTGGAATCAGCATTGCCTCTCATCTTGGGCACAAATGTGGGGACCTGCATCACTGCGGTTTTAGCCTCCTTAGGGACCTCCCTTTCAGCTAGAAGGGCTGCTTTTTCACACGTTATTTTTAATATCTTGGGTGTTGTGCTGGCTTTGGTTTTGTTCAAACCTTTTACAACCCTGGTTTTGCTGACCTCATCTTCGGTCGTCCGGCAGGTAGCCAACGCTCATACACTGTTTAATGTTTTAAACACAGTGATTATGTTTCCTTTTTTCAAATATTTTGTTTCCTTTGTCCAGTGGGCCGTTCCCGGCGAGGAGCCGGCTATTGATTTGGGTCCGAAGTATCTGGATAGAAGGATGCTGAAGACCCCACCGGTGGCGATTGAGGCCAGCCGGATGGAACTGATACGGATGGCCAATATGGCCCGTGAAATGGTCAAAGAAGCGATGGATGTTTTTTATAATAGCAATCTCAAAAAAATACCCCAGATTTTGCAGATGGAAGAACTGGTCGACGGCTTGGAAAAAGAAATTAATGTTTACCTGCGGGAACTTTCGCAGCACTCGCTCAACCACCAACAGTCCAAAAATGTTTCCGGGGTAATGAGTGCGGCCAATGATCTGGAACGGATCGGCGATCACGCCTGTAACATTGTCTACCTTTCTGAAATGATGATTGAAGATAAGCTGCCGGTTACGCCCAAAGCCAAAGAAGAAATATTTAGTTTCTTTGTCGAGGTGGATAGCATGTTGGGTGAGGCAATCATCGCCCTGATGGGGGAAAGCAACAGGGTTGCCCAGGCGGTTATCAAGCGGGACAGTATTGTTGATGAACGTGAACGTGTACTGAGGAAAAACCATATTGATCGGGTTAATCGCCGGGAATGCCTGCCCCAGGCCGGGGTGGTCTACCTGGATATCCTCAGTAATTTAGAAAGAGTCGGTGATCATGCCGTTAACTTGGCACAGATGATTACTGGCGAATTTTAACCGGCAAGGTTGCCTGCCGGTAGTTTTTCCGGGCTGTTCACTGGTCAGGGCCGGAGAAGCCTATAGATTTGGCCGTATACTTTTATCGAAGGGAAGCCTTTTTTGCGGGCGATGCGCAGACAATCATCATATTCAGGGGTAATATGGTTGTAGTCCGGGGCTGTCCCGGCAAGGTTAACTCTTACTTTGCCCCAGGGAGTTTTCAACAGCCTCTGCCGGCGGGGCGGCATGCTCTTTGCGGCGCTGATGCTCCTGTAACCGCTGGTGTTTGTTTCTTGCAATAAGATCCTGCCCATTTTTTTTGTTTGCCGGGGTTCTGTCAGGACCGCTATTTTGACAGCAGGCCCGCTTTTTTTATGCCCGCTGCGGAAAGCTTTCTCTTAAAAGCCCGCAGGAGGTTAGCTGTTGGGTCCCCCTTTTTAAAAATAATATCAAAAAAAGTGACTTTGTGGTAATATTTTAGGGGGAGACCTTTCCCCGGGGGTGAAATATTGGATTTGAAATGGCCGCTGGTGAAGGGCACGCTTTTGTTGCGGGCCGGGGAGGACGGGGAAGAAAAAAAAGCTTTGCAGGCTGCCGCGGAGATTCTGCAAGCAGGGGGGCGCGTGGCTTTTCCAACGGAAACCGTCTATGGTTTGGGCACCAACGCACTGGATCCGGAGGCGGTCAGGGGCATTTTCCGGGCCAAAAGAAGGCCGGCCGACAATCCCCTGATCGTCCACCTTGCAGCCCTGGAACAGGCCGGGGAGCTGGCGCAAAATATTCCCCCAGCGGCAGTTCGTTTGGCAAAGCATTTCTGGCCCGGCCCCCTGACCCTGATTTTACCCAAAAGAGGGGCTGTGCCGGGGATTGTTACAGCCGGATTGCCTTCCGTGGCTGTGCGCGTGCCGGCGCATTCTTTGGCCCTGAAGTTGCTCCGAACGGCGGGGTTGCCGCTGGCGGCTCCCAGCGCCAATCTTTCCGGGCACCCCAGCCCCACTACGGCTGAACATGTTTTGGAAGATCTTGCCGGCAGTATTGAAGCGGTACTTGACGGCGGGCCCTGTCCGATCGGGGTCGAGTCTACAGTTTTGAGCTTTATGTTTTCCCCCCCAGCGCTTTTGCGACCGGGGGGGGTTACACTCGAAATGCTGGAGGAGGTTTTGGGTGCCAAGATCCAGTCCCCGGATCTTGGCAATTTTAAAACGGATTATACCGCAACTCCGCCTGCGCCGGGAATGAAATACAGGCATTATGCCCCGCGGGCACCTCTTTTCTTGGTGGAGGGGGCCGGGCCGGCACAAGGCAGGCGGCTGCTTGCCTTGTGCACTTCTTTAACCGCCCGGGGGCTTAAAATAGGTTTGGTAGTTTTTGCAGAGTCACAAGGAATTTTTCCGGCCCCGGTGCTCAAGGTATTAAGTTCCCGCCGGGATCCCGCCACTGCAGCGGCACGGCTTTACGGGGTTCTAAGAGAAATGGATGCCGCAGGGGTGGATGCCATTGTGGTGGAAGGATTTGAAGCTGCAGGGCTGGGCGGCGCGGTCATGAACCGTTTACGTAAAGCTGCTGTGCAGGTAATCGGGGCAGAATAACAAGAGGCAGGTGGCAGCATGAGCCGTCCTTTAAATATTCTTTTTGTTTGTACCGGCAATACATGTCGCAGCGTGTTGGCGCAGGCTTTTATGAAAAAAATCATGGAACAGGTTTCCGGGAAAAATACAGAAGTAAATGTTTTTTCTGCCGGGGTGGCTGCAGTGGCCGGGCTGGCCGCCAGCGAGGAGGCCTTAAAAGTCTTGCACACACACGGAATAGACTGCAGCGAACATCGTTCCAGTCCGGTAACACCGGAACTGGTGAAAAAGGCCCATTATATTTTTACAATGACGCCCGGCCAGAAGCAATACCTTTTAGACAGCTATCCCGGGGCTCGGGGCAAGGTTTGGCTTTTAAAAGAATATGCCGGCGGTGGGGAAGCGGCAGTTTCCGATCCTTTTGGCCGGGGAATAACTGCCTACCGGCAGGCAGCTGCTGAAATAGGGGAGGCTTTACAGAAAATTGTGATCAAATGGGGCCGCCTCCGGGAAAAAGAGGAAAAATAACAAATAAAAATGGAAGAAAACCAAATTGCCGCAGGAGAAAATAATCAAAGGAGCGAAACATTAAGAAGCATAATTCACAAAAAATGAAGGGGAACAAAACATTGAAAATTGCCTTGGCTGCCGATCATGCCGGTTTTCCCTTGAAAGAATACATCAAGCAATACCTAATAGAAAAGGGGGTTGTCCATGCGGACTTTGGCACGTTTAACGAAGATTCCGTGGATTATCCCGATTTAGCTTTTAAGGCCGCCTCTGCTGTACAGCAAGGGGACTGTGCCCGGGGCATTCTTGTCTGTGGAACAGGCATCGGTGTAGCCATTGTTGCCAATAAATTGCCGGGAATCAGGGCGGCATTATGCAACGACCTGTTTTCAGCCCGCTATGCCCGGGAACATAATGACGCCCATATTCTCACCTTGGGATCCCGCATTATCCAGGCAGAACTGGCACGAGAAATTGTCAGGGTGTTTTTGGAAACCCCCTTTGTTGGGGGCCGGCATCTGCAAAGGATAAAAAAAATTGAAGCGCTGGAAAGGCGGCTTTGCAGGTCTGACAAAGGATAGATTCTGTCGCCGGGAAAGAAGCAGCGATAATTTATAGTGAAAGGGGGGTATGCCTGGTCTGATAAATAGATCAGGTTTGGCCATGCCCGTGGAAGGAAACAACGGTAAAAATTATTTAACAAGAATAGATCCCCAGGTAGCGCAGGCTATCGAGGGGGAAATTCGGCGGCAACAGGATACCATTATTTTGATTGCCTCAGAAAATTATGCAAGTAAAGGTGTGTTGGCCGCCCAGGGGTCGGTGATGACCAACAAATATGCGGAGGGCTACCCTCGAAAACGCTATTATGGGGGCTGCGAGTTTGTTGATGTTGTAGAACAGCTGGCGATTGAACGGGCCAAGGAACTTTTTGGGGCGGAACATGCCAATGTTCAACCCCACGCGGGTGCTACAGCCAACATGGCCGTCTACTTTGCCTGTTTGCAGCCGGGGGACCTCATCTTAGGGATGGGACTGGCCCATGGCGGGCACCTGACACACGGTAACCCGGTCAATTTTTCCGGCCGGTACTATAATTTTCAAAGTTATGGCGTAGATCCGGAAACCGGTTATATCGACCTGGAAGAGGTCCGGACGCTGGCCCGCCAACACCGGCCGAAATTAATTATTGCCGGCGCCAGCGCTTATCCCCGTTTCATAGATTTTGCCGCTTTTGCCGCCATCGCCCGGGAGGTTGATGCCTACCTGCTGGTGGATATGGCGCATATTGCCGGTCTGATTGCGGCCGGGTTGCATCCCAGCCCGGTTCCCCATGCTGAATTTGTTTCCAGCACTACCCATAAAACCTTGCGCGGGGCACGCGGGGGACTCATTCTCTGCCGCAGGGAATTTGCGCAGGGCATCGACCGGGCTGTTTTTCCAGGGATTCAGGGAGGGCCGCTGATGCACGCTATTGCGGCAAAGGCAGTGTGCTTTAAGGAAGCCCAAGGGGAGGAATTTGTTCTCTACCAGGAACAGGTCCTTAAAAATGCCCAGACTCTGGCTGCCGGCCTGCTGGAACAAGGTTTTGATCTTATTTCCGGCGGGACAGATAACCACCTGCTGTTGATCGATCTGCGCAGCAAAAAAATTAACGGCCGGGATATGGAAAGTTTGCTGGAAAGGGTTGGAATTACCGCCAATAAAAATGCTATCCCCCGTGATCCGGAAAGTCCGGTGGTTACCAGCGGCGTTAGGCTGGGTACCCCGGCGATTACCTCCCGCGGGATGAAAGAAAATGAAATGAAAACAATTGCCGGGCTGATCGGCCGGGCTGTGGAGGAACGGCAAAATTCCTTGGCGCTGGTGCAGGTTAGGCGCCAGGTGCAGGAACTGTGTACAGCTTTTCCTCTTTATTAGCTTACCGGCAGAAGGCCGCAGTTGTTAAAAGATTTAGGATAAGGAGGACTGCCGGTGCGTAAGGATTGGGACAGCTATTTTATGGATATTGCCTTTCAGGTGGCGGAACGCAGCACCTGTCCCCGCAGGAGTGTCGGGGCCTTGGTTGTAAAAGACAAAAGGATCAAAGGGACGGGGTATAACGGCAGTCCAGCCGGCCTGGCCCATTGTTTGGACGAAGGTTGCCTGATGGTCAACAACCACTGCATCAGGACGATTCATGCTGAAATTAACGCCCTGCTGGAATGCAGCCCCGCGGAAAGAAAAGGGGCGACAATCTATGTTACCGACAGGCCTTGTGCCGAATGTGCGAAATGTATTATCAATTGCGGGATCAGCAGGGTCGTTTTTGCCCGGGATTACCCTCCCGACTATGACTGGTTTGCTTTAGCTCCAGAAGTAAAGATCCAGCGTCTGCCGCGGGGCGGGTAGGGGCCGGGGCGGTCCGAACCGGGGCCGGATACCTACTGCACAGCAGTGCAGGTTAGGCAGGATGCTGAAGGACAGTGGATTTTAACGGGGGGTTTTTGCCGTGGGCAAACCTCTTCCCGCCTGGAAAAAAGGGTTGGGAATTTCCTTAACATTAAGCGTGGCAGCGGTGCTGTTTGTCTTTTTGCGTAATTTTGATGAACATACCCTCCAGAATCTGCTGCTGGTTAAAATGGAATATCTTTTAGCGGCGGGCAGTCTTATTCTAGTGTTGTTGGTAGTGGAAGGCTTACGGATTAAACTGTTGGTGGGCATGCTTCATAACGGGAAACGCCTGACCCTTTATTCCACAGTGCAGGTTTTTTTAATAACCTTTTTCTTTGCTGCGGTTACCCCCTTTGCTGCCGGTGAATGGCCGGCACATATTTATGCTTTGAACAGGCAGGGCCTTTCGGTGGGAGAATCGTCTGCTGTAACTGCTACCCGTGCTTTAATCACCAGGCTGGTTTTTACACTGACGGCAATTTCACTTTTGGCAGCCTATAAAGGGCAACTGTTGCCTGCCTTTTTTAACAGGGTTTTCCATTATGCGGTCTTTATTTCCGTTATTACGACCCTTTTCCTCTTTCTTTTTCTCCGGAAAACATCCCTCCTTGCCGCACTGCTGCAGAAAATATGTTCACTGGGCAGGGTCCAAAGCTGGCTGGAAAAAAGCCCGGTTGGGCAAAAAGCCTATTCATCTTTAAAGCGGGAACTGTGTGCTTTCCTGGATACGGCGCGCTCTTTTAACCGGTTAAGGCTGGGAAACATGTTGCTGGTTATCTTGTTGAGCCTGGCCTACTGGCTCTGTTTTTTTAGTGTTGCCCCGGTTATTTTATTGGGTTTGGGGCAGCCGGTGCCTTACCTGCAGGCTTTGAGTCGGCAGTTTGTAATTCAGATGATCATTGTTTACCTGCCTTTGCCCGGGGGCAGCGGTGTTGCAGAATTGGGGCTGGCCGGCTTGTTTGTATTTTTTGTCCATCCCTCCGTGCTGGGTATTTTTATAATTGTATGGCGTATATTGACTTATTATCTTTTGCTTTTGCTGGGGGGCTTGGCTTCCCTGGGTAAGCTGAGGGCACGTAAAATTTTTCCTAAATGATTTTTACAGGTAGAAAAGGGATTCCAGAAAAAATGTAGAAGGTAAAAAGGTGAGGTAAAAATATTAATTAGTAGCATGCAGACCAAATGAAAAAGGTCACGATATATTTAACAGTGCCGCTATGCCGGTTTAAAATTAGTGGCCTAAAGGGGGGTGGGGCGTTCACGAAATAATAATGAGCAATGGGCCGGGGGAAAGAGCTTTCCTGTTCCGGGGGATTTACTGGTCGTTACGATGCAAAGTGTTTGCTTGCAATGGCAGGAATTTACTATTTTTATAGCGAACTGTAATGCAGCAGTGCAAAGTGCACTGCGGGGCATGAGTAACAATACTTTAAAAAGAACAACTAAAGTGTATTTTGATTTTATTGTATAATATTCTAACAGTTCGGTTGGGGTTTGCATGGTAACATTATTGTAAGCCGCTGCCAGACCCGGACAGGGTTTCGATTCTGGACTGATGATGGTATCTGACTGTATTTATAGCTTTCTCTGTCTGATGCCAGCAAGGATGGACTAAAATTGTCTAAGAAAAAGTTGCGCTGGGCGAGCTTGGCCCGTTATATCAACTTGGCTTTTTCCTTTGGAATTACTATGATTGCTGCAGTTTTTTTGGGTTTTTATGCCGGCTGGTGGGTAGATCATCGTTTTGATACTTTCCCGATTTTTATGCTGCTGGGGGTTCTGTCCGGGGTGGGGATTGGGTTTTACAGTCTCTGGCATGAACTGGCGGGACTGACGGGCGGTAAACAGGGAAAAAAACAAGAGCGGGGGAACGATGAACAAAGGAATGATGAACATGGGGGACAGGATCTTTAATACCCCGGAAAAAATTATGTTTGCCTTGGGTGTAGTTATTTTAAGCATGGCCCTGTTTTTGGGTTACAGGGAATATGCTTTCGGTATTGCCATCGCTGCCCCCGTAGCCTGGTTGTTTTACCGCTGGCAGATGAGGGCTGTTGCCAACCCCGGAGATCTTTCCCCGCAGAGGGCAACCCTCAGGCTGGTGTTTCGTTCGGTAGTCAGGCTTTTTGTTTTTTTGGGCATGGCCGGCCTTTCTTTTTTAGGGGGAGAACTCTTTTTTTTCGGGGTGTTGACCGGTCTTTTCCTGCAGATCTTAGCCTTTATGGGGCAAGCTTTGTCCATAATTATAGGAAAGGAGGGATAGTGCATTGGGCTTGGAAGCTTTGGAACATGTTCTGGAACACGTGCGGCCCGTGGTTTTGTTTCATTGGGGCCCCGTACCGATCACTACCACCGTGTTTAACACCTGGATTATCATGATCATCCTTTTTGTACTGGCCTTTTTAATTTCAAGGCGGATCAGCGTTATGCCCCGGGGAGCCCAAAACTTGCTGGAGCTGGTGGCAGACTTCTTTTATGAACTGCTGGAAGAAACCATGGGCAAGGAAGGACGCAATTATATTCCAGTGGTGGGAACCCTCTTTTTGTTTATTTTATTGCTCAACCTTTCCTGGTTTATCCCGGAAATGAAGCCCCCAACCACTGATCTTTCCACTACAGCGGGGTTCGGTATCGTTACCATTATTCTGGTCCAGCTGATCGGCATTAAAAAGCGGGGACTGGGGGGGTATATTAAACATTTTTTCCAGCCCACCCCTTTTTTATTTCCGCTCAATTTTATTGAAGAGCTGGTTAAACCGGTATCCCTTTCACTCCGTCTTTTTGCCAACATGTTTGGTGAAAAAACGGTAGTGGCCGCCCTGTTTCTGATGATTCCCTTGTTTGTTCCTATTCCAGTAATGTTTTTAGGTGTAATTATGGGCGTTATTCAAGCCCTGGTTTTTTCTTTATTGACAGTGATCTATATATCCACTTTTGTTGCAGGGCATTAGTTTATTAATTATCATTTAAGGAGGCAGGAATAATGAACGGGTTAGCTTATATAGGTGTAGCTTTAGCGGTAAGTTTTGCTGCTTTTGGTTCTGCTATTGCGCAAGGGATTGCTACGCGGGGTGCGATGGACGGCATAGCAAGGCAACCTGAAGCCAGTGGGGATATTCGGACTACTTTAATTCTTGCCCTGGCTTTTATAGAAGCCTTGACCCTCTTTTCCTTTGTGATCGCCATACTCCTCTGGACCAAAATTTAGGTTTAACAGCCATAAGGGGGTAGTATTATGGAGGGTATTTTAGAAGCCTTGGGCATTAATGGTTGGACATTTTTGCTGCAGGCCATTAACGTTTTGGTAGTATTGGGGGGCCTTTATCTGCTCCTTTGGAAGCCCCTGAATCAAGCCTTGGTCAGCAGGGAAGAAAAAATTGAAGGAGATTTCAAGCATGCCGCTTCCGTCAGGGAAGAGGCGGCTGAGATCTTAGCTTCTTATAAACAACAGCTCAGCCAGGCACAGCAGGAATCCGAAGCCATCCTGCAGCGGGCCAATGAAATGGCCGGGGTAACCCGTTCAGAGGCGGCTGCCCAGGCCAAGGAAGAAACTGCCCGGGTTTTGGAACAGGCCCGGCTGGAGATAGAAAAGGAAAAAAAATTGGCCATTGCTGCTATTCGCAGCCAGGTGGCAGATATTGTGGTCGTGGTGACAAACAAAGTTTTAGCCCGGACGCTCGATGTTAAAGATCAGGAGTATCTGTTACAGGAGGCCCTGGCGGAGGTGGAAAGGCTACAGTGAAAGATAAAAGAACAGCCCGACACTATGCAGAAGCCCTTTTTTATGCAGCCCAAAAACAGGGTCAGGAAGAAGAAATAGGAGAGGGTTTGGCCTCCATGAAAAATATCTTGGAGGAATATGCCGAACTTCAAAAAATACTGTCAAGTTCGCTGTTATCCCCTGAGGAAAAAGAAAAGGCTTTGCTAGCCTTGCTGCCTCAGGTTTTAAGTATAAAAAAAGAAGAAATTGTTACTTCCATTGCTGCAGAATATCAACGTCTTCTTGATCAGGCCAAGGATGTTGAGGCAGTTGAGGTAAAGGTGGCTGCCCCGCTTTCACCTGCTTTGGAACTTGAACTGAAAAACAGGTTAACCCGCCTCATCGGGAAGAAAGTCCGCCTGGAAATGAAAATGGAACCTGAAATGTTGGGGGGGCTTACTTTACGTTGGGGGGATCGGGTTGTAGACGCCAGTGTAAGGAAAAAACTGGAGCTTTTAGGTGCCCACCTGAAAAAAGATTTGCACCCGGTCAACTGATGTAAAGGGGTGAGAAGGTTTGGAAATCAAAATGGATGACATTGCCGGCCTCTTGTTGCAGCAGCTAAAACGCTATGAACTGGAAATAGAAGTAGCAAACAAAGGCGTTGTCACCTACGTGGGTGACGGTATTGCGCGTGTCAATATAGAGCAGGTGATGGCCGGTGAACTTTTAGAGTTTCCCGGAAACGTATATGGCATGGCCCTAAACCTGGAAGAAGAAAGTGTGGGTGCAGTTATTTTGGGCCCGTGCCTGCATATTAAAGAAGGCGATGAAGTAAAACGGACCGGCCGCATTATGGAGGTCCCGGCAGGGGAAGGCCTGATCGGCCGGGTGGTGAACCCGGTAGGCGAACCTTTGGACAACAAGGGCCCCATCAAGGCGGAAAAATTCCGGCCTGTTGAATTTTTGGCACCGGGAGTGATCCAGCGTCAACCGGTGAATACCCCGCTGCAAACAGGCATCAAGGTGATCGATGCCATGTTTCCCATTAGCCGGGGGCAGCGGGAACTGATTATCGGTGACCGCCAAACAGGAAAAACTGCCTTAGGTGTGGATACCATCATCAACCAAAAAGGCCAGGATGTAATCTGTATCTACGTGGCTATCGGACAAAAAGCTTCTACAGTTTCCAGCGTTATTCATAAATTCAGGGAAACAGGGGCGATGGACTACACGACAGTGGTGGTCGCCAGCGCCGGTGAACCGGCACCCCTTTTGTATATAGCTCCTTATGCCGGTTGTGCCATAGGCGAATATTTTATGTATGAGCAGCAGCGGGACGTTTTAATTGTTTATGATGACCTTTCCAAACACGCGGTCGCTTACCGGGAACTTTCCCTGCTTCTGAGGCGTCCGCCGGGACGGGAAGCCTATCCCGGAGATATTTTCTATTTGCACTCGCGTTTGCTGGAAAGGTCGGCCCGCCTAAACGATTCCCTGGGTGGAGGTTCGCTGACAGCCTTACCCATTATTGAAACCCAGGCCGGCGACGTTTCTGCTTATATTCCCACAAACGTTATTTCCATTACCGACGGCCAGATTTACCTGGAAACAGAGCTGTTTTATGCCGGCCAGCGCCCGGCTATTGATGTGGGGCTTTCTGTTTCTCGGGTAGGGGGGGCCGCCCAGCTGGAGGCTATGAAACAGGTCGCCGGGCGTTTACGCCTGGACCTGGCTCAATACCAGGAACTGGCAGCTTTTTCCCAGTTTGGAACAGACCTGGATAAAGCTACCCAGGCCCGGTTATCCCGGGGCGAACGGATGATGGAAATTTTAAAACAGGTCCAGTATCAGCCCATGCCTGTTGAAGAACAGATCGTGGTCATTTATGCAGGTGTAAACAGGTTTTTGGATGATCTGCCCTTGGAAAAGGTAAGACATTTTGAAACGGGGTACCTCAACTTTGTTAGAAGCGGGTATTCGCAACTTTTACAGGAGATCCGGGAGAAAAAGGTTCTGGATGCAGAAATGGAAGATCTTCTGAAAAAGAGCATTAATGAATACTTGGAAAATATTGCTGCGGCCGGTGAGGCCGGTACTTGACTATAGGTCAGCACCGGCACTGAAACAGCCGGTGTTTATTTGTAGATACGGTTAGTGGAAGACAAAGGCGGTGGAACGCTTGTCCAGTATGAGGGAAATAAAACGACGTATCCGGGCGATCAGCAATATCCAGCATGTTACGGGGGCTATGAAAATGGTCGCTGCAGCCAAGCTTCGCCGGGCCCAAGGTCAGGTCTGGGCGGCCCGTCCTTATGCCCAGAAAACAGCGGAGGTGGCCGGCCGTCTGGCCCGGGCACCCAATGCCCGGCAACTGCCGCTGGTAGCCCCCCGGGAGGTTAAAAAAAGATGCAACCTGCTGGTAGTCGGGGATCGGGGGTTGGCCGGCGCCTATAATGCCAATGTAATTCATGTGGCACACGCCAGTTTGCTCAAAGCGGACCAGCCTACAAGTTTGATTATTGTAGGCCGCAAAGGCGTACAGTTTTTCCGCCGGCGAAAGGTGGAAATACTGCAATATTATGTAGAAACCGGGGACGAACCTGATCTGGCCCTGGCCCGGGAAATAGCCCGGAACCTGATGGAGATATTTTTAAATGGGCAGGTGGACGAGGTTGGTCTGATCTATTCACGTTTCTATTCTGCGCTGCGACATGTCCCTCAGGTGGAAACACTTTTACCCGTAGAAGCCCCCGCTGTGGAAACAGTGGAAACGGTTGACTACCTGTATGAACCGGAACCGGTTAAAGTGCTGGAGGCTATTTTGCCCCGTTATTGTGAAATGAAGGTGTACCAGGCCCTTTTAGAGGCCAAGGCCAGCGAACTTGGTGCCCGCATGGTAGCCATGGATGCCGCCACCAAAAACAGTGGTGAAGTGATTGAAAAACTGACCTTATCTTTTAACAAAGCTCGTCAGTCGGCTATTACTACCGAACTTTTGGAGGTTGCATCCGGAGCTGAGGCCATGAAGGCCCAGGGGTAAAGGAGGGACGCAATATGAATGAAGGAAAAGTGGTGCAGGTTATAGGTCCGGTTGTAGACGTAGAATTTCTGGAGGGCAATTTGCCCCATTTATACAATGCTGTGGTCATCAAGGAAAAGGGAATTAACCTGACGATGGAGGTTATGCAGCATTTGGGCAATAATATGGTCCGCTGTGTAGCCCTGTCTTCCACCGATGGCATGCGGGGGGGGATGAAGGCTGTAGATACGGGGTCGCCGATTAAAGCCCCGGTAGGGCCTTCCACCTTGGGAAGGTTGTTTAATGTGGTGGGGGAGGCGATTGACGATAAGGGCCCCTTAAAAGCTGAAGAATGGTGGCCCATTCACAGGGATCCCCCTTCCTTTGATGAACTGGAACCCTCCACGGAAATACTGGAAACCGGTCTTAAGGTGCTGGATCTTTTGGCGCCGCTGCCCAGGGGAGGAAAAATGGGCCTCTTCGGCGGGGCCGGTGTAGGCAAAACAGTTTTAATCATGGAACTGATTCGCAATGTGGCTTATGAACACGGGGGATATTCCGTGTTTGCCGGTGTGGGGGAACGTACCAGGGAAGGTAATGACCTCTACCTGGAAATGACGGAATCAGGGGTTTTAGATAATACGGTCCTGATCTTCGGTCAAATGAACGAACCCCCGGGAGCCCGGATGCGGGTTGGCCTTACGGGGCTGACCGCAGCCGAATATTTTCGCGATAAAGGCGGCCAGGACGTACTGCTTTTTATTGATAATATATTCCGTTTTATTCAAGCCGGCTCCGAGGTTTCGGCATTGTTGGGCCGGATGCCTTCTGCGGTGGGCTACCAGCCTACCTTGGCAACAGAGATGGGTGACTTGCAGGAACGGATCACTTCTACGAAGAGCGGTTCCATTACCTCGGTGCAGGCTATCTATGTTCCTGCCGACGACCTGACAGACCCTGCGCCGGCTACTACTTTTGCGCACTTGGATGGAACCATTGTGCTTTCACGGCAGTTAGTGGAATTGGGCATCTACCCTGCTGTAGATCCCCTGGATTCAACCTCAAGGCTTCTTTCTCCCCTGGTCGTGGGGGAAGAGCATTATGAGGTGGGCAGGGGAGTACAGAGTATTTTGCAGCGCTATAAGGAACTGCAGGACATCATTGCCATCTTAGGGATAGAGGAACTTTCAGATGAAGATAAAATCGTGGTGGCCCGGGCCCGTAAGGTGCAGCGTTTTCTTTCCCAGCCTTTTCACGTGGCAGAGGTTTTTACGGGCAGGCCCGGGGTTTATGTTCCCTTGAAAGAAACTGTCAAGGGTTTCAAGGAAATTCTGGCCGGCCAGCATGACGATCTGCCGGAGGAAGCTTTTTATATGGTCAGTAATATCGAGGAGGCCCAGGAAAAGGGGCGGGAGTTAAACCAATGAGCACCCTTAAATTAGATGTTGTTGCCCCCCAGGGCAGGATCTTGACAGAAGAAGTGAAAAGCGTAATTGCCCCCGGAACAGAGGGTTATTTGGGTATCCGTCCCCGGCATGCCCCGTTGCTGACTTCTTTAAAAGCCGGCGTGCTTTATTACCGCAAAGTTGGGGACAAGGTGGAGTGTATGGCTATATCCGGGGGTTTTATGGAAGTAGGCCCCGTCCAGGTTATAGTCCTGGCCGATACGGCCGAACTGGCCAGCAAAATTGATGTGGAAAAAGCCCGCCAGGAAAAGGCCCGGGCAGAAAAACAGCTCCGGGAACGCCCCCCGGGGTTCGATCTTGTCCGGGCAGAAGAAGAACTGCAGCGGTGTAATGCCTGGCTGAAAGCCGCTGCAGCTGAATAATGAACGGCTGAATATATAAAAATTAAAACGGGGATCCCTGGTAAAAAGGAATTTTAAATGAATTTTGGAACGGTACAGCCCTTCTTAAACAGGCAAATGTTTACAGAAGGGCTGTTTTATTTAAAATAGAGGCTTATATAAATAATGTATGTAAATGTTTAAAAATGAATAAAAGGGAACTTATCTGATAAGTTTAGCCACTACATGGGTTTAGGATCTTTCTGGGTATCCTGTGCCTCTTTTTTTAATTTGGCCTCGCATAAAGGACAAAATGATCTGGATTTTCCAGGAAACTCAGCAAGGAAAGCCGCACCCAAATTGGTTTCAGCAGAGGCTTCAACTGCAAACAACCGACCACACATCAGGCAGCGTTTTTGGGATTTATCAGCCACAATTGTCCTCCTTCAGCTGCAACCAGCGGCCCGGTCTGTATCTTTGTTAACCCGCTGCCAATTGCTATTTTCTCTGTAGCGTCAGCTAAAACAACTATAGCAACCTTCCGGCAAGATTGTCAACTGTAAAATGCCAGAATAACCGGTGGGACGGGGCAGGTTGGCTTGTTGAAATCTGGAAAGCGCTTTTTACAGCTTCCTGAACAGTTTCCGCCCCATTGTTTATTTGCAGGTATTTAGTTTGTTTTGTCTAATAAAAAGGGTGACAATAAAAAAATTCGCAGGTGCAAAATGAAAAATATTAATTGGGGCCGGTCCGTCCTAGTGCTGGTAGTTTATATATTTTTAGCTTTTATTTTTTATAATAATCATCAAAATACCATACAAATTATTAAATCTGAATATACTGCAAAGCAAAATTTAGTGGAAAAGAGTATTTATAGCACTATTAAATTTGCTGATTCCATTAACCAGGTTATTGAAGATAAATTGCATGATGAAATGTTGGCACATTCTTTGGCGCTGCTGGCAAAGTACAGGCAGGATCCTGCTGTTTCAAATTGGCAACTGGCTGTTTTGAAAGAACAGTTTGGTAAATCAGATATTTATATTATCAACCGGGACTTAATAATCACAGAATCAACTGTGGAGAGCGACGTTGGCCTGGATTTTAAAAATTACCCTTCCTTTTCAAAGGTGTTAAGAGGCTACCTGGAGGGGGGCGAATTTGTTGCCGATCAGATGGATCTGTCAACAATGACCGGGGAATTAATGAAATATACCTATATGCCCACCCCCGATCGCCAATATATTTTTGAATTAAGTTTTAATATCACCAAGAATTACCCTGTTATTGAAGGCTTGGATGTTTTTTCTGTAGTTAGTAATTTGAAAAATCAATACCCCTTTGTGGATGCAGTTACTGTCTACCGGTGTGGTGAAACCACTAACGGCATCTTGAAATTGTCAAAGGAACAACCCTATTATCAAAGAATTGACGATGATCTTATAAAAAAATATGCCCTGCAGGCTTTAAACACAAATGAAATTCAAATAAAAACGGTTACAGATTCTGCCTCCAAAACCACCTGTACCTACAAATATATTCCCTACAGTTACAAGGTTAAGGGAGAAATAAGCTGGTGGAATTCCCATGTAGTGGAAATAATTTACAACGACAGCGCCATGCTAAAAGATATTAACAGGGAAAAGGTATTTTTCTGGGAAAGTTTTTTAACACTTACGGCAGTTTATGTTGCTTTTATTTTTGTGATCATCCGCCTGATAAAAAAATCAGAATATCTGGCCTTCCATGATCCGCTGACGGCCCTGCCCAACAGGAAATTGTTTGCCGAATTTTTTAACCTTAAGGTTTCGCAGGCGCGCAGATATAATAAAGGTTTTGCGATTTTTTTTCTGGATATTAACGACTTTAAAATAGTAAATGATCTACATGGCCACAAAACCGGGGATCGGCTTTTGCAGGAAATTGCAGCCCTGCTTAAGGGCAATTTACGTCAAAATGATATTATTGCCAGGTGGGGCGGTGATGAGTTTGCTGTTTTACTGTTTCCCCTGGAATCTGAACAGGCCCTGGGCAATGTGGCCCTTAAAGTTAGCAACCTCTTTGTTGGGCCTTTGGAAATACCGGAACTGGCCGCACAGGTCTTTATCCTGGGGGTAAGCATTGGGATTAGCATCTACCCCCGTGACGGCAGCAGCCTGGAAACCCTGATTCAAAAAGCAGATACCGCTATGTACTATGCAAAAAAACAGCACCTAAAATATGCGGTGTATTCCCCAAAAATGAAACAACAAGCATAGGATAAAGAAAAAGTGAAGAGCAGTACCGGGGGGATGAGCCCCCCCCGGACAGCGTCTTCCCCTGGAACAATACTGGAAAAAAAAGAGCCGGCTGTAGCCGGCCCAAATGATGGGTTTAACGTAAATAACAATAAATCAACAATAAAAATTTAATCAGGCAATGTAAGGCTAAAATGTAAGGCTAAGGCCCGGCAGATGTATTTGCAGCTGTGCTTAGGTTTTAACGTTGTTTTTGCAGCAATGATTTTTTGCCTGGGCATGTGGCCCGGCAGCTTTCCGTTGTACCTCAGTTGAAGGTGCAGCTTGGTTTAGTTTTTTGCTGCAAACCAAACCGGTATACAGTTCGGGCCTTCTGGCTTGGTGATAGAAACGATGCCGCATGGCAGCGTGTCTTCCCGCGCGGATGGCATTGAGCAGTTCGGGCTGCAGATCTGCCACCAGTAGATGATCACCTTGGTAAAACGCTTCAGTTAAAACATTGCCCCGGGGATCAATCACCATCGCGCCACCACCGAAAATACGGCCGGTACCGTCATGGCCCACCTGGTTGCAACAGGCCAAAAAAACAGTATTGTCATAAGCCCGGGCCGGCAAGTACTTTAACCATATCCGCCGGCGATCAGCCCCGGCGACCGGCGAAGCATGCGGTGCAAAAATAATTTCTGCCCCCTTTAAGGCCAGGAGGGCGGCTGTTTCAGGGAAATGCAGATCCCAGCAGATCAAAAGGCCAAAAGTTGTTTTTTTATAGTGAAAAACCGGCAGTTCCTGACCGGGCGCAAAACAGGATTTTTCATGAACCCCTAAATGTGTTTTTCTGTAAAGATCCCAGTTTCCATGGGGATAGGCTATTAGGTGGGTAATGTATGGTTTGCTCTTTGGTGAATATTCCACCATACCCACCAGCATGGCCAACCCGTAAGTTTGGGCCAGGGCCACAATCCTTTCGACTGCCGGGCCGGGGATTTGCAGGGGTTTGAGACCCTGACTGGAACAGCTGTACCCCTGCAAGCACAGTTCAGGGTAACAGATAAGATCCGCCCCCCGGGTGGCGGCGTCACGGGCGAACCGTTCAATTTTTGTTAAATTACCGGTTACATCAGCAGATTGGGCTTGCATTTGCGCCAGTGCTATACGTATAGAATTCATTATTTTGCTCCTGTATTCAGATTAACGTTTAGCTTAAGGTTAGTCTGTTGGTGTAAATGATACATGGGTTAGGGCATCTATAATTTCTGCACAGGGCGAACAAGGGTGAGTGCTTTTTTACGCAATTAGGCATAGGTTTCCCACCTTTTTTAAATTGTATTTTTAATGAAAAAACCTTTATTGGCAAAGACCTCCGCCTGTACCCGGAAAACACGGCGGAACA
>JAAYRR010000116.1 GCA_012518675.1 Bacillota bacterium
GGGTTCGCATCTCGCCCTGGTTGCTAATCTGCACGTTGCTGCTGGCCCTTTTCCTTGCGCTTACCAAGCGCCGGCAGGAATATATCGTTTTGGGGGCGGGCGGCAAGGAACACCGCCGGGTGCTGGCTGACTACACCGTGTCCTACCTCGACCAGCTGATTGCCGTTGTGACGGCGGCAACAATCATGGCCTATTCCCTTTACACCTTTACAGCCAGTCCCACGCAGGATCTGATGTTGACTATTCCCTTTGTCATCTACGGCATTTTTCGCTATCTTTTTCTGGTGCACCAAAAGGCTCTGGGCGGCAGTCCCGAAGAGGTGTTGCTTCAAGACAGGCCTTTGGGTGTGAGTATCTTACTTTGGGCGCTGGCCTGTGTGTTTCTTCTCTATGCCCGGCCGGGACTGATCATCCCGCTGTGAGAAAGGCAAACATGTTGGACCCCGGAAGGACCGGAGGCAGACGCCGCGTTGTTCCGGATCATTTTGTGAGGAAAGGCAAACATGAGGGAGCTTGCAGCTAGATATAAAAAGCCTTTCTGGGCGGGGATTGTTGCCGGGTTGGCGGTAATCACCGTGCTGTTAATCCTGGGGGACCTGCGCGGGGTGGCCGGCCTGTTTAAGTCTTTTGACCGGCGCTACCTGCCGGCAATCCTTCTTTTGGCACCATTAAATTATTTTTTCCGCTATCTCAAATGGGACTACTACCTGCAGTTGACCGGTTTATATCCACAGGCCCAAATAAACAGGTTGATTTTCTTAAGCGGTCTGGCGATGACGATTACCCCCGGGAAGGCCGGCGAACTTTTAAAGTGTTACCTGTTGAAAGAACATATTGACGCGCCGGTCAGCGTTACGGCTTCTATTGTGTTGGCGGAAAGGCTTAGTGACGGGTTGTCTATGGTTTTGCTGGCTGCGGCCGGTTTGTTGGCCTTTCCCTACGGGCAGTATGCCCTGCTAACTGTTTTTATCCTGTTAGTTATTGCGGTAGCTGCTTTTCACTATGAAGTTTTTTTTCAATACCTGCTGTTGCTGCTAAAGAAAAAGGGGCGGGCCTGGGGACAAAAAATTGCCGTTTTTTTGCGTGAATTTCAACGGACAGCGCGCCGGCTTTTTACCCTGCCGGCCCTCTTTTTTGCCGTGGGCATCGGGGTGCTGTCCTGGGGTTTGGAAGGCCTGGTGATTTTCCTGGCTGTCCGGGCGCTGGGCGGTACAATACCCATTTTAGTCTCCGTTTTTGTGGTTTCTTTTTCATCTATTGTGGGGGCCCTTTCCTTTCTCCCGGGGGGGTTGGGGGTGGCGGAAGGCAGCATTATGGCCCTGCTGCTTTTGGCGGGATTGGGTAAAGAAATGGCGGCCGCAGCTACGCTGGTGACCCGGTTTTCAACGCTGTGGCTGGGGGTTTTGGTCGGCATCATCGGTTTTTATTTGGCCCAGCGGGAGCTGTTCAAGGCTGCAGGCTAAGGTTTGTCAGTTTGTACCGGCTGACAGGACCGGTATTGATGGTGTTTTGACCGCAAGTCTATCCCTGTTGACTGTTATGGTAACCAGGGTTGGTCATGGTCTAAAAAATAATCTTTAACACGGTGCACGGATGGGCGTATGCATGAAGGATCTTGTGTCCCTGCACCCTTATAGCTACCGCCCCCAATTACTAGCATTGAAGGTGACAGGCTGTGACAGGGGTGCCTTCACCTGGTAAAAGGTAAAAGGGGTTTGTCTCCTGTTACCGGGTGCCCGTAGTTTTTGGTTCAAAAACTTGATGAGGTAAGGAGTTTTCAGCTTGAAGGCAAAAGTTGCTGTTTTAAAAACCACACCGGATACTGTGCTGGCTGATCACCGCCGTCTGTTGCAGTTGGCGGATTGCAAGCGCTATCTTGATCCGACACAAACGACTATTTTGAAGAATAATATTTCCTGGCATTTTCCTTATCCCGGGGCCAATACAACCCCCTGGCAATTTGAAGGGACCATTTTAGGTTTGCGGGAGGCCGGTTTTGATGATTTGGTCTGCGTACAGAATAAAACGGTGGTCACCAATGCCTATAAAGGGGAAAAACTAAACCGTTACCGGCCCCTTTTTAAGAAGCATCAGATCCCGGTGCTTTATAATTTTAAGGCAGAAGATATGCAGTGGTCTGTCTACCGGCCGCGGGGGAAAATGCTGGCCCTGAACAAAGTTTACCCGCAGGGGTTCAAGCTACCCGATTATTTTTTTAATAAAAATATTGTCCACCTGCCGACAACCAAATGTCATATTTATACGACTACCACGGGTTCCATGAAAAATGCTTTTGGGGGCCTGCTCAACACCCGGCGCCACTATTGCCACAGTGTTATTCATGAAACCTTGGTCGATCTGCTGCGGCTGCAGCAGGAAATCCATGCGGGGATTTTTACGGTGATGGACGGGACGACGGCCGGGAACGGCCCCGGCCCGCGCACAATGATCCCGGTGGAAAAAGACTATATTTTAGCCAGCGGGGACAGTGTAGCCATCGATGCCGTGGCGGCTAAAATGATGGGGTTTGACCCCCTGCAGATTGACTATATCCGCCTGGCAGATGAGGAGGGGCTGGGTGTCGGCCGGCTGGAAAATATCGAAGTTGTAGGCGAAGATCTTAGCAAAATCAACTACGGTTTCAGTGTTGGGGACAACACGGCCAGCATGGTGGGGGATTTTATCTGGTTTGGGCCGCTGCGGCGCATGCAGAAACTTTTTTTCCAGACGCCGTTGCTCTACCTCTTTGTGTTCGGTTCATATTTTTATCATGATAAGCTTTGGTATCCCTGGCGGGGGCGAAAGGTAGTGGACAATTGGCTGGCCACCTCCCCATGGGGGCAGCTATTTCAAAGTTATGAACAGTAAGCAGCGAACAATAGTCGCCTGTAAAATACTGCTATGAAAAAAGTGTTTGAAGATGGAAAACAATAAGTTAAAAATTAAAACGTTGCTTCTTTTCCTGTTTATCCTGTTGGTTTCAGCCGGGTTTTATGGGGTTTTGAATATTGGGAACAATGATCAGCAGGGGCAGTTGCCGTATCAGAATCTAAGGCGTCAGCTAACAATAAATTTGCCATGCAGCAGGACTGCACTCCCTTCCCCGGTCGAAAAAATCCCCGCAGAAGAGCGGACGACGGCCGATCTGATTCTTTTGGGCGCCCGCCAAGAGGCAGTGAACAAGGTTAGTTATGATGCTGCTTATGCTACTATCAGCTACCCCGGGGGAGATGTACCCCCGGACCGGGGTGCTTGTACCGATGTTATTATCCGTGCTTTTCGCCATGCCGGCCTGGATTTGCAACAGCTGATACATGAGGATATGGAAAGAAATTTTTCCCTTTACCCCCAACGGTGGGGATTGGAGAGTCCTGATTCCAATATTGATCACCGCCGGGTTCCCAACCAAGCCTTCTTTTTTACACGCCATGGTATGCAGCTGACGTTGGAGGTGGAGGGGTGCCTGGACGAATGGCAATGGGGTGACGTGGTCTGCTGGCGTTTTGCGAACGGGCGTGATCACTGCGGGATCATCAGTGATCGGACCAGAAGTGACGGTTTACCCCTTGTTATTCACAATGCCGGCCAAGCGAAGGAAGAGGACTGCCTTCTAAGGTGGGAAATAACGGGGCATTTTCGCTATCCTGCACACCCGGATAATGCAAATACCCCGGCTACCCAGACTGTTCAGGAATAAAGAACCCCGGGTATAATGGGTGACACGGGAACTATGCAACCGTTTTCCTGTCACCTTTGGTGTTTGCCCCCAGCTGTTATTTAGCCATGTGGGCGGCCATTTCCCAGATGATGAGCCCCGGCAAAAGGGCATAGTCTTCTGTGTGCAGGTAGTCTGCTGCCGAAGCATCATAAAGGATGTTGCCCGCAGGCGGAAATTCCTCGTCTCCCTCCCAAAGGACAAAAGTCAGCGGCACCCGCGGAAAAACGTGAAAGGTGACGGCCTGGTCACCAAAGTCTACTGGCTGCCCGCCAAAGTCAAGGGCTGTGCTTAGCAGTTTTTCCGGTTGTGCGCCAAAGTGTTGCAGCAAGGGGCGGATGGTCCTGTTTTGGTAGGGCCCGACATAAATTTGCCCCCCGGGCAGTTCCTTAAAGGTGATCCACTCATCTTGCAAGGGGGTTCCCTGGGCATTGCTCAGGTAATGCAGGAATAAAATCTGCAGGTGGAGGGAAACTTCCCCTGCACCTGCAGAACAGGGGCTTACTTCGCCGTTGCTGTGGTTTACAAAATATTTCCGGTTTAGATAGGGCAGGATATAGCTGTTTTTCTCGCGATTAAAAATTACGGCGCTGTTCAAGCAGACAGTGCGCGGGTCGCAGGCGGACAGCTCTTTAATTGCCTTTTCAAGGGTGACCCCCATGTTGAATTTTTCTTCGGGTGACAGCTTTTTTGACAGCATAACCGTACCTCCTTTTTCCTGTTTAATAGAAATTATTTCAGCTTTTTTCATTTTATTTTCTGCAGAATTTCCACAGGCACCTTCCCCGGGAAATCCCTGATCATTTTTTGATGATATAACAACGAATAAAGGCATTCTTGGTACATGCGCAGGCGGTAAAGAAAACCGGCTGTAAAGCCAAATTTTTCCTCCTTGGTGACATGGGAAATGCCCTGCAGTTCCGGGTGTTGAACGGGTTGCCCGGCCAGTTGGGCATATCTGCTCAGCAATATTTCCACGCCAAAACGTGACCAGCGCAGGTCGGGCAGGATGTCCACAAAGTTTCGGTGCAGGGCGCGCTGGCCGTTGAGGATGGAAAAATAATGCTGGGCCAGGTTCACGCTCGCTTTTTTGCCCCGGCGAAAGGTGCCGACGGTCATGGCCGCAGGCCGGTCTCCGGTCAGGGGGTCCAGCAGCTGATTGATGTGTTCGTGGCGCAGGTTAAGCAGATCGGCATCCAGAAACAGGAAGCGGCCGGCGTCTGCCGCTTTTTCCAGCCCGGCCTGCAGGGCGGCACCTTTGCCGCAGTTTTCCTTCAGGCGCACCAATTTTACGGGGAAAGAAGCCGCAACCCGGGAGGTCTTGTCCCGGGAACCGTCATCGATAACAATTACTTCATCCACCCGGGGGCTGGCAGTGACTATTTCCAGGACCGCGGCCAGGCGTGGTTCTTCATTATAGGCAGGTATTAAAGCAGTAGTTTTGGGGGTATGCAAGGCAGGCGCTCCCTCCTTGTACACGTATTATTTTTTGCCCGCAGCCTTTTTTTGTACAAGCCGGACAAAACAGCGAATTTTTTCGTTTACAACGGTAGGTTGTTCCAGGATGGGCATATGGCCACAGTTATCCAATAGGCAAAGTTTTGCACCGCCAATCTGTTCCGCCATAAAACGGCTGAGCCGGGGCGGGGTAATCCGATCCTGCTTCCCGCAGATAACCAGCGTGGGCAGCCTAATTTGTTTCAACTGCTGCCGGGCGTCATAATGTTCGCAAGCTTCCAGGTCGGCATGAAAAACCTGACAGGGAACGGAACGGAACATTCTTTCCCCTTTTGCCAGCAGTTCCTGCCCGGCGCCCGGCCCGTAGGCGTATCTGTTCAGCGTTGCATAGTTGCCCTGCCGGAGTATTTCCCTAAGTTTGGGAGCCTTCTGCAGTGCTCCTCCTGTGGAGATAAGGATTAGGGCCTGCAACTGTGCAGGGTAGCGTAAGGCATAGGTAACGGCCACGGCTCCCCCGAAAGAATGGCCGATTAAGACAAAAGGTGGCAGGTTCAAGCTGGTCACAAAATCCTGAAGGTAGCCGGCATTGGGCTTGACACGCGTTGCAGGCTGTCCCTCAGAAAACCTGTGACCGGGCAGATCGATCGCCAGGGCGGAGAAGTCCGGAGATAAATTTCGCAGTTGCTGCAGCCACATAATGCCGCTACCCCCTGTGCTGTGGACAAAAAGCAGCGGTGTTTTATCTTGCACCAGTTCACCGTAATAATGCATATAGAAGCCGCTTCCTTGCAGTAAAACACGGCCCTCTTTTTCCCTCGGCATGACCTCACCTGCCCGCTATTGCTTACTGGATGTTGCTTCATCATAATTTGTGTTTTCAGTGGCCAACACTGCATGTCCTCGTTTGGTGTCCCCGTTTGTCCTCATTCCAGGGTCCTAAGTGTCTTCATCCGAGGACACTTTCATGTTTTTATTCGCTACCCAGGGGCAATTTCCTTTTTCCTTTCTTCTAAATTTCATTTTAATGTGTAACAGAAGGACTGCAGTTTGTATATATTATAGAGAACTTTAGGGCGTAAGCCCTACAGCAATACCGAAAGGAGGGGGAAAATGGAAAAAATGTCCGGAAGTTTTGTTATTAAAAGACGTTTACTTAAAGTGGAAAAGGTTATTGGCGAAAATTCGATTAAGAAATCTGTTGAAGCGGATGTAACGCTGCCCTATAAAGTCATCAAAGTTTTTGACGTGATGGCCAACACCAAGGATGTGGAATCTGAGGTGCGTCACGGAGGGGTAGACATCAGCGGCACAATCCATAAACAGCTTTTTGTAGTAGATAAAGGTGATTTGGTGCAGCACGTGGCTGAGGATGTGCCCTTTCAGGTTTATGTACCGGTGAAACATGCCCAGGCCGATATGAACGTCCAGGTGGATGTCCGTATTTTAGAGGTGGACACCGATCTGATTAATGCCCGGACTGTGCAGCAGACGGTTCTGCTGGATATTTTTGTTAAGGTTACGGTTACAGAACAAATTGAGGTAGTAACCGACGTGCGCGGTAAACACCTTAAAGTAAAAAAGGAATTTTTAAAGGTTGACAGTGTGGTCGGCGAAGACTTAGTCTATGAAACGGTGAGTCCCACCTTTACCTTGCCGATTACAGCCAAGAAGATATTCCGTATTCAAGCAAAGCTGCAGGATGTCACCGCCGAAACGCGCCATGACAGTGTGACTTTGCGGGGGATGATCCACAAGCAGATCTATTTTGTCGACGAAGGTGATCTTGTCCGCCATGCCCGGGAGGATATTCCTTTTACAAAGACGATTAATATACCGGGCGCCCGGCCGGATATGGATGTTATGTTCCGGGCCAAGGTAACTGTGGAGGACGCAGAGCTGCTTGATGCTCCCAGCCGCAGGCTGAGCCAGACGATGGTGATTGAAGCCTTTGTAAAGGTAACGGAAACCTTGCAGCTTGACGTGGTCGTGGATGTTAAGGGCAAAAACATCAAGGTTAAGAAAAAGCTGCTGAAAGTTGAAAGCGTAGTTGTGGATGTGCTGCAGACGGAAATGTTGCGTGCAGTTGCCAAGCTGCCGGTGCAAGCACAAAAAATCTTTGAAATTGTGGGGAAAATTGTCGACTTGGAAACGGAAGCCCGGCATGGTCAGGTACTGGTCAAGGGTGTGCTGCATAAACAGCTCTTTTTTGTAGATCCGGCTAATTTGCTGCGCCATGCTTTTGAGGATGTGCCTTTCCGTTTTGTAAAAACCGCCCCGGGCACCTCTCCGGGAATGAACGTGCTGGCGCGCGTGCGGATTATCGGCGATATCAAACACAAAATTGTTGACAGGCAGGGTATGAAAATTGAACAAACAGCCCTGCTGGAGGTTTTTGTAAAGGTGACCCGCACGGTGCAGTTGGAGGTGGTGGTCGACGTGAAAAAAGAATTTCCCCAGCACCCGGAATACCCCCAGCATCCGGAACGCCCGCAGCACCCGCCAGATCATTCGCCGCACGGCGCTGGTGAAGGAACGGTTTGATCAAACATAATTATTCTGTTTTTAATTTCTGCCCCTGTAACGTTACAGGGGCAAATTGTATATATTATAGCAGGTTGGTAAAAAGCGGAAGTGAAAGGAGGGACGAATTTTGTCCAAGGATTATAAGGACTATAATGATCATCAAGGCTACAAGGATCACAAGGATTATGGGGATCATCAAGGCTACAAGGATCACAAGGACTTTGTTGTTAAACGCAAGCTACTAAAAGTCGAACGGGTTGTCGGTGAAACGACTGTACGGGAGGCTGTCGAAGCTGAGATAGCGCTGCCTTATAAAATAGAGAAGGTTTTTGAGGTTATTGCCAACGTTACCGATGTGGAAACAGAGGTTCGTTCTGATGGGGTGCTGGTGACCGGTATTATTGACAAGCAGCTTTTTGTTGTCGATAAAGGCGACCTGGTGCATCATATCCCTGAGGAAATTCAGTTTCGGGCTTTTGTGGATGTCAAAGGCGCCCTGCCGGAGATGAACGTTTCGGTGCAGGTGCGGGTGCTGACGGTTGATACCCATCTGGCCAATTCTGAAACCGTCAGGCAGACGATCGTGCTGGAGATCTTCGTTAAGGTGACGGTGACAGAACAGATTGAAGTGGTCATCGATGTACAGGGCAAAGGCATTTATGTCGAGAAGGAACTTTTAAAGGTTGACAGCGTGGTTAATGAAGACACCTTAGTGCAAACCATTACCCCGACGGCTACCTTGCCGCTGGTCGCCAAAAAGATTTTCCGGATTCTGCCCACAGTGCGTGATGTCAGCGCCGAAATTAAAAAGGATACGGTAATAGTGCGCGGTGTAATCCACAAGCAGATCTTTTTGGTTGATGAAGGCGATCTGGTGCGGCATGCTGCCGAAGATGTGCCTTTTACCAAGACTGTTGATCTGCCCGGCGTCAGGGATGGCATGGAGGTGCATGTCGAAGTCAAGGTTAGCGTGGAGGATTTTGAACTGCGTCATCCCCCCAGCAAGGAACTGCGCCAGACCCTGCTTCTGGAGATATTTGTCAAAGTTACGGAAACATTGCAGATTGATGTGGTCACTGCTGTTACCGGGCCGGGCATTAAGGTGACCAAAAGGTTGCTGAAAGTGGAGCATGTGGTTGTCGACGTGCTCCAGCGGGAAACAGTGCGCGCGGCGGTTAAACTGCCAATTCAGGCTATCAAAATCTTTGAAATCTTGGGGCAGGTTGTCAACCTTGAGGGGGAGGCACGGACCGACCAGATTATGGTCAAGGGGACGCTGCACAAACAGATCTTTTTTGTGGATCCCACTAATTTAGTGCGTCATTTACGGGAGGATATACCCCTTAATTTTGCCAAAACCGCCAAAGGTGCCCGTCCGGATATGAACGTGCAGGTGCGTGCCCAGATCATCGGCGATATTGTTTACCGGCTGGTCGATTCCTATAAGTTGGAACAGACAGTAGTGTTGGAGATCTTTGCCAAGGTGACCCGCACGGTGCAGCTGGAAGTGGTTGTAGATGTCAGGCGTGCGGTTACGCCACCAACGCCGCCCCGGCCGCCGAAGCCCAGGCCCCCGCGGCCCCGGCCGCCGAAACCCGGGCCCCCGCGGCCGCCCAAAAAACAAACATACATCGTGCAGAAGGGGGATACCCTTTTCTTCATTGCCAAGCGTTTTGGTGTGGCGCTGGAGGCCTTAATTCGCGCTAACCCGCAGATCAAGGATCCGAACTTGATCTTTCCGGGAGATGTAATCTACATTCCTCAGGCTTACGGGCCCCCGGGCCACCCGCGGCCGCCGCAGCAAACATATACTGTGCAAAAAGGTGACACCCTTTTCTTTATTGCCAAGCGTTTTGGTGTGGCGCTGGAGGCCTTAATTCGCGCCAACCCGCAGATTAAGGATCCGAACCTGATTTTCCCCGGGGATATTGTCAACATTCCCTAAATACAAGGGAATATTATATACTTCAACCCAAGTTCCATTTTGAAAGGGGCCGGCTAACCAGCCGGCCCCTTTACTTGCCACAGGGGACGTTAGTAAGGTACAACCACCGGTTCGTCGGGAATGAGGGTTAATTTTTCCAGCCCGGTTTTGGTAACAACCCAGACGTTTTCCAGGCCGACCACACCTTGTTGGGGAAAAGAAAATTTGGGTTCCAAAGCAAAAACCATCCCCGGCTGCAGAATATGCGGTGAAGCTTGCCCGAAGACAGGAAACTCATCCAAACACAACCCGACGCCGTGCCCCACAAATTTTACCCGGTTGTCCCCGTAGCCCATGAAATAATCTTCCAGGCCGTACCGGGCAGCTATTTTTTGGGCCAGCTGATATAAATCCCCGCATAAAGCTCCCGGGAGGGCCTGGGAGGCCAGCGTTTCCTGAATTTCCCTGGCAACATTTGCTGCCTTTTGTAATTCCGGGGGCAGGTGGCCTATAGAAAAAACACGGGTTTCATCAAGAATGTAACCCTCATATGTGGTAGAAAAATCAACACAAACAGGTTCATGCGGCGCCAAGGGTTTCCAACCAGCCCCTTGGGGACAGGCGGCAGTTGTTCCCCGGCCGCCTGTACAGCTGTCCAGAAACGTACCGATACAACCGCTTTGCCCGCTGTAAACATGCCCCGTATTCATTTCCGCATTAAAAGCCCGCATCCGCAGCATGCCCTGGTGTCCTAACTGACGGTTAAGGGCTTCAATTTCTGAGGAAAGCGTAATTTCCGGTTTGCCAATTTGCAGCAGTTCCGGGATCCGGCGAAATACCGTGGCGGAGTTTTTTGCAGCCTGGCGGTAAAAAGAAACCTCGTAAGGGGATTTCACCATGCGTATTTCCAGCAGTATGGTTGAAACGTCCTGAAATTCTACCCCGGGAAACAATTTCTGTAAACGCAGATAAAGCTTAACCGGAAGGACATCAAATTCCAACCCTATTTTTTGAAGCGGCTGTTTATTATATTCCTTTAAATATAGTGGCAGCTGTTTAAAACTTTTTAACGGCAGGATGTTTTGCCACCCAGACTCCTCTTTGCCCCGCATGAAGTTCCGTCTGACCATGTACAGGGGCTCTCCCTCGGCAGGAACAAATAAAAATCCTTGCTGCATGGAACCGCAGAGATAAAAAAGATCCATGTTTTCTATGATAAGCGCGCCGTCCAGCGAATTTTCCTGTAATTTAGCCTGCAGGTTTTGCACACGGTTGGTGAGTTCTTTTAAGGGTGTCCGTGTCCGCAGTAAACCTGTTTTTATCCCTGAATCCAAATTTGAATTCAAATCCAACTTCAACCCCTCCTTGCAGATTATTTAAACTATTTTCTATCTTACCATAAAATACCCGGCCCCGTCTGACAAATTTTGCTATACACAAGTATTTTTTAACATTACTATCAAAAATAGCACCGGCTGTTTTTGTTTGGGTTATCTTTCAAGGGGATGCACTAAAAGGAGGCACAGGCACTTACAGGCAGTTTGGGCAAACAATGGCAACAGGGTTATAATGGGGTTATTGGCGGCAGACAC
>JAAYRR010000117.1 GCA_012518675.1 Bacillota bacterium
CCCCGGTTTTTTTCCCGGGGCCGGATATTTATTTTTTTATGTAAACTTTTTTTCGATCTATTTTCCATTCCGACCACCTTTAGATCCGCTAATACACCGGGGCAAACAAAGGGTAGTTTCCTGTTTACTAACTGTCCCCGTTGCCCGTCCCAGTTGCCTGAAGATATTTTCCCTTAGTCATCTTTCATGCTTTTAGAAACAAGCCTGGATAGTTCTTCAATTGTGAAAGGCTTCCTAATCGCCCCTTTAAAACCGTGAGCACGGTAGTTATTCATCACCGGATCAGCGGAATAACCGCTGCAGACCAGGGCTTTGACCGCCGGGTCTTCCTGCAGCAGCTCTGCAATTGCCTCCCGGCCCCCCATGCGGCCGGGGATCGTCAGGTCCATGATTACCAGGTCGAAGGGGCGGTTGCTTTTCAAAGCCGCCCGGTACTGGGACAGCACTTCCCTGCCGTCCCGGGCCAGTGCTACTTCATACCCTAGATAGGTTAACATTTCTGCGGTTAATTTTAAAATTTCCGGTTCGTCGTCCATCAGCAATATTTTGCCCAACCCATAGACCGTCTCCCTTTTACGGGCCGTGCTTTTACCGCCCTGCCGGGAGGCAGGCAGATAAATATGAAAGGTAGTGCCTGCCCCTTTCTGGGATTCAACATCTAAATAGCCACCGTGCTTTTTAATGATCGAATAGGAGGTGGCCAGGCCCAGGCCGCTCCCTCGTTCCTTGGTTGTAAAAAACGGATCAAATATCTTTAACAAGTCTTCTTTTTTAATACCGGGGCCCTGGTCTTGAATCGATATTTTTACATAGGGCCCTGCTTTCAGCGGTAAATGAGAATAATTCTTATTCACGGGCCTAAGCTCCGTATTTTCGGCAGTAACCGCCAAGGTGCCGCCGCCGGGCATGGCCTGCATAGCATTGATCACAATATTGTTTAGCACCTGGCAAAATTGCCCTTCGTCGACGGCAGCCCGCTGCAGGTCTGCCTGCAGCATAAACTTACAACGCACGTTTGTCCCGCTTAGGGTAAACTTGACATTGTCTTCAATCAGCCCCTGCAGTGAAACCACTTCTTTGACCGGCCCCCCGCCCTGTGCAAAGGTAAACAATTGGTTGGACAGGTCTTTTAACTGGTGAATGGCCTTTTCCATATTACCCAATTTTTCATGTATTTTATGGTAGTCATTTTTATAAATTTTAGCCAAAGAAACGTTCCCCGCCAGGGTGGCCAGGTAGTTGTTAAAATCATGGGCGATCCCGCCGGCCAGCAAACCAAGTGCCTCTAGCTTATCAGCCTTCATAATTTCGGCCTGCATCTTTTCCATTTCTGTAACATCGGTGATCAGGCATAAAACAGCAGGGCGCCCCTCCCATTGAATGAAAACAGAGCTATTGGAAAGCTTCCTGACACCGCCGTCGGCCGCAATAAGTTTGGCCGGGTGGGGGTTTTGAACCTGTTCTTCCCTTAACAATTTTTCGTGCTTTTTTAAAATCCTTTCCCGATCGTCCGGGTGGACAAAATCCTGAAGGTACATATTGGTAATTTCCTGAACAGGACGGCCCAGAATCTGTTCGGTGGCGGGGTTGGCAAAAACAACCTGGCCGTCCTGCACAACGATAATGGCTTCATTGGCATTGTTAACCAGGGTGCGATAACGTTCTTCGGAAACGCGCAGTGCACTGACAACCTGCTTGCGGGCGGTTATTTCAATTGCCAAGGCAACACTGCCGACTATTCTGCCGTCTTCAACAATGCCCTGCAGATGACAGAGCATCGAACGCTGCCGCCCATCCTTACATTGAATTTGCGTTTCGTAATGATCTAATTTTTTACCCTTAAAAATGATATCCCGCCGTATTGCACTGATTTGTTTTCTGTATTCGGAATCAGGGTACAGCCAATCCCAAACCCGGGCATGGCCCACCACTTCTGCCGCCCGGTAGCCGCTGATTTGTGCAGCAGCCTTGTTCCAATAAGTAACATTTCCCTCTACATCCAAGGTATTGATCCAGATGGAGGCTGAATCTAACAACCCTTCCAGGTGTGCGTTGAGCAAATCCTGTACCTGGCTGTATTTTTTTTGCAGCTGCCTGTATTCTGTAATGTCGGTGGCGATCCCCAACTTTACCATACGCCCGTCAATCCAGCGCATGGCCAGTTCACGGCGTTCATACCATCTGCCGTTTCTGGTATTCTTATATTTATCATCGTGTACGCCCGTAGGCCGGCCGGCAGCATCCAGCAGTCTCCCATTCAAACACGCTTCACAGAGCCCGGACTCCCCTTTATCTATCATCTGCCAGCATTTCGTCCCTACAATATCGCCAAAATGTTTTTTCCCGTAACGGTTTGTAAATAATATTTCATGGGTTTGCAGATCAACAACATAGACATAAGAAGCACTGGCATCCAATATTTTGAGCATGCGCCGGTTGGCCTCGGCAATTTCCTGTTGTGCCTTTTCTGTCTGCTGATAAGCTTCTTTCTCGGGAGCGCGGAAAAACATGGCCATGCGCCCCGGTGCACTGCGGTAGGCAATAACCTTTAACGGTCCCCCCAGAAATGGGGCATAATATTCAAAATGGACTGCTTCCCCTGCAGGCTCCTGGGTAACCGGAACAGTAAGCTGCTGTAAAATCGGGACTTCAATACCTGGAAAAATCTCTGCTATTTTTTTACCGATCACGTCGGCTCGGGGCTGCCCGGTCAACTGTGTAAAGGCAGTGTTTACTGCAAAAAAAATAAGATCCGGAAAATCATCCCTATTATTAATTACAATTTGATATTCAGCAAAGGCAAGGGGCAGGTTTTCGACTAACAGTCCATATTTTCCCGGCACAGCATATTTCCTCCTTCTACTGCACAAATAAATAATTCGTGTTATTTCTACAAAGTCCTGCCAGGTAACAACAAATAATCAGAAGATTATATCTCCTTACAAAACAACGCAGTAATTAAACTGCGTTATTTGCTCCCCTTTCCTTCAGGCCTTTGCCGACAGGGATACTGTTTAACCTTTAACCTTTGCAGGTGACCCTTACTGCAGGACGCCTTTACCTGTTTTGTTTTTTGGTGTAATTAAGCAGCCCGCCGGCCAGAACAATGTCCTTTTGACGCGGGGTCAGCCCGTGACTGACTGCCAAAGATGCGCCTGTACGGCTGTTTTTAACCGACAGTTGTTCTTCTGCCTGCAACCGGCTGCGCAGCGCTTCCAGCACCAGCAGATCGTCTTTTTCAAGGTCGTCATAATCAGCCGCCCGGGCAAAGGTTAGGGGCAGGATACCAAAGTTGATTAAGTTGGCCCGGTGAATACGGGCAAAGGATTTGGCCAGCACGGCTTTGACGCCCAAATACGAAGGGGCCAAGGCGGCATGTTCACGGCTGGAACCCTGGCCATAATTATGGCCGCCGACCACAATCCCCCCGCCGGCTGCTTTTGCCCGGGCGGCAAAGGACGGGTCAACCGCACTGAACACATGTGCGCTGATAGCAGGAATATTGGAACGCAGGGGCAGTATTTTGGCCCCCGCCGGCAGAATATGATCGGTGGTGATGTTATCCCCGACTTTTAGCAGCACCTTGGCGGTCAGTTCTTCCGGCAGCGCTTGGTTTACCGGCAGCGCCTTAATGTTAGGCCCCCGCAGCACTGCCACCGCCGCCGGGTTTGCAGGCGGGGTGATAATCATGCGGTCGTCAATTAAAAACCGGGCGGGCTGTGCAATTCTTTTATATGCGCCCAGCTCCCGGGGATCGGTCAGCCGGCCGGTCAGGGCTGCTGCAGCCGCTGTTTCGGGGCCGACCAGGTAGACTGCGGCGTCTGCCGTGCCGGAGCGGCCGGGGAAATTGCGGTTAAAGGTGCGCACGGACACGCCACCTGAAGGGGGCGCCTGCCCCATACCGATACAGGGCCCGCAGGCGGATTCCAAAAGACGTGCCCCAGCAGCAATTAGATCGGCTAAGGCGCCGTTTTGGGCCAACATTGCCAAAACCTGCCGGGAACCCGGGGCGATGACCAGGCTCACCTGTTCATGCACCTGCTTGCCCCGCAAGATGCCGGCCACCTGCATCAGGTCGGCGTAGGATGAATTGGTGCAACTGCCGATCGCCACCTGGTCTACCTTAATTGCACCTATTTCCCGGACGGTTTTCACGGCATCGGGGCTATGCGGGCAGGCGGCCAGAGGTTCCAGTGCAGCCAAATCGACGGTCAGCGCTGCGTCGTAGACGGCATCTGCCGCCGGCAGCAGCTCCACCCATTGTTCCCCCCTGCCCTGGGCCTCCAGAAACTTTTTAGTAACCGCATCGCTGGGAAAAAGCGAGCTGGTAGCCCCCAGCTCTGCACCCATGTTGGTGATCGTAGCGCGTTCCGGCACGCTGAGGCCGGCCACCCCGGGCCCGGTATATTCAACCACCTTACCCACCCCGCCCTTAACACCCAGGCGGCGCAGCACCTCTAAGATGACATCCTTGGCCGTTACCCACGGCGGCAGCTTATTAATAAGTTCTACTTTCAAAACTGCCGGCATGGTCAGGTAAAAGGGGCCGCCGGCCATGGCCACAGCCACATCCAGGCCGCCGGCACCGATAGCCAACATACCGCACCCGCCGGCAGTGGGTGTATGGCTGTCTGAACCGAGCAGTGTTTTTCCGGGAACGGCAAACCGTTCCAGGTGGACCTGGTGGCAGATACCGTTGCCGGGACGGGAAAAATACATACCGTATTTGGCGGCAACGGTCTGCAGATAACGGTGATCGTCGGCATTCTCAAAGCCGGTCTGCAGGGTGTTGTGATCAACGTAGGAAACAGAAAGTTCAGTTTTTACACGCGGAACATCCAGGGCTTCAAACTGCAGGCAGGCCATGGTGCCGGTGGCATCCTGCGTTAATGTCTGCTCTATTTTGACGGCAATTTCGCGGCCGGCTATCAGCTCTCCGGTCACTAAGTGCGCACCCAATATTTTTCTTGTTAAATTTTCTCCCATTTTTCTACCTCCCTCAACTGACTGCTACAAAATAAGGCCCCTTTGTACTCATTATACCCGGTACAGCCAACCGGTTGATATGGTAAACGCTGCGGGGCCCACAACGTCTTTCATACCCGTTAGATCCGGTGTCTATCAGCCGGGGTACCGGCCGCGCCAGTAAAAAACAAAAATATTTTTAGCCGGGCCCCAGACCCGGCGCCCCGGTAACCCGGCAATTCAACAACCCGGCTTACCCAGACCCCCAAAGCAAGCCGTTGCCGGTTGCCGCCCCTTCATTTCCACCGGCGGCAATTGCAAACAACTGCATTTTTTTCTCACAGTTTTTACCGCATTTAATTCTCCATGTCGCTTCTGTTTCCCTTTATCCTGCCGCGCCCTGCACGCTAAAAATAAGGGGGGAGGTTATAATATTTTCAAATGCCGGCAGGGAAATATCTAAAATGGCATATACTGCTGCAGGGGCTTTTTTAAAGTTGCATCTGCGAAATTCCCGCTAAAGGGCTACGGGGTTTTGACACAAGTTTTTTAATATGGTAAAATAATTTCAAAGTTTTTAAAATTATATTTGGCCCTTAATCCGCTCAATACGGTGCCTGCTGAAACCAGCATAGAGTCCCCTACCTTGCAGGGCAAAATGTTTTACCAGCCGCAAAGAAGGTGGCTGATTCATGTTCCGGGTAAAAGTATTACCGCCGGGCAGTGTATTTTTGTTCAATTTGCCTATTCTTTGAACACGGCAACGGCCAAAAGGCCCCGCCCAAGCTCTGCCGTAAGACCTTTACCCAGCTAAGATCTGCATTGGAAAGGAGGTCAACTGCCATTAAGGTTACTATTATCGAGCCGGACAAGAAAAAGATTAGGGCCCTGGCGACAGATGCAGCCCGGGGAACAGCCGGCGTACCAAAAATAATCGTCTTGGAAGAAGTCAGTGATGAGAAAAAAATTGAAAAAATGGACCTGCCGGCAACGCCAGCGATCGTAATTAACGGTGAGCTCAAGTCCAGCGGCAAAATACTTAACAAAGAAGAATTCAGAAAATTGTTTCTAGATTACCTCCAGGCCGCCAGTCAGTAAAAGCAGCCCGCGCTTAGGAACAATGTTTATCTTCGACCTTACCATTAATTTAACAAAATCAGCCACCTTTTATTAATTCAGCCTGCCAGGGAGCAGCGTATCCACACGCTGCTCCCTGCTTTTTAAAAGGAACCTTTCCCCCTGCATTGTCATAATTTAAAGTGCTGGAAGAGTATCTGAAAAATGAAAGGAGAAACGCTATGCTTCAAAATATTACCATCTTTCCCGGTGTGGATAAAGGGGGGCGCCAGGAAAATTTCGATTACATAACCTTAAAAGCCGGGGAAACCGTTTCCATTGTCGGCCCGACAGGCAGTGGAAAAACCGCCTTGATCACCGACGTGGAGCTGCTGGCCCAGGGGGATACCGCCACCCGGCGGCGGGTGCTGGTCAACGGGGAACTGCCCCCGGACGAAATTCGTTATAACCCGGCCCTGAAACCGATTGTCATGATCACCCAAAACACAAAATGCTTTGCCGATCTATCAGTGGAGGAATTTCTCCAGATCCATGCCCGGGCCCGCAAAATTGACGATCGGCAGGTCATCCGGGCCACTATTGATCTGGCCAACAAATTCACCGGTGAAAAGATTAAAGACGATTATAAGGTGACTATTCTTTCCGGCGGCCAAACCCGTTCCTTATTAATTGCCGATGCCATCCTGATCGGCGCCGCCCCGATTATTTTAATGGATGAGATAGAAAATGCCGGTATTTTCAGGCAAGAGGTCATCAACCTCATTCAAAACACCGGTAAAATTGTAGTTTTTGTAACACATGATCCGGTCATCGCCTTGCTGACAGAAACAAGGGTTATTATGGAAAACGGCGCTGTAAAAAAAGTCCTGCGTCAAAACGAACTGGAAATTACAGCCGCTAAAAACCTGCTGGAAATAGACAAAAAAATCGGTGTTATCCGGGAAGAGTTGCGTGCCGGCAAGGCCATTACCAATGAACTGATGGCTGTAAATTTTGCCTCTTAACTGCTGCTGCCGACAACAAATATTTTTGGGAAAGGAGTAGTGGGGATTGCCGCACCCTCTTTTGCCGCCAAAACAGGCCGGGCGCGGTAATACCCATACATAAAACTATGAAATTGGTTATTATTGCCGGCCCACCTTCTGCCGGCAAGACTGCTCTGACAAAGCAGATCGTTAAAAGGTTTAACAAAGAAATGCGCATTGCTTTTTTAAAAATTGACGTCGTTAAGGCCTTCGAGGATCTGGAATTAAATAAAGAATTTGGCATTTTAACCAGAAAGGTTTATTCCGGGGACCTATGCCCGGACCACGCGGAAGTGATGATCTTGGGTGATACTGTGGACTGGGCGGAAAATAACGCCGCCGACCTGCTTATTGTAGAAAGCGCCGGGCTTTGTTTGCGCTGTTCGCCTTATTTAAACCAGGGTCTGGGGATCATCGTCCTCAGCTCTATTTCCGGCATCCATACCCCGGAAAAAATGGGGGCGATGGTCAGCCTGGCCGATGTGGCTGTCATCACCAAAATAGATCTGGTCAGCCAGGCCGAAAGGGAAGTGCTCATTCAAAAAATTAAAGAAGTACACCCCAATATTGCACTGATGGAAACAAACGCCCTGCAGGGCAATTCCTTAAACCGCCTCTATGATCTGATTAAAAATTCTGCGGCTATCGATAAAAGCAATTTATTTTTAAAGGGGAACCCCCCTTTGGGCACCTGCACAATCTGCGTCGGCAAAAAAGAAATCGGCTGGCAACACCATTTTGGTGTAATTCAAAAGCTTGACGGGCCCATCGCAGAATATCTTTACAGGGGTGAATAGCTGTGCCAAACAAAAATGTTCTGCATTCCTGGCTGCCGCCCGGAAAAAACTGCGGGCTTTGCGGTGAAAAGAGCTGTAAGGATTTTTTACGCGCCGTGAACAACCATACCAGGGAAAATACAGACTGCCCCTATTACTATGATGCCCTTTCCCGCCCGGGCAGCGCCGATGTGGGTTTTGCTATCTATCCGGAAAAAGATATTTTAGGGCATACCTATGATTTTATCCTCAAGCCTTTGCCCGGCGAAATATCGGCACGCAAAATTGTCCTGCCCTTCCGGGCCGACATGGTGGAAAAAATGAAAATAGAGGCTGGTGATTATGTTCTGGGGCGGCCCATGGGTGCGGGATGCCCCATCCCCCATGTGCTGCAGGTTATCCGGGCCGAATTGGTTACCGGGTTGCTTTACACCTGGGTGGTCGGCCCCCGCTATGCCCGTGAACAAGAGGTTAAAGATGTGAGCGCCTACCATATGATCGGCTTTGAAGGCCTGGCCGCTAAAATTACCAAGGAGCCGGTTTTCGGCGGCCGGGCCACCTTTTTGCCCGGCTTCTGTATGATGTCGCTAAACCATACCGGCCTGGTGAATATGCTGTTGCAAAAGAGCTATGGCCTGCACTTGCGCATTGAAGATATCCACCTGCTGGCCGGCGGCGACTAAACAGCTGTGGGAGCCCTGCCGAGCCGCCTTTAGCGGGTGGAAACAAGGTGGGTCCGTGCCGGCTGATACCAGCTTGCCGGCCTGCCGGGCCGCCTTTAGCGGCTGGAAACAGCGTTAACTTACCTTGTTAATTGGCTGCCGGAAAACAAGGCCGCCGGAAAAAGCTGTGCCCTGTTATTTTTCCGCTGCAGGGTGAGCCAATTTTTGGGCCAGGGCCCCAACTGTTTCCAGGCAACCGGGCAGGCGCAGTTCCGGGGCCAGCAGGGCCAGGGGCTGCAAGACAAAGGCCCTTTCCTGCATACGGGGGTGGGGAATAGTCAGGTCAGCGCTTTTCAAAACCAGATCCCCGTAGAGCAGGATGTCGATATCGATCGTGCGCGGCCCCCAACGGACTGTGCGTTTGCGGCCCAGCCTGTTTTCAATGGACTGCGCGGCGGCCAGCAGCGCCTGTGGCGACAAAGTGGTCGTCGCCTGCAGCACGCCGTTTAAAAAATGGGGCTGTTCCAGGTAGCCCACCGGGGCCGTTTCCAAAAAGGGTGAAACACGCTCTACTTTAATTTCCGGGTGCAAGTCGAGCAGCGCGACGGCACGCTGCAAATTGGCCCGGGAATCACCCATATTGCTGCCCAGGCCCAGGTATACGGTAACAGGCGGCTTGCAGCCCTGCCCGGAAACAGTTTCCTTATCTTTTGGTAGCATTCTTTTTCCTCCTGTTTGCAGCCGCTGTTGCCGGACCCCCGGCAGCTGCCGCCGGAGGGCCGGCATGCTTTGGCAAACCCGGCGGGCCTTTTATAGTTCGGACCGGCAAGTTACTGTTTTTTAGCCGGCCCCTCCCGGCTGCGGGTAATTTCTACGGCGGCATAGTCCAACCGGCCGGGCAGCGGCGGGTGCATTTTTTTAACCTTGACCCGCACCGCCCGGGCGCCCAAGGTGAGGAGGCGTGCAGCAATTGTCTCCGCCAGCGCCTCCAGCAGGTTGAAACGCCGGCCTTCCACTATTTTTTGCACCTCCTGGTAAAGGCGACTGTAATCCAGGGATGCTGTTAACAGATCGCTCCTGCCGGCCTGCCGCAGGCTGCAAAACAGCGTTACCGACACCTGAAAGCGCTGCCCCAGTTCTTTTTCGGCGGTCAGCACGCCGTGGTAGGCATAAAACTCCATATTCTGAAGGATGATCTTATCCGGCAAAGGTCCGCCCCCCCCGGCAGATGGCATCGGTCATGCGCACAACCCTGCTCATTTCCAAAACATCGTGCACGCGCACAATTTCCACACCGCAGGCAATACCGTAGGCCACCGTCGCCGCGGTACCCTCCAACCTTTGATCGGCCGGCAGATCAAGGATCTTACCGATCGTCGACTTGCGGGAGGTACCCAATAGGATGGGGTAACCAAGGCAGGTAATCTCCTGCAGGTAGCGCATTACCTCTAAGTTTTGCAGGTAATCCTTGCCAAAACCGATCCCCGGATCCAGCACGATGTTTTCGGCCGCCACCCCGGCGGCCAGAGCCCGGGCCGCACAATCTTTCAAGTCGGCCACCACTTCGGAAAGCAGATCCCGGTATTGAGTGTTGTCCCGGTTATGCATGAGGCAGATCGGCAGGCCGGCAGCAGCAGCTATTTTAAGAATTTCCGGGTCACGCCGGCCACCCCAGATGTCATTAAACATATCCGCCCCGGCCTCCAGGGCCGCCCGGGCAACAGCAGCCTTATAGGTATCGATGGAAATGGGGATCGCCGGCGCTGCTGCCCGCAACTTTTGGATCACCGGCACAACCCGGCCTATTTCCTCTGCGGTGCTGATGCCCTGATAACCCGGCCGGGTTGATTCCCCGCCGACGTCAATAATGTCGGCCCCCTCCTGCACCATCTGCAGGGCCTGCTCCACAGCTTCTTCCACGGTATGGTAGCGGCCCCCGTCAGAAAAAGAATCGGGGGTCACGTTAAGGATCCCCATCAACAGCGTCCTTTCCCCGAAGGAAAGGGTCACATTTTTAAACTTTAAAGCCGGCGGGCAGGAACAGCTGTCTGCAATAACATCGGCCAGCTGCTGCCCCAGCACATTGAGGCCAAAGGACTGCCCGCGCAGTTTTCTGACCAACTTTGCAAACTGCAAACCGGTGCCGCTCAGCAGGGCGTTGCTTTTTTGGGCCTGCAGGCTGGCCACATGGCGGGAAACGGCACATTCCCCGCCCCGGGCCAGCATTTCCTGTTTAAGCACCAAGGCCGCCTTGAGCGGGAGCTCCTCCACCAGGATCGTATAAAATGAATTTTTGGACTTCATAATTTGCACGCCCGGGGGATCGGCTCCGATCGCCTGCAACATAGCCTTGGCTTCCTGTTCGTCCTTAAAATGAATCAGCCTGCAACGGGTCATCTCCCTGCCTCCTTTTAGTAAACCGGCCGTTCCTGCGCCGGCATACGCCCGTATTTACAGCATTCCGCAGCAGCAGTGCAGTCAAAACAACGCCGGGACAGATCGTCGGCTGCCGATAGCAGCCTGCCCAGCGGTGTAGCACATTCCTGCGGCAAAAGGCGGTGTTCGGCGATCGCCGCCGTAATCACATCCACCTCCGCCCGCTCGAAACCGGCCGTTTCCAACAGCGGGCGCGCCAAGTCCGCACCGGCTGCAGCGTGGTCTATTTTTTCATCTTCATATTCACACCAACGGCCAATGTCATGCAAAAAAGCAGCAGTATAAACTATTTCCCGTGAAAAATCCAATTTTTCCTCCAAGGTTAAAATCCAGGCCAGACGGGCTGTATCCAAAAGATGCTGCTGATCATGACCGCAAAATTCCCGTTTGGCCTCCAGCTTGCTTATTTGCCGGTTGTAAACCTGGAAACGGGGATCAGCCAGAACCCTGTAAAACCTTTGCATCGCCATCAGACTCCTTTAATCAGTGAAAAAGCTTCATCACGCGTTTTGTGGTTGGTCCGAAAAATACCGCGCACCGCCGAGGTTACTGTCACCGCACCCGGTTTTTTAACCCCGCGAATACCCATGCACAGGTGTTCGGCCTCGACAACCACCACCACGCCTTTAGGCTGCAGGGCCTTCATCACCGTATTGGCAATCTGGGTGGTCAGCCTTTCCTGCAGCTGGGGACGCCGGGCAAAGGTATCCACCACCCGGACCAGCTTTGAAAGGCCGGTAATTTTGTTATGGTTGGGAATATAGGCGATATGGGCCTTCCCAAAAAAAGGCAGCAGGTGGTGCTCGCACATGGAATCAATGCTGATATCCTTGATAATCACCATTTCTTCGTGCTGTTCCTCATAAAAACAGGTTTGCAGGTGCACGCTGGGATCGGCATGTAAACCGCTAAAAATTTCGGCATACATGTCGGCAACCCGTCGCGGGGTATCCTGCAACCCCTCACGTTCAGGATCTTCCCCGATGGCTTCCAGAATCATTTTCACAGCAACTTTTATTTTTTCCTTGTCTATTTTATCTGTCCTTTCCTTTTGCACCGCAGGCATCTCCTTTCAGTATACTGCAAAGAAACAATGAAGAAACAAAAAGGTTAAAATGTTCTCTTTATTAACATTACTTTAACCTATTATCTAACAGAATTCTACACTATAATTGTCTTTCCTGCACTTTTTCCCACACACTTTTTTGTAACAGCACACTTTTACCCATAAAAAACCCGGGGAACAGCCTGCCTTGCCAATTTTTCGCAGCACCTTCCCCCGGGTTCACAGCAGAACCTGCCGGTTTTTTTCAATTTTTCCCCAGGACCGCTGTGCTGGATAAGCAAACAGCGCAGATCCAAAAGCAGCAATCCTTAATATTTTACCCAAAGCGGTATTGAACGGGGAATGACTGTTTCTGCAGCCGGTAAAAAAATTATTTATTTTTGGTAAACGATGAACACACGGGGCAGGCAGAGGGTTAACGGAAAATAAAAGGACATTATCGCGAAGACTGTCGTCCCCCAGCCGGCCTCATATTTTACCTGTTATTCAGCTGCAGATAAAACACGCGACTTGATATCACCGTCAATGCCAATTACAATCTTTTCCAAAGGAACTTCTACCCCGGCTTCGCTGCAGGCCCGGGCCACCAACTGGCTTAGGCCCGAACAACAGGCTACCTCCATCATCAAAACAGTAATTTTTTCCGGTTTATTGTTTTGAAAAATTTCAACCAGTTTCTGAAAGTAGTAGGCCGCATCGTCAAATTTGGGGCAGCCGATTAAGAGGGCCTTCCCCTTTAAAAACCGGCGGTGAAAATCCGCATAGGCAAAGGGCACACAGTCTGCAGCTACCAAAAGGTGGGGTTTCTGCAGGAACTTTGCCACTGGGGGAACCAACCGCAGCTGTACAGGCCAGTGGGTCAGCTCTGAAGCCCGGTGGGCACCTGCTTCTACCCCTGTTTCTGTGCTTTCCCCCTCCCTTTCAGGAACAACCGTGCTGCAATCAACGGGAAGTACAGTTTCCCCTGCTGTAGCCTTGCCCTGCAAAGAACGCAAGTGTTCTTCCACTGCTTCTGTATCAAAGGCTTCGGCTTCCCGCACTTCAACAGAAATGGCCCCCCGGGGACAATCCCCCAAGCAGGCCCCCAGCCCGTCACAAAGGCGTTCGCCCACCAGCCTGGCCTTGCCGTCAATAATCTGCAGCGCCCCTTCGGCACAGGCCGGCACACACTGGCCGCAGCCGTCGCATTTTTCCTCATCAATATGAATTATTTCCCGTCTAATCTTGCTGGCCATTTTCTTCCTCCCTTAAACAATAATTTTAAGACTGGGGACAACTAAATTATACCTCATGATGCAACCGGGAAAAGATGCTTCTGGATGCAACGGGGGAAATGCAACAGGAACCGTCCCCCTTGCATCCCCAGCCTGATGCAACGGGGACGGTTCCTGTTGCATCCACAACTTCACCTGCAAGGGCAAAATACAGAGGCAAACAGAGGACTGTCCTCACGTTTGCTTAGTAAGCTTTACGGAAGCAAATAGAAAACCTTCCCTGCGTTTGCTGCTTGCTTCTTTGCTTCCGGGCCCGCTAGGCTTGCATTGCTTCCTGCTCGGGAGGGGCCTCCGTACCGCCTGCAGCTTCGTCCTCCCGGGCACTAATCCGCAGGGCTTTATGCAGCATCCGGGCGGCAAGGCTCTTTAGGTCTCCGCCTGCTAATTCCGCCAGCACCTGCGTAGCCTCTTCCACCACTAAGTGGGGCAGGCCGGCCTTTCCCGGCAGGTCGGCGATCACTTTGGCTGCCGCTTTTTCGTCCAGAGTTTCTTTGATAATTTGGAAACAAGCCGCAACCGCAAGCACTAAAAGCTGGGCTCCCCGCTCAGCAGCAAGTTTTTCTGCAACCGGCAGCACCCTTTGCAGCCTGGCCAGGGCTTCCCCCTTTAAAGTATGTTCCATCTCCGCTCTGATCTTTTCCAGAAATGAATCCGGTTTCCCATACCCTTTGGCCACATCGCCCAGGCAATATTCTGCATACACACACCATTCCGCACACCCTAAATCAAAGCGGGGGTTACTTACCAGCCGGCGGCATTTTTCACAACGCACCCGGATGTCCGTCTTCCAAAATTCCAGGATGTTTCCGCAGTTCGGGCACTTCTCCTCACAAATATCCTCCGGCTGCCAGTACCTTCTATCCTGACCGGGGCATTTTGCTGTAAACATAGTGCCTCCCTCCCTTTCGGCTGCTATTTTAAAACTTTTTAATAACCTAACCAAGTTAGTTATATTATAAATTGTTTTATATTTTTTGTCAAGTGTTTCCAAGCCAATTTTTAAAAAATTTCGTTGGGTATCTTAGGGTTGTGTGTCATGGTGGTAAAATAGAAGGGGTGACAGGAAAAACCTCCCCTGTCACCCCCCCCGCCTTAGAAGGACGGGACGCAGCTGCCCTGGTATTTATCTTCCAGGAACTGTTTTACAGCAGGTGATTGCAAGGCTTCACCGAGTTTGACAATTGCTTCGTTATCCTTGTCTTCAGGCCTGACTGCCAGAACGTTGGCAAAAGGTGTATCTTTTGCTTCCATAAAAATGGAGTCTTCAATAGGATTCAGGTTGGCCTCAATGGCGTAATTACTGTTGATTACACAGAGATCCAGATCGTCGAGCGCCCGGGCCAACATGGGTGCATCCATCATCTGGATTTTCAGGTTTTTGGGGTTTTCATCAATATCCCGATCGGTAGCGGTAATCCCGGCCCCTTCCCGCAGTGTGATTAACCCGGCATTTTCAAGCACTGCCAGGGCGCGCCCGCCGTTGGTGGCATCATTGGGAATACCCACCCGGGCATTATCTGCTAGTTCATCGAGCGCCGCAATTTTTTTGGAATAGACCCCCATCGGCTCCGCATGTACCTTCACCGTCCAGATCAGATCAGCGTTATTCTGGGAATTATAGTCTTCCAGGTAAGGCACATGTTGAAAAAAGTTGGCATCGATCTGCTTGTCTTTTAGCGCCGGGTTCAACAATACATAGTCTGTAAAAGGTTTGATTTCCAGATCGATATTTTGTTCTGCCAATAAAGGCTGGACAACTTCTAAAATTTCACCGTGTGGCTTGGGTGTAACTCCCACTATAATTTTGGTGGGAGCAACAGCCTGCCCGTCATCGGGCTGCTCTTCACCGGGGGGAGCCGGTGCCGGTTCTTCTGCCGACTCGCCGCCGCAGCCGGCCAGCAGGCCGGCGATCAGCCCCACACAAAGTAAACAAACCAAAATTTTTTTCATGTTTTTTTTCATCTTCTTTTTTTACCTCCTTTTGTTGACCACCTTGGCTGCCAGACTGTCGCCCAACATCTGCATACCTTGCACCAAAACAACCAGGACCACCACCGAGCTCCACATAACTACGACCTGGTAACGCTGGTAACCGTAAAAATAAGCCAGGGTGCCCAGGCCCCCTCCCCCTACAATCCCCGCCATGGCCGAATAACCCACTAAGTTGATCGCCGTGATGGCCACCCCCAAGAGAAGCGCCGGCTTGGCTTCGGGCAGCAGCACCTTGGAGATAATCTGCCAGGCGCTTGCACCCATGGACAGCGCCGCTTCAACCAGCCCCCATTCTATTTCTTTGAGCGAAGTTTCAACCAGGCGGGCCACAAAGGGAATAGCCGCCAGGGTCAAAGGAACAATCGAAGCCACCGTCCCGATATAGGTACCCACCAGCAACCGCGTCAGGGGAATCAGCAAAATCAAAAAAATGATGAACGGCACCGATCGGACGGCATTGACGATGGAACCCAAAACCTGATGCAAGGGCTGGTTTTCAAGAATATGGCCCTTAAAGGTGGTAACCAGGATCACGCCTAAGGGCAGGCCCACAACATAACTTAAAAAGGTGGAAATTGCTACCATATAAATAGTTTCCCAGGTAGCCAGCAACAGGCTGGCCGGCACCCAGTCATGGGCACCTAAAAAGGTTGTAAAAAACATCTCCATGCCGGAGGCTGCAAAAAAATCAGGCATGGGGCAGCACCTCCACTTCCAGTCCACGGCAGCCTAAGTAATCCAGGGCCGCCGTGAGCGAACCGGGTTCACCGATTATTTCCAGGGTAAGGTTTCCAAAGGGGGTATCTTTAATCCGATCGACATTACCATAAAGGATATTGGCGTCGACATCGAATTTTTTAATCATGGAGGAAATAACAGGTTCACCGGCTGCAGCGCCGATAAAGGAAACCCTAATCAGTTTCGCGGCAGCCTGTCCCTGTTTTTTTCGGGAAAAGTCAAAAAGCCCGGGAGGAATTTCCCGGCTGACTACCGTCTTAATTAAACTGCGGGCAGCCGGGGAGCGCGGACCGGAAAAAATACGCAGGACATCGCCGATTTCGACAATGCGCGCCGCATCGATTACCGCCACCCGGTCGCAAACCTCTTTGATAACCTGCATATCGTGCGTAATCAACAAAATAGTCAGGTTTAACTGGCTGTTAATATCCCGCAGCAATTTTAGGATGGAACGAGTGGTCTGCGGATCGAGGGCCGAAGTAGCCTCGTCTGAAAGCAGGACTTTGGGATCATTGGCCAGCGCCCGGGCAATACCCACCCGCTGCTTCTGCCCCCCGCTCAGCTGATCAGGAAAAACATCTGCCTTGTCGGTCAGACCCACCAGTTCCAGCAGGTCTGTTACCCTTTGACGGGCCCCGTCATCGACGGCACCGGCAATTTCCAAAGGAAAAAGCACATTTTCAGAAACCGTGCGCGACGAAAGCAGGTTGAAGTGTTGAAAAATCATCCCTATTTTTTGCCTGGCCAGACGCAGTTCCCGCTGTTTTAAAGCCGTAATTTCCCGGCCGTCGACGAAAACCTGCCCTGCAGTAGGCTGTTCCAGCATATTGATACAGCGCACCAAGGTGCTCTTCCCGGCCCCGCTGAGGCCGATAATACCAAATATTTCACCCTTTTTTACAGTAAGGCTGACATTATCGAGCGCAACGACCTGCTGCCCGGCACCATCGAAAACTTTTGTAAGATTTCTGATGTCTATCAAAACACTGCCCCCCACACACCTGCATACAAAATACATCCCCCGGCCAGCCCAGGTCACCCCGAAGCCGCCCCGGCCTTCCTATACTTCTGTTTTTACCGGGTATTTTTATTTTCCCCGCATTTCTCTATCCCAAAGTTTAATTCGGTCTGGATTCATGAAATTCCTTTATCTACTGTTGACAATTTACACCGAAAACCGCCTAAGTCTGGCGCTTCCTGTTAAGAAGAAGGGGCGTCCGGCTTTCCTTTCTGATCGCTGTCCGCAGCACTTTCTTTTTCCTTGGCAGCAGGTTTGCCGGCCGGGGCAAACCCTGTTTCTGCAGGGCGATCCCCCGGGACGTCACTCCCCGGTTCAGCGGCCTGATCGGCTTCTACAACTTCGACGGCAGGCGGGGCCGCCGGGAATCCCGGCAGGCC
>JAAYRR010000118.1 GCA_012518675.1 Bacillota bacterium
ACAGTAGGTTTGCCCCGCCGGAACAATGTAATGCTGTATTAAAAAAGATTACAACGATCATCCAAAACAATTTGTCGAAGGAGGATTTTGCAGCCCGTTATGGTCAAGACGAATTTATAATTGCTGTTCCTTGCCAAAACACGGCAGAGGTGCTTTCTAAAACAGAAATAATCTGTGAAAAAGTGAAAGCATGCCAGAATCTTCAGCCAAATAGCTGGAAAATTTATGTTTCTGCGGGTATTGCCCTTTTCCCGGATCACGCCCGAAACTTCCAAAAGTTGCTACAAAATACAGACGAGGCGCTGTACAAAGCCAAGGTGTTTAAGGAAAGCAAAGTCCAACTTTATTACCCCCTTTTTTCCCAGTCCGGCACCACCCTGGTTGAAAAAAGGGAGAAGGCTTTAAGTAAAGCGCAAACCTTATTGTCAGCAATCAATGACCGGGACAACCATACCTACAGGCACAGTGAAAGAGTGCTTTTTTACACACAGCTAATCTTAAAGAATTTAAAGCTGCGTCCACGAGAAAAATCAAGTATAGAGTATGCAGCTTTCCTGCATGATATCGGTAAAATAAAAACACCGGGTAAACTTTTAGCCAAACCTGGTTTACCGACCCTGAAAGAACAAAATATTTTAAAAAGGCACCCCCTTTACAGTGGAGAAATTATTAACTCATTAACCGAAACCAAGGATCTGCCTGCTCTTTTGCCTGCGGTAATTCACCATCATGAAAGGTTTGACGGCAGGGGTTTTCCCTGTGGATTAAAAGGGCAACGCATCCCTTTGGGTGCCAGGATTATCGCTGTCACCAATATGTTTGATAACTTGGTAGCACAAAGCCCCGCTGATAAAAAAGGCAAAGGGGTAATTAAAGAAGGCTTGGCTTTTTTACAAAAAGAAAAAGGGTCCCATTTTGACCCCTTTATAGTTGATATCTTTGTTGACTACCTGGACAGGTATAGCAATATTTTCGACCAGCTCAACTGGCCGGAAGACCTGCGCCGTATAGTACCTGCCGGTTATTTACCCGGGTTTTTTTTGTTGGGCTGTCATTATATAGACTTTTATAGTGGAAACTTGCATTTCGTTGTGAAAACTGCAGCATACTTGACTGCAGCCCTGGACGGTAACGAAAAATGCCTTTATTACATAAACCAAAAAAATGAGGAATTTCTATTTCAGGAGTTACATAACCGTTGCCTGGAAAAAAATATCATCATCAGGGACAAGCAGTTAACTAAAATGCCCTGTCTAAATAGTTTATGGGAAACTGTGTCTAAGGCCCGTTTTCCCCTGGAAATTAAAAATTTTTTAAAAGAACAGCTTGATCAGGCCCACAGGGAAGGATTTTCTTCACTAAGAATCTTGTTTGACGGTTCAGCACTGCCCCTTTTGCAAAACCAGTTGCTGCTTTGGGAAAACAATCTTTCCCGGGGGGTAACGGACCTGGAAATTGTAGTTATTTGCCTTTACAATATCGATCAGGAAAGCCCTAGACTTTGCCACCTCCTTTATTCTTTACATGATGAACCATTGTTAAACTGGAAAAAAGGAAGCGACAACAGTGAAAATGCATAAAAATAACAAAGAGATTACAAGGCTGCGTCTAGAAATTAATGAGTTAAAAAAATTACTGCAGGACAAAGTGCAAAAATATGGGGAGTTTTCCCATCCGGCAGTAGTAGCTGTTTCCAATAGACTGGATCAAAAAATTTATGCCTGTATGCGTTTATTGCACCCCCGACAAAATAATAAATAATAGCATTATTTCATTTATTACGGCCAACCTGCCACAGGCAGCAGATCAGCCCGCAACCTGCCCCGGACAAAGTTGCCGCACAAAAAAAGCAGCCATTTTTTCTGCTACCTCCTTTTCATACCCCCAGAAAAAGTGATCGGCACCTGCAATTGTTTCCACCAGGGCTTGTCCCGGCGAACCTTCAGATTCAGAAATTATTTTTTTCGGATCAATAACATCATCCTTTGTGCCATAGGCCAGTAAGACAGGTTTTAAACAGTTTTGTAAAATTCCGGGGCGCATAATAGGCGAAATCCCGCCCACGGCCTGTACCAGGTCATTTTTTACACCGGCAGTCAAAGCCACCAAGCCCCCAAAGGAATAACCGAGTATACCTATTTTATTAGCTTCAATGCCTTCATAATTGCGCAGGAAGGTCAGTGCAGCATGTGCATCCATTTCTTCACCCTTCCCGTCATCAAAAGAACCTTCGCTGCCCCCTACCCCCCGAAAGTTAAAACGCAATGCTGCCAGGCCCTGTGAAACCAGTTTTTCACTGACAGCCTGGATAACATTATTGTCCATGTTGCCGCCATAAAGAGGATGGGGATGACAAAGCAACACGGCGGCCCACGGTGCTGGTTTTTGAGGGCGGGCTAAAGAACCTTCCAGGGTCAGGGCGCCGCAATTAAAAGTTACTTTATATGCCGACATACATACACCTCGCAAATAAATGGAGCGGGTGATGGGAATTGAACCCACGCGACTGGCTTGGAAGGCCAGGGCTCTACCACTGAGCTACACCCGCAAACATTGGTGGGGCGCACAGCCCAGGCCGGCAACCCCTTATTTATAATTTAATAATATCTTTTACCTTAAAATTAGTATACCATAAATAAAGGGTTTTAGAAAGTAATTTTACACAAGCATCCTTGGTTAAACCCGCAAATGCTTAATAATGGGTACCTTTCTAGCCCCAGACTTCTGTAGTCCTTTTCCAGCTGATTGCAGTTCTAGTTTTGTTCCCGTACCCCCTCCAGCAGTGATATTATACCTTATTGGTTTATCAGGGAAGGATTTAGACAAAAGGTTATCGAAAGAAGATAAAATAGGTTAAATAAAATACAAAAACAGAAAGATGGTAAACAGTAAAAATGACTGATAAAGAACATTTGGCTAAGGCTTATACAGCAGCTGCTGCCGCCATCAGTAATGCTAACACTCTGGTTATTACTGCCGGTGCCGGGGCAGGCGTTGATTCCGGCCTGCCTGATTACAGGGGAGATCAGGGTTTTTGGAAGGCATACCCCATGTATGCTCCCCTGGGAATTAACTATTATGATGCTGCCGATCCCGTACACTTTGGTGCCGATCCTGCTTTTGGCTGGGGTTTTTATGCACACCGCATTGATCTTTACCGCAATACCATACCCCATGAGGGTTTTTGGCTGCTCCAGGAATGGATCAAATTGCGGCAGATGGACTATTTTGTTGTAACCTCCAACGTAGACGGTCAATTTCAGAAAGCAGGCTTTCCTGAAAAAAAAGTATATGAAATACACGGCTCTGTCCATTACCTGCAGTGCCTGACACCTTGCAGCAGTAACATTTGGGAAAACACCGCAAGTGTCCCCGTTGATCTTAACACCATGCGCGCCCAAAAAATATTACGCTGCCCTCACTGTGGCAGTGTTTCCAGACCAAACGTGCTTATGTTTGGTGATTATTCCTGGATCGGCGACCGTTCAAACCAGCAAAGAAACAATTTCAGTAATTTCCTGAAAAAATGCCGTCTGCCTTTGGTGGTTGTGGAAATGGGGGCCGGCACCGCAATTTCAACTATTCGCCGTATGAGCGAAGATTTGGGCAGCCAGCGCCAAGCTACGGTAGTGCGCATCAATCCACGTGATTATCAAATATCTAAACCGCATATTTCTATACCCTGCGGGGCCCTGCAAGGACTGCAGGGCATTCAAGCACAAATTGAAGAAAAATACCTTTAACCCTGCAGCTGATTACCTAACACCTGCCCCTGTTGTCTAAAAATAAAAATATCCCCTTAAAAATTAAGGGGATTGATGAGCCCGGGCTTCCCCTAGTATTGGGAAATATTTAGACCGTAAAAAGGCTCTAGCTAATAATCACTTTGGTCACCGCTAGTTTAAGCTGTCGTCCTCAACCACCCGCGTCTTCAGGGGCACATAATAGGAGTCACCAGCACAGGGACGGCAATGGATCCGGCCTTCAATGATTACTTCTTTGCCATCCCTGACAGTAGCGCCACATATTTCGCAAACTGCCTTGGCTTGTGTCGGTCCTGGCATATCCAGTTCAGAAAGGTTTACTTTTACATCCTGAACGGTAAACAGTTCGGAAAGGGGCATCACCCTGTAGGCATGGAGTTGCTGCTTCCTGGTATCCTTAATCTGGGGGGCATATTTTTTAGCCAGTTCACGCGAACTTTCTGTAGAACAAACCCGTACTGCCTGGCCGGTTTCCAAATTAAGAAAGGTGGCTGCCATAATACCGTAATCAGTAAATTTCAACGAACGCCGGCCTAATTTACAGCCGGTTACCGAACCTATAGCATCGCTGGCACAGCGATCTATTTCGGTATAGACGATCAGCTTTTTAATATCTTTTTGGGGATCTTCTATGCCAATCAGGCGGCAACCCAACATCGCCATACGCACCCCGATAACCTGCCCCGCACAAAGATGGCCATGATGTTCTGCAGAACGTTTTAACAATGTATCAAAGTCCTCCACTTTTTGCACCTCTCCTTCATTATTTACTACAGGATAATAGTATCCCCCGCAGCGAGAAAGATTTATTTTTCGCAACGGGGGAATTCATACTCAATGATATTTAAGCACCTGCATCAGTATTTTGCATTAATATTGGAGCCTGCAATAATACCTTTCGGTTTTTCTACGGGGTATATTTATAAACTGTTAGCAAATAAACCGGTAGTTAGCATGATTACAGTTAACAAGTTCAAACGATGGTTAATACAAGCATATTAAGGATATATTAGAGAACCCCCCTGCAAAACCCTTGTGCTTAAGCTGTTGTGCTATCCCCGCTTTGCTTTTTTGATTCACCTTTATTAACCCATAAAGCAAAGAACATCGCCAAAACTACCAACGCCCTGACAGGCTTGAAGATTATATTCCAAATGTTGGCCCTGGTGGAAACACGGGGATTTTCCAACAAACCATATTTTTCAGGCCGATCTTCCAAAACGTAAAGCATAGAAAGGCCGTCTAATTCTTCCAGCCCATAAATATTAGCATCAGGGTTGCCTTTTTCCTGCAGATATGACAAACGTTCATTAGCCAGCGCAATCATTTCGGACCGGCTGCCGTAGGTGAGGGCGCCGGTGGGGCAAGTTGTCACACAGGCAGGTTTCAAGCCGGTTGTGATTCGATCGTAACAAAAAGTACATTTCCTGGCCACATTAGCTTCCTGATCAAAGCCAATGACATTATAGGTACAGTTGGCAATGCAGTAGTTGCAACCGATACATTTATCCTGATCTATTTTTACAGTGCCAAATTCTGTATGGTAAATGGCGTTGGCTGGGCAAACCTTAACACAGGCTGCATCAGTGCAATGCATACAACCTTGTTTGCTGAACAACCATTTTACCCGCTCACTGCCTTCATCAAGATGTTCCCGGAAAGCTATTTTTGTCCAGGTCTTAGCCGAAAATTCTGGTGGATTTTCATAAGATCCCTGAAAGCTGGTTTTAATTGCCGGCAGCTGGTTCCATTGTTTACAGGCAACCTGGCAGGCCCGGCAAGCAGTACACTTAGAAGCATCATAAAGAATAGATTTTTTCATCATTTATCCCACCTTTCATTATCATTGGGTGAGGTCTCGGGGTAAGGGCATTGATCATGCATTCGTCCCGATTAACTGGTTTTACTAACGGGCTGGCCGGCTGTAACAGCTGATTGGCCGACAGCCACTTCACCAAACTTGGGCCGCTTTGTCATACGGTCAATATACGGCACAAAAGCGTTCATAATCAGGATTGAAAATGCCGTTCCTTCCGTAGGCCCCAGCCCAACTCTGAAAATCACCAACAAAACCCCAATGGCTGCACCAAAAATCAACTTCCCTTGAGGAGTAATCGGGCTGGTTACCCAGTCGGTAGCCATAAAGAAAGCCCCGATCAGGACTCCACCGGACAAAACATGGTATAAGGGGTTTTGACCGAAGAGCAGGGCAACTACAAATACTGCAATAATCATTGCACCTGGGATTTCCCATGTGATGTGCTGTTTATACAACAGGTAGGCTCCCCCTAAGATCAGGGCCAGCGCAGAAGTTTCACCCAAAGCCCCGCCTGGAAAGGCAACAAACAGATTTGCCAAGCTGGGCAGGCCTGCCCCCTGTTTAAGTAAAGCCAAAGGTGTAGCCTGTGTAACCATATCAATTGCTCCCAAAGCGGGGCGCAAACGAACAAAAATTGAAGAAAGATAAGTAAAGATTGGAATTAACATAATAACCGATACACGGCCAAACAGGGCAGGGTTAAAGCGGTTCCACCCCAGGCCACCCATCAATTCTTTGGCGACACCAACAGCTATAAATGTACAAAGTGCAGCTGTCCACCAGGCAGTAGCAGGCCCAAAACATAGAGCCACCAGCAAACCTGTTACCAAAGCACTGCCGTCATGCAAAGAGGACGGTTTGTTCATTGCTTTTCTAAAAATAAGCTCCGTCAAAGCAGCGGCAGCCAGACAAACAAGAATCAAAAATACAGCATGTAGTTTAAAAAAGATTATGGATACAATCGTTACAGGACAAAGGGCGAGCAAAACGTCCTGCATCGCATTGGCTACGGTGTCGGATGATCTTAGGTGTGGAGAAGACGAAAGTGTTAAAGACAATTTCTGATCCGCCATATTGTTGTTTCCCTCCTTAACTGATTATTGGTATTTATTCGCTTGCGGGTTTCGGCCCACAGCTTAATTTTTAGCCGCCCGGGCTGCAGCGATCTGTCTTTTAGCTTCCCGTACGAATTGGACGATAGGCCGGTTGGAGGGGCAAACATAAACACATACCCCGCATTCAAAACAGACCATGGCGCCCCATTCAGCTGCCAGATCGAAGCGACCGGTTTCAGCATAAGTTCCGATATAGTTGGGATACAAAAACATGGGACAATGGTCCACGCACTTACCGCAGCGCACACAGGCCATATGCTGGGTTTCTGCTACCATAGCTTGGGAAAATAGCAAGATGCCGCTGGTACCCTTAACGATGGGAATGTCCAGTCTGGTCTGGGCCCATCCCGTCATCGGGCCGCCCATAATCACCTTACCGGCTTCTCCCTTGAAACCACCGCAGTGTTCGATGATGTGGCTGATCGGTGTACCGATCCTGGCCAAAATGTTTTGTGGCCTGGCAGCTGCATCCCCTGTTACCGTTAAAACCCTTTCTATAAGCGGTTTATCATAACGGCAGGCATCGTAAACAGCAATGCAGGTAGCCACGTTTTGCACCACAACCCCTACATCGAAAGGCAGTTTGCCCGGGGGCACCTCCCTGTCACAAACAGCCTTAATCAGCTGTTTTTCAGAACCCTGGGGGTACTTGACATCCAAAGGCACCACTTGAAAACCGGTTTCCCCGGCAATTTTAGCGTTCAGTGCCTGGATAGCATCGGGCTTGTTGGTTTCTACGCCAAAGATAACCCTTGGCGCACTGACAACCTTCTGTATAAGGCGGGCACCAGCTATCAATGCATCAGTCATTTCCACCATCATACGATGGTCGCAAGTGAGGAAGGGTTCACATTCACAGGCATTGACAATAAAAGCGTCGATAGCTGTAGGCGGGCTTAATTTAACGTGTGTTGGAAACGCTGCTCCCCCCATGCCTACAATGCCGGCATTTTTAATAGCATCCTTGATCTGATCGATGTTCAGCTTAGATACATCACGTTCCTGCCAGGCAGTTTCGCCTTGCTTGGCATCAACTTCGATCACAACGCTTTCCACATTGGTGCCGGTAAAGTACGGACGGGGCTCCACTGCCTTCACCTTTCCGTCAACGCTGGCATGAATAAATGCAGTCACAAAAGCATCGGATTCACCAATGCGCTGCCCGGCTTTGACTTCATCCCCCGGCTTGACAACGGCACGACAAGGCGCCCCGGTGTGCTGGTGCAAGGGTATTACTACCTCCTTGGGCAGAGGGATGGCGGTGATGGACTTATTTTCGGAAAACTCCTTATAGTGGGGAAGAAATACTCCCCGTGAAAAAGTTTTTACCGTCAATCAAATCACCTCCTGAAGATCAGTACCATTTAAATAAATTCACTTTCAACCCATTCAGGTCATGGCTAAACCTTTCCCGACCCGGACAACCTGAACCGGATAAATATAAGTCCGGCGTAATATATTCAGTATCTTGTTGCCCCGGTCTCAGATGTCTTAGCCCCATTCCAGCGATTGATACTCCTGAGAGTTACAACCGTTTTTCCCTTGGCGCCAAGACCATAGCTGCTTGACCCTTCACCCCCCCTCTTTTAATGGCGCAAAGGTCTGCTGCAGATCCGGATAAAACAGAACTGTTAAGGTTTATACATTTGATATCCGGTTCGTTTATAGCCGTTTTTTTCCCCGATTAGATCAAGGTGCAGGCTAGACCAATCTGCCAACGCTACCTGCCGGTTTCCTTCACCGGTATATATTTTCAAGTATGACTTGCATTTATCGCAGGTATCGATTCGCAAATCGGCTTCCTCGGCAACCTCGATAATTTTCAGGGCTTCCTGTTCCTGGTTATCGCAGTAGGGACAGCCGATCCTTCTGTACTGCCACCTCATCTGACAACACCCGCAGATCAACTCACGTTCCCGGCCCTGATCCTGGGCGACGGTCACCAATTGGCCCATGGCTGGCAACTGCCCACAAATGGGGCAATAGCCTCTTCTCCACCGGTTACCCTCCAATAACTCCATTAATTTGGATTTTAACGGTTTTAAAGTTTCAGCCAAGGAGCTCCAGGCCAGAAAAACAAGAAAACCTTCGTCGATTTCACTTATTCCGGCATTCTTAAGTTGGACATCGTTGTCCCCGGTTACTTTTTCAATAATCCTGCTTGCCAGCTCTGTATTTCCAGACAAAACCGCCTGCAGTTTTTGGCAAAACTGCACTGTTTTTTCCGGCAAATTTGCTGTGGCCAATGCACTGACAATACCCGTTAGGAGGTCAGCAGCGTTTTTTATAATTTTATTATCAAGTTTTATAACCTTTAAAACTGGAATACCTTTCTTGACTTCGGAAATAATATGATCCCAGTCATAGTCGTCAATTTGCTGTTCCGGAGCGGTGTTCTCATCAATAACAGTAGCTATTACTTCCTGAAGCTTGGCAATTTCGCTAAGGTAAGGACGCTTTTTGATCCAGTCTTTGATAGCTGCATGTAAACTACCCATTTCAAACCTCCTTAAGAAGTACTGTTGTAAAAAGCACTGCCACTGCAGGCCACTTCTTGACAGGCAAGAGGAATGACCGGGGACAGATCAAACCCGAAAAACACAGGTTTAACAGCCGCTTGGTCGTAATTCGACCGGTATACAGGGCATCTTGCCTGTTGGTTATACCTTACAGATATTGATTAAGCACGCCTTTGTTTCCTGAATACGGGTATTGGGATCACCAGCGTCAATGGTGAGATAGTTTGTGCTTGGCCCGGTGCTTAAACCTTTGAAGCCCCAGTTATAAGGCATCCAGACTACATCTACCTCTTGACCATGAATGATCATTGTCTGCATCCTGTTCGTAACGTGGGCCTTAACCTTCATTTCGCCACGTGCCGACCAAACTTTGACCTGTTCCCCATTTTTGACGCCCAGCCTTTCAGCTAATGTTACCGGCATTTCGATAATTGGCTCCGGATACATTTCATTCAGCCAGGTCATGTTACGCGTTACCGATCCTGCACACCAGTGTTCAGCCAAACTGGAGGTCATCAACACATATGGATATTCGTCCACTGTACCGATCGGCTGGTATTCTTCCATACCCTTGCGCGGATAGACCGTACAGGGGTTATAGTGCACCGCCGGGTGCAGAATGTTGGACACCGGGCTTTCAACTGGCTCATAAAATTCCGGTATGGGCCCATCTGCAGGCACCGATGATGTATCACGCGGTAACACGGCATCGGGTTCAAAATCCTGATATTTTAATGCCAACAGCCGCCCCACACCTTCGCCAGACATCCTGAAGGGTTTCTGCCCGTTGGGGGTATCCGGCCCATGGGCTGCATTGGGAACATCAGGTGTATCGTAGCCCACCCATTTGCCCTGTGCTTCATCCCACCAGATGAGCTTGTTTTCTTCGTCGTAAGGACGTCCTTCAAGGTCGCAGGAAGCACGGTTATACAGCACCTGCATGTTGCCCGGCCAGCTCCAGGCAAAGCCCGGATAGATGCCCAGGCCACTGGGGTCTGTCTGGTTATCCTTTCTCTTGGAAAGGTTTACACCGTTGGCGTATACACCGGCATAAAGCCAGTTTCCGGCGGACGTTGTGCCGTCAGCCTTCAGTTCACCAATGCCTTTATTCAGTTCGCCCGTAACAAGGTTATAACCGTTGAGTTCCTTCAACACTGCTTCTGCAAAGGTGGGGTTATCTTCATTGGGATAATCCCAGGTTATGTTCAGAAGCGGCACGTCTTTAGCAGCTGTTGAACCTGCATACAGGTCACGAACTTTGCGGAAGATAAGATCGATTATTTCAAGATCAGGCTTGGCGATACCGGGGGGCGTAATGCCTGTATAACGCCACTGCACCAACCGGCCGGAGTTGCTCAGGGTGCCTTCCCTTTCCAGAAAAGCTGCCGCCGGCAGATAGATTACTTCCGTGTCAATAGTTGATGCATCTGTGCCGGGCCTTTCCCAGAAACATGCTGTTTCGGTAAGAAAAGGATCCTGCACGATAACCATTTCCATGTTTTTCAGCCCATCGAATACCACATTCAGGTTAGGTTGGGTCACCAAGGGGTTCTGTCCAACACAATAAAGTACTTTCAATTTTTGTTCAGTAATTGCAGATTCAAACATACTGAATATAGAATAGTCAACTGTACCGTTCTTTTTGGGCAACCAATTGAAACAATATTCGTTTTCTGGGGTGGCATGTTCACCGTACCAGGTTTTTAACAGGTTAATCAGAAAAGTCAGCCTGAATGTTCCTGTTGAAGACGTCCAGGTGTCCAGATCTGCTACGTTGTGGTTGGGCGGAGCAAGGTAGCCCGGCAGGTACCCAAACAAGCAGGCCATATCCGTTGATCCCTGCACATTGGGTTCCCCGCGCAAGGCGTTGATACCGCTGCCCGGCCGGCCAATGTTCCCCAGGAGAAGCTGCACAAGCCCAAAACCGCGAATGTTTTGCAACCCGACAGTATGCTGGGTCATTCCCAGGGCATACATACAGGTTCCCGGTCGGTTTTTGGCCATGGTTTCTGCAACTAATTTGATTTGATCTTCGGAGGCACCTGTAATATCAGAAACTGTTTTGAGGTCATAGCGTTTGAGGAATTCCCTGGTTCTGGCCATTACACACCGCGGGTCGTCAATGCTTTCTGCAACCCGGGGCTTTCTGTTTCCATCCAGCGCATAGCTCCAGGAACTGTTGTCATATTTGCGGTCAGCGGCATTATAGCCGGAAAAAACGCCGTCTGCAAAACCAAAGTCCTCATCCACAAGGTATAAAGCATTGGTTTGGTTGAGGACAAAGTATTCGTCATAAAGTTTGTTGTCTATGAGATATTTGGCTACACCGTTTAAAAAAGCAATATCCGTACCCGGACGAATACGGACATAAATATCTGCTATCTGAGAGGTTCTCGTATAGCGGGGATCAACGTGGATAACAACTGCTCCGTTGTCCTTAGCCTGTGTGATCCATTTCATAGACATGGGGTGGTTTTCAGCACAGTTGCTGCCTTCAATTAAAAAACACTTGGCATTCTTCAAATCAATCCAGTGGTTGGTCATGGCGCCACGCCCGAATGAGGCCGACAAACTGCCGACCGTGGGGCTGTGTCAGACCCGGGCCTGGTGTTCTAAAAAACAGGCCCCCATCCCCCTGGCCATCTTGGTAAAGAGATAGCATTCTTCGTTGTTGATCTGTGCGCCGCCTAAGAAACCTATCGCATCGGTACGGTTTACTTTATAGGTTTGGCCCCCTACCGTTTCTTCAGCAATCCAATTTTCATCACGGGTGTCCTTCATCTTTTGGGCAATTTTATTGATGGCGGTATCCCAGTCTATTTCTTCCCACCGATCACTACCCGGGGCACGGTATAGCGGTGTTGTACCGCGGTGACTGGCATAAGGCACTTGATACTGGGAAGCACCTTTGCTGCAAAGTGCCCCTTCGTTAATAATGTGATCCGGATCCCCTTCCAGGTTGATCAGTTTCCCATCTTTAACATGGCAGATCATACCACAGCCGCACGAACAAAAGTTACAAATGGAGGTATACTCCTTGGCACTGTGGATTCTGCATTCATTTGACGCTGCTTCAATGGGCTGTACATTAAAGCCCAACTGGGTCAAAGATAGACCGGCGCCTGTTGCCCCTACGAGCTTAATGAATGATCGACGACTCAGCTTCAACTTTTTCCCCTCCTAAGAAAAACTTTTTTTCTACAAAATAAAGCTTCTCTTGTTCCTCCTGAACAGTACCCATCGTTTCCCTTAAGTAATACCTTTTCCCCCTTGTCCCCCCTCCCGTCAGATAATGTTTTCTCTCTTTTATACCCTTCCTCATTACATGATAACAGGTGGGTAAAAAACAACATTTTCCTTAGCCTACTACACCCTGCTGTAAAATTTCGTTTAAAGTATAGCATTAATATTTTGTTATGTCAATATTGGCCCTACCAATTGAAGTTTCACAAAAAACAGGTAATTTGCAACAATGGGACAGGCTGTTGAAGCCTAAAAAAGTGCCAAAAAAATAATAGAAACGACAACTGCCAAGCTGAGGCCCGAAAATACCGTACCTAAAAAAGAAATATGTAACGGCTGCAGGCATACAATACCCTCCTGAAAATATTAAAGGGGCTGTTAAACAAAAGCCCCTTTAATTGTGGTCGGGGCGACAGGATTTGAACCTGCGACCTCTTGGTCCCAAACCAAGCGCGCTTCCAAACTGCGCCACGCCCCGCTAGAAAGTTTTCACTGACTCCACAATAGGGATCTTAACACAAGAATGAGAAAAATACAACACCGAACGGGTCGAGCCCTCTTTGACTTTGCAGCCTTTAAAATGTTTTTTACACCACCAGCTGCAAACCGGCTTTATGTCTTTAACCTGGCCGGGGCACTCAAAGCAGATGGACCAGACCGGGCCGGCAAACCCCGCAAGCTTAAATTGAATTTAAACCGGACAAAATTTTCTTAATTTTTTCCAAGGCCTTGCCCCGGTGGCTGACACGGTTTTTTTGCTGCGGTTCCATTTCTCCAAAGGTTTGGCCCTCCCCCGCCTTGCCTTTTTCAGCAAAAATAAAAAGTGGATCATAACCAAAACCACAGCTGCCGCGTGGTGCAGCGGCAATAAAACCTTCACAGGTGCCCTCCACTACAGCTGTTTTTTGACCGGGGACAGCCAAGGCCATCACACAAACAAAACGTGCTTTTCTTTTTTCCGGGGGGACTGTGGACATTAATTCCAACAAATAAGCATTATTATCTTCATCAGTAGCACCTTCACCGGCAAAACGGGCTGAAAAAACCCCCGGCCTGCCTTCCAGAAAAGCAACCTCCAACCCTGAATCGTCGGCTAAAACCGTTTCACCGGTAAGGCGGCTGATTGTTTCTGCTTTAAGGAGAGCATTTTCCCTGAAGGTCGACCCTGTTTCAGCCACCAGTGGCAAAGCGGGGAGATCCCGCAGGGACAATATTTTTAAAGGCAAGGCGGCTAGCACTTTTTGCAGTTCATCAACCTTCCCCCGGTTGTGTGTCGCCAAAATCAGTTTTCTGTTTTTTGCCCGGCCCATTCCGGGGGCCGCCTCCCCCAAGGATTCCTTTTGTTGGGAAATAAGAATATCGATGCCCCGTTTACCCAATGCTAAAAGAGCGTCCAATTCACTTTTGCTGAAGGGTTTTTTTTCAGCGGTACCCTGAATTTCAACAAGTTCCCCGCGGCCGGTCATCACAATGTTCATATCCACATCTGCCCCACTGTCTTCTTTATAGGAAAGATCCAGACGGGGTTCACCGTTAACCAACCCCACACTCACCGCCGCTACATAGTCAGTTAAGGGCAGGCTGCTTAATTTCCCTACTTTTTTGAGGTGGTGTAAAGCATCAACCAAGGCTACAAAGGCACCGGTAATCGCTGCCGTCCGTGTGCCTCCATCGGCTTCCAGCACATCGCAATCCAGCCAGATCGTTCTTTCCCCAAGTGCCCCCAAGTCTATCACCGCCCGCAGGGCCCGCCCGATCAGTCGCTGAATCTCATGCGTGCGCCCACTAATTCTCCCACGTGCCGCCTCCCGGACAATTCTGTTCTGTGTAGAGCGGGGAAGCAGCGAATATTCAGCCGTTATCCAACCCCGTCGCCCACCTTTCATCCAGGGGGGGACCCCTTCTTCAACCGAAGCCGCACAAATTACCCGGGTGTTGCCGACCTCCATCAACACTGAACCTTCGGCATAACGCAAAAAATTCCGGGTAATCTTAACCTGCCTCAGTTCATCACTACCCCGTCCATCAGCACGCATCTGTTTTTCCCTGCTTTCCTGGAATTGACAACTGGTAAATTTGGTCGAAAATATTTTGCAAACAGAACTTCTAAAAAATCATTACCCATTATACCCTTAATCTGCCTGGTTATTAATCCCGTTTTTTTCCGGGCTGTCAGGCACACTGCCTTGGTAGGAACTAAACAAAGCATTAACCAGTACCGGCTGGGCCAGCGGTTCTTTAAAGGAAGTGCCATAGGGCAGATCGATCCCTTCGCCGGCAATCAAAACCTGAACCTTTTCCACACCCGGGATTGCCGTCAAAGTTAGAACCAACTGCATTAATATGTTTTTTTCCCCGCGCAGCCCACCCTGGTAGCCCAATAGTTCCCGGGAAAAATCTACAGTTAAAAGACCTTCCTCCAACCTGTAACTACGCAACCCGGCAACCGCGGGCAGGTTACTGAAAAGGGATCGCCCGGCTTGCGGCCCTTTTAAGAGTTCCTTCACCGCCGCCGCCACAGGATCCTCTTCTGCCGGCACAAAACGGGTGACAGGAACATAAAAAACGTGGTTTTCACCTAAGAGGGTGCAAAAATAAACTGTTACACCCTGGGTTTTTCCCAAACCGGGAAATTCATCCTCCTTGGTTTCCCGGTTTAAACCCTCCTCAGGCCCAAAGGCTTCCTTCCCGGCAGTCCCCCCGGGGAAGGTTTCCAGGGGGGCCCCTTCTACTAGCAGCTGTACTTTTTTTACAGCGGGAAACTGTAAAAGTGTAAACAGGACACTGTTTAAAACAAACCTTTCCTCCCCGGGATCATAGTCCAGGAAATCTGCACTCAAGTCCAACTTGGCCAACCCCTCCCGAATTGCCAGCCCCCGCACCTTTGTTGCCGGGGGCAGGGGCGAATTCAACCCGTAGCGCATTTCCTGGGCCGGGGTTGGGCCTTCAATCAGCTTATTCAGGGTGGCCTTGGCTACCCCCTCCGTCCAGGGCAAGGCTACTGTAACCGGCAGCAGGTATTCCTTCTTTCCATCCACTAAGTACAGTCTGGGGTACAGTACCCCGACAGGCAGGTCCTCTATTTCAGCCCGCCTTGGTTTTTCTTCCTGGGAAGGAACGTTTCCTGCCCCTTTTTCCTGTTGAGAATTTGGCAGGAAAAAATTTTGCAGGCAGCCGGAAAACAATAAAACCAAACCAAAAAGAAACAACCAAAAAATATAGCGCTGCAAAAATCCTTTGCCAGCCCTCACTATTTTCACATCCTAACCTTTGTCCTACTATCTATATTTATAGCGGTCAAAAGCTAAATATGAAAAAATATTACCAGCCACAAAATACGCCTCCCCGGCTGCCGCCCCCCGGGCCTAATTGGGATGACAAACCATCGCAAAATGTGCCCCAAAAACAGTTACCAGGGCAGGATAACCTGGTAAGCATTGGGTTTGCGGCGCAAAATAGTTGCCGCCAAGTCTGCAAAAGGCTTAGCCGGCCCACTGACAAAATAGCGGTGCTGTGGTGCAGGGTTTTCCTGGCGCAGCAAGTTTCTGCAAGCTAAAAGTTCCTTTGTTTCCCGTGCCGTTTCCTCTGCCGAGCTGATCAGCCTAACCGCAGGTCCGACAATTTCCTGGACTACACCGGCCAGGAGAGGATAATGGGTGCAGCCCATGATCAACACATCGATCCCCTTTGCCAGCAGCGGTTGCAGATATTTCTGTGCCACACAGCGTGCCTCAGGGGAATTTACCAAGCCGTTTTCTACAATGAGAACAAACAGGGGGCAGGCCTGGCTGTATAACTCCACTTCAGGAGCCAGCCTTTGAAAAGCCCGGCTGTAAGCACCGCTTTTTACCGTCCCGGCCGTGCCGATCACCCCAATTTTACCGGTTTTAGTATGCCGCAAGGCGGCCCTAACCGCCGGTTCAATCACTCCTAAAAGCGGCAGATCCACCTTTTGGGCATAATAATTCAACCCGGCAGCGGTAGCAACATTACAGGCAATAATCAAGGCTTTAACTTCCTGGGTCTGCAGAAAAGCGCTGATTTCATAGACGAAGCCCCTGATTTGTTCGGGGGAACGGGGCCCGTAGGGCATGTGCGCGGTATCGCCAAAATAAACAACATTTTCTGCCGGCAGCTGCCTAAAGATCTCCTGGGCAACAGTCAGCCCCCCCACCCCGGAATCAAGCATGGCAATAGCCTTATAACGGTTCATGTGCGTTCCTCCTGTTAATCCTGCTGTAAATTACTTTCATTTAGCTTTATGCATCGGGAAAAAGCCGCCTAAATTTTTACAGGTATCCACCGCAAAAATGAACGCTTCCTGGTCCTCTTTGTTAACCTTGGCCATTAACTTGGGCAAGTCACGTCTTTTGGCAAGAATATAAAGGATGTTATGCCGGCCGTCCTTTCCACTGCACTCTACAGAGGTGACACCAAAACCTTCATTCCGTAGCTGTACCTGCAGGGACTCATGGCGATCCACAGAGATAACCTGCACATTTACATACCCCAAGGCAATACGTTCCTCGATCCTGCTGCCCACAAAATTACCTACCGCAAACCCCGCGGCAAAAAGCACAATATTCAAAGCGCTGTTCATGTTCTGCACTACCTGGCTTAAGGCCAATAAGTAAATTATTGATTCCAAAAAACCGATCGTCGAAGCCAACAGGCTGCGCCCTCTCACCAGCATCAAAATACGCAGGGTGGCCAGGGACATATCCAAAACCCTGGCTAAAAATATTAATAAGCCGCCACATACCACCGCAACTTCCATCCCTTACCCTCCCCCGTAAGGCATCAATATTATTGTATTTCTTTGTTGTGCCCAAAAGTCCAGCGCCTATTTAAAAACATTCCCTGTGCATCATACCCTTGTAAAGTTTCGCTCCCTACTGTTCCTTCAGATGGGTTGCGTCAGTTTCCTCCCTGACTGTTCTGCCCCTGGCCAGCGATGCGAAAATTCCTCCCCCACAAATGACTGCAAATATCAGGCAAGCGGTACGGGTTGCCCGCACATATTCTGCAGAAAAAGCAGGGGTTGGCTGAACATCCCCCAGATACAAAGAAATTATTAAAGCCACCACCGCCGTGCTCAATGCTTGGCCGGTATTGCACATGGTCGACAGGGTGGAAGCAGCTACACCATAAAATCCCCGGTCCACCGACTCCATGATAAGCATCGTACTTTCTTATCTCTTGTCACCTAAAGAAACCCCAGCACCTTACCTTTTTCCTGAATGGGTAAAAATGAAGACAAAATAGCAATACCGGCACCAAACATTGCTGCCGCACCCATTCCTTCTATACAGCGAACAACAATAAGTACCATCATAGAACAGGCCAGGGCACATAAAAACGAAGCAGCAGCGAATGTTCCCCGGCCCAAAATGAATACCTTTTTCCAACCAATAATATCCGACAACCGGCCTATGGGAATCAAAAAAGCTGCTGCGGCCAGAACATAATCTGAAACCGCCCAGCTGAAGGGCAGGGCAGAACAATGCATTTCTCCCCCAATAACCTATAGCGCAGGGTTAAGCGCATTTCCAGCAAAGGTTGGCAAAAAAACAGCCACTGTGGCGGTAACCAGGTTGTAATTTTTTAATTTTTATTAAACAAAATATTACACCAAATGAGAACCCCGTCTGTTTATGGTCACAGAATTTCCAGGGAGGTTAGGGTATGTTTTTTAATTATAGCACAAAATTTTACATTTAAACTTAGTTTAACTGAACTGCTATAAGGAAAATTCCCCCTAAAATTTGCAAGCATATTATAGCAATGGGGGGGGGTTCCCTATGGGCACCCCCTTTTTATGCTTACAAAAAATGGTGGGACAAGTATCAGAATGCCCGGTCCCCTTGATCAGTTCCCCCATCACTACCTTATACCAAAAAAACCCTGCCGCATCTCTAAATGTTTTTTAAAAATCTGACCAAATATTTTATCTCGGGTTCTTTCGGGGATGTTCAAGTACTTATATTCACAGTATAGTTTATTGCCAATTTTAACTGTCCTAGTTACTTTTCCTGTAACGGTAATTTCGCTGTTATCCTCAAAGCGCACCCGTATTGAGGTAATGTTCCCCAAACAATCCATATCTTTTAATTGATCCCTTTGAAAACAGAAACCAAGTTGACCACCACCAATTTTATAGGTAGTAACTTCCATAATGGATAGATCTTTTTGAATAGCTGTTCCTTTCAGTTCCCAAAGAAAACTAAAATAAGGTTGTGATAACAGAGGTACCAGTTTGGATATATATATATTGTTTTTATCCTTGTATTTGACTGTAGCATCATATTCATATATTTTACCGTTATCTTCCATGTGAAAGGCAGCCTTTTTTAAATCCTGTAAAGGGAAGTTACATTTCGCACATAAACATTCATTGCTGTCCACCTTAAACCGATAACCGCCCCCCTTAGCCTTTATCAAGGTTCCTTGTAATTGGCATGCTCTTTTGGTGGTCAACAATTCAAAGGTACCTACGTTAATTGGCCCCTTTAGAATAGTTTTCTGGTTTCCCTGTTCTTTTATTAGTATATCAATCATAATACTGGCAAGTTGTGGATCAAACTGTTTACCCACAAGGGAGGCAAGCTCACTGATAACATTTTTTATTGACCGTGGTTCCTTATAGCTTCTTTTGGAAAGCATTGCATCAACTGCATCAGCAATAGACAGTATCCTACTTTTCAAAGGTATGTCTTCCCCTTTTGCACCGCAGGGATGGCCTGTACCATCATATCTTTCATGGTGATGTAACACAATTTTTTCGATACCCTGCAGGATATTGTACCTGCTGGTTAAATCCTTTATTATACGGCAACTATACACGGGATGCCTGTCTAGTTCCTTCCTTTCTGTTTCTGTTAAGGGGCCTGATTTGTTCAATATAGTATCTGATATATATAGTTTCCCTATGTCATGCAGTAAGGCGGCAATATAAAGCCTGTGCAATTGTTCATCTGAAAGGCCCAGTTTTAGACCCACAAGATTACTCAAAAGCGCTACGTTATATGCGTGATTACACATGAATGGCTCCCTGGCCTTAATGATTTCAGATAAAACATGTACCAAATCAAAAAAACCCCATTCTTCAATGTATTCCCTGCTAATCAGGCTAAATATTCTTTGTATAACATCCATGTGGGAAACTATATTTTTATCAGCCAGTTGTTCGTTTATATCGTTCTTTGTATTATCCTTTTTGGAAAGATAAAGACAACCAATAACATCCCTGAGTTTACCAAATGAAAATAAGGGACAATATAATTCTGTGGAAACCCCTTCTGAAATGGAAATATATTGATCATTATCAGTGGGCCGATGAATGACAATTTTTTTTTCATCTGTAACTACCTTAAGAAAAGATTTGTGATCCACCTGATCAAAAATTATCGTTTCCTGTTTATGAAGCAGGCTTTCCCGGGGGTTTTCGGAAGAATACTGTATAGTCCCATACCGTTTACCTGGATCAAACATAATTATTTTCCAATGATCAAAACCAAGACCCTGGCAAAAAGCAAAAGCGTTTTCTACCAGTTTGCAAGCAAGATCTGTATTTTCCTGATGTTTCTGATAGGTTTCAACAAGTTCATACATGTCAATTTAACACCCCCAAGATATTTAAATATAAAAAAACAAGGCAGCCAGAGGGCAGGCGCCTTGTTTGGACAGAAAAAAATCGTTCAATTACACTAACCTGCAGGAAAATCCCTAAACCACTACATCCTAAACCATCCACAAGTATGCCTTATGCTGCGTATGTTGAATTATGTATTAGTAGAAGGAAGGTTATGTCTTCCATAAAACAATATTATTTATATTATAGCATATTGGGGTGACGCGGGACGGTTAATGTGTTAGTGCGGGAATAAATGGAAACTACCATCCATTCTTCTGCGTCAAAAATTGTCATGGCTGTTCTCTTGTCACCCGGAGCACCCTCCGGGTCAGCCGCAAAGTGCTCCGGGCTTTGCATTTCATCCTTCAACAGGTAGTCAATTGTCACTCTGAAAAATCTGGCCAGTTGAATAATTCTTTCCATATCGGGAACAGACAGGGCACCTTCCCACTTTGAGACCGCCTGGCGGGAAACCCTCAATTGGGCAGCAAGTTCCTCCTGGGTCAAAGCCAACAATTTGCGGAGATGGATAATTTTATCCGCCAATATCACTTCCTCTTCCCCCCTATTAAAAACATTCGGGCCACCAATAATATACCCGGATTGGCGGTTGGCAGGCAATAAAGTGGGGCTGGCAAGGTGTCAACCGGTGGTTGCGGGACAACCACTTACTGCAGCACAATAGGCTCGTCCCCTTGTATCCCTGCACTACCGTTTTTTTAAAATATCCCTTATTTCTTTTAGAAGTTCCTCCTGCGGGGAGGGTTGCGGGGCTGCAGGAGCCTGTAAACAACAAAGGCAATCACTAAAAAAATTGACCACTGCCTGGACAAAATTACCGTAGGCCAGCCGGGCCTTACCGAAAGTTAAAGAGAGGCCCGTAAAGTCAACCCCCTGAAGTATGACCCCGATAACAGGCATAATAATGTCTTCAACCAAAGAACTGACAATCCCACCGATAGCCCCTCCCACGATCACCGCTACAGCCAAATCGAGCACATTTCCCCCTTTAATAAACGTCAAAAAATCCCTTAACATCTTCTCCCTTCTTCCCCCATGTTTTCAACCTGGAGCTGCTGTATTCCTCTAGCATCCCACGCTGGGGAACACGCGGGTCAAGTAGGGTGGGGGAATTTCACCTCCGCCGCTTCACAGAACCGTATCTTGGAACTTTCTGTTCATCTGATTTTTATAGTTCAGCCGTTAATGGGAACTGCTGCCAGTGAACAAAGAAATCTATTGTGCTACCTAAAACACCGCCCTGCAGATAGCGCGTTTATTGCCTGCCCTCCCGGAGGGTAGTTGTTTATCCCTTTTGCGGTAGTTTAAATGGTCAGTCAACAGCACAATAGGTACG
>JAAYRR010000119.1 GCA_012518675.1 Bacillota bacterium
TAGTTCGCCCTGGGCCCCGTCAGTGCCAAACAGTGAACGCCGGAATTGGTTGCCCCAAATAAGGTTGTTGTTCACGCGGGCACCGCTTTCAATTCTCTTATAGGGCCAAATTCTCACATCGGGTTTTAATGTCGCCCGGTCTTCCACGATACTCCCTGCACCGATCACCGCCCCTTCATATACAGAGGCCCCGTCTTCCAGGCGGGTATCGCCGGCCAAAACCCCCCCTCTAACAACAGAATTCCTGCCCAAAGTTACCCGTTTCCAGGTTACACCCCTTTTAACAGAGGCCTTGTCATAGACATTATTGTAGGCCCCCAAAACGGTATAGGCACCAATCTGGGTCCGGGCACCAATGAAGGTGCCCTGGCCGATATACAGCGGGGGCTGGAGCAAGGCTTCTTCATCTATAAAGACCCCCTCTGCAAGCCAGATTCCCGGTTTTTCTTCTTTTGCCGGCAAGGTGATCTCTACTTTTTTCTTTAAAATATCATAATGTGCAAAACGGTATTGTTCCAGGTTGCCGATATCGCACCAGTAGCCGGGCAGCACACAACCGTAAAGGGGTTGGCCTTCTTCCATTAGCAGGGGGAAAAGGTCGCGGCTGAAATCAAATTTTTTGCCGGAGGGAATATAGTTCAGAACCTCCGGTTCTAAAATATAGATCCCCGTATTCACCGTGTCACTGAAAACCTCGCCCCACCCCGGCTTTTCAAGGAAGCGAATAATCCTTCCTTCATCGTTAACCATGACAATACCATATTCCAACGGGTTTTCCTGGGGGGTCAAAACAATGGTTACCAAGGTTTTTTTCTGGCGGTGAAATTCAATTGCTGCCGTCAAATCTATATCGGTAAGGCAATCACCGCTGATTACCATAAAAGTATCATCCAAAAAAGAAGCAGCATTTTTGACGCTGCCGGCTGTACCCAGGGGTTCTTCTTCCAGGAAATAGCTGAACTTAGTGCCCGCAGGTGACTGTTCACCAAAGTGTTCTTGAATTTGTTCAGGCAGATACTGCAAGGTGACAGCCAAATCCTGCAAATTATGTGCAGCCAAGAGCTCCACAATATATTCCATCATCGGCTTATCCATTATGGGAACCATGGGTTTGGGCCGGTCGCAAGTCAGGGGGCGCAGCCGGGCACCCTCGCCGCCGGCCATAATTACAGCCTTCAAAACAAATCAGCTCCTTTTCTTAGTTAAAGTGCACTGCAATTATTATCCCCCCAATTAAAAAGATTAAGCCCCGGCCCGGGCTTTGGTCTGCTTTTTGCATCTATACTAATAATATAATTTAATAATACAGCACTGCGGGGGCTTCCCGGTAATACAGCTGCTTCCCTGAGGGTGGTTACGGCATCAATAGTTTGGTTGATGACCTGCAGCCTGGTAATTTCCCGCTGGGTCATAATAAATGTCTCCTCTCGCATAGGTGACATTTTATCAGAACAAATTCAACATGACATTATCACAGAATAGCTACAACACGCGGAAAAGCTGCTTGACAAACCTGATAATTGATGTTAGAATTACTTTTGTCTGCAAGAGATAAAAAAAATCAAAGTTTACTCATAATTTAGATCCCTATGGGGAAACATAAATGTTATCAAAAAAAGCAGGCGTGAACAAGTTTTTCAAACATCGGCGCGGGGTGGAGCAGTCAGGTAGCTCGTCGGGCTCATAACCCGGAGGTCGTAGGTTCAAATCCTACCCCCGCAACCAGCAAACAATCAGCTATTTTATATAAATTAAAGATATACGTTCTTATTTGGTTAATCTGTAGCGGGTTAACCAAATAAATATTTGCATGCCAGGCAAGCATGTCCCGGATTAGCTTTATTATTGTTGGCTCACGTAGCTCAGTCGGCAGAGCGTATCCTTGGTAAGGATAAGGTCACCGGTTCGATTCCGGTCGTGAGCTCCATGGCGGTGTAGCTCAGTTGGTTAGAGCATACGGCTCATACCCGTAGTGTCCGGGGTTCGAATCCCTGCGCCGCCACCAGTTATTTCTTTAATGTTTTGTAAACCCCTTCCGCAACCATCCTGTATTCCGATCATAATTATATTTTTTATAAAAACTGAAATACATTCATGCAATTTAGGGCCAATACTATTTGACACAGATCAACTAGCTGCAGAACGGCAACAGGACGGTAAAGAAACAGCAGGCCACAGGGGGTTTCTATTTTTTTATTTAATTACCGGTCAAGACTACCTTGAAAGCACAGAAAAATGGGTTAAAAAGGGAGGATTTGAGGGACAATGGCCAAGAAAAAGTTTGAAAGGACCAAACCGCACGTTAACGTGGGGACGATTGGACACGTTGACCATGGCAAGACCACACTGACTGCGGCGATCACCTTTTGCTTAGCCAGTAAAGGTTATGCCAGCAAGACCAACTTTGAGGAAATTGACAAAGCGCCGGAGGAGCGTGATCGTGGCATTACCATTGCAA
>JAAYRR010000019.1 GCA_012518675.1 Bacillota bacterium
CTGCTTCCTGCTTTCACAGCCCTGGAAAATGCTATGCTGCCCCTAATTCTGGAAGGGGTTGCCCCCCGCGAAAGGGAAAAAAAGGGACGGGCCCTGCTGCAGCAGGTGGGCCTGGCTGAGCGCCTGCGGCTCACACCGGATTATAGCTTGGTACCCCCCCTGGCCAAGGAATACCGCGGCACATTAGGCCTGAAGATCGAATTGGGGGAGGCCCTGCAGGGAAAAGAGCTGACTACTTCCGGCCTTTTCTTCCATCAAGCGGCAGCAGGGGAATATTATTTGGGCCTGGAACAGCCCCAGGATGTTTATTTTGGCACACAGTCCGGCCGGCCTGAAAAATGGCACATCATCCGCTCTAACGGCCCGGTGGAGGTTGAAAAGGTGGAAGACAACACCTTCATCCTGGATTTAAAAGCCCGTGGCCTGCAGGAGATCAAATTCTATGCCCCGGCCCCCTTAAAGATCAGCGGAAAGGACTTAAAAATAACCAACGAGGGCCCCTATTACACCGTCACACATTTTGGCGCTCCGGTCACAATCAAACTCACCCCAGAAAAATAACCGCCACTCATCTGGTATAAGGAAATAAATCCTTTTGTGGAATTCCTGCCCTGTTTCTGTAAAAGTTGACCATTTAAAGATCTTTGATTACAATGGACATAGGGAGACATAAGCTATGGTTCGTTTAAGTAAAAACCCCAAAATGATCAATATTGATGCATATCTGAAAGATATATGTAGCTATTTTAATAACCGGCCGGATGTGGGCGCGGCCTATCTTTTTGGCTCATACGGCACACAATACCAGACACCGCTCAGTGACGTGGATATTGCGGTCTTGTTTATTCCGGGAACAGCGCTTGAACTGGAAACAGAGCTTGAAATATCCGGTGAACTGACCAGTATCGCACGTGAAGATGATATCAATTTGGTGATCCTCAACAAAGCGCCAATCACACTCCAGTTTGAAATTCTTTCCACAGGAAGATTACTTTGTAAAAAAGAATTTTATCTTGAAGACTTTCATGAGTACGTCTGTAAACGATACGCAGATTTTAAAATCGACCTGGATCGCTTTAACAAAGAATATGATGCAGTATTACGAAAGGTGTATTTAAATGATAAATCCCGATAAAATCCGAGATAAAATCCAATTCATTCAAAGAAACTTGGGAAAACTTCAGCAAATAAATAAAAAAAGCCAGCTAGAATTTCTACAGGATCCGTTTATGCTTGATGCGGCTACCCGCTTATTACAAATATCTATTGAAGCAGTTTTGGATATCTCTCAGCACATTGTTTCCAGGAAGCATTTAGGTATTCCCAAGACGTACAGGGAATCCGTCGAATTACTTGTCAAATCTGGAATTCTGTCGAAAAAGAAGCTCCCTAATTTGATTAATATGATCAAGTTCCGCAACCGTGCAGTTCATCTCTATGATGATATCTCCGGTGAAGAAATTTATAAAATAATACAGTATCACCTATCTGACTTTGAAGACTTTATCAGTTCTGTTGTAGCCTGTTGCTTTAATGGTGATTAATCCGGGCTATCACTATTATTGTATTAACCACGATGTTTAGTGGTTGTAATTACACTCAGGATAATATTGTTGATGTACTTTGTATGTATTATGTTACGCATTTTCTTAATTATCCAAGTTATATCCCATAAATATAGGACCGCAATGATCTACATTTTCTCAGTAAAATTGATGCGGCCGGGAAGTTGCCGGAAGCCTGAGCTGAACCGTGGAACGATCTCGAGCGGAACCCGGAGCTACATCACCAGCAAAAGCTGCCCTCTCTATATTAATTTTCCATTTTTATCTGCAACCATCCTTTAATTTCCTACGTCTTATATCATAGGAATGCTTTTTTAGCATGAATTTTTGGATTCAGTAGTGTGTACTGGCCAATTGTAAACGTGGCTATCAGTCTAAATAGGCACAAAATAGGCACAAACCAGCGTTATTTATTATCCATATTTTACCGGCAGCAAGAAGGCCCAATAGCTTGAAAATTCAGGAGAGAGCAAAAAGACTATGCAACCAATCATCCAGGTAAACAATCTGATTAAAAAGTACCGTATGGGCAATGAGGTGGTTTCCGTTTTAAACGGCATCGATTTGCAGATTTATCCCGGAGAAATCCTCTCCATTCTGGGAACCTCCGGCAGCGGTAAAACCACTTTTTTAAATCTTGTTTCCGGCCTGGAGCGTCCCACCAAGGGGAAAATTATCATCGACGGGCATAACCTGAGCAAAATCAGTGAAAAAAGAATGTCTGCCTTCCGCCGCCGCTACATCGGTTTTGTTTTTCAGCTTTACAACCTGCTTCCTGCTTTCACAGCCCTGGAAAATGCTATGCTGCCCCTAATTCTGGAAGGGGTTGCCCCCCGCGAAAGGGAAAAAAAGGGACGGGCCCTGCTGCAGCAGGTGGGCCTGGCTGAGCGCCTGC
>JAAYRR010000120.1 GCA_012518675.1 Bacillota bacterium
GAAGAGGATCGTTACTGCATTGATATTTCCATCCAGCTGATGGCCTCTATCGGTATTTTGAAAAACATCAACAAAGAAGTGCTGGAGGCCCACTTAAGAAACTGCGTGCGGGAGGCCTTCGACGCCGCCGATCCGCTGGATAAAAAGCAGAAAATAGATGAGATGATCAAGATTATAGACAAGCTTACCAAATAAACACCGCCGGATGGTTTTTTGAAGGCCGTTTATGTTATAATAATAGTAAAAAATGGCAGGTGGTTGCTCTGTCTAATGCTTTGGATATGCCCGCAGCGGTTACAAGGTTATTTTGGGATGTCGACTGGGACACGTTAAATTTGAAGGCCCACTAAGGTTTTATTATTGAACGGGTGCTTAATATGGGTGACGAGGTGGCTTTGAAATGGTTATGGCAAAAGTTTGGGCGGGGGGCTATTTATGACACGGTGACCGTTAGTTCCAAATTAACGCTGAAGACAGCCCTGTGCTGGCAAAACTATTTCCAGCTTAAGGAGGAACAGATGAAATGTTTTTCAACATTTTCAGCAAGCCCGCACTCCATTTTTTAAAAAAGACATCGTCAGCCCTGCCCGGGTTGTTTAAGCTGCTCTGCTGCCAGGCGCCAATCCTGCAAAAAGTATTTATGAAGAACGGGCCGTCGCCGCACGGCCAAGGGGTGGTAGGAGGTTATTACGCTGTAGCCCCTGACGGGGTGTACCCTGCCCCGGAGCTGTTTTACCTCTGCCGCCGGGTCTGCAAAAAATGATTGGCAGGCAACGTTCCCCAGGCACATGATGATCTCCGGCTTGACAGCCGCCAACTGTCCCCACAGGAAGTTGATGCAGGTGGCCCGGGCCCTTTCCTTATCATAGGCCCTCCGCGGGCGGCATTTCAGGATATAACTTATATACAGGGAACCGGGCCTGATGCCGGCTTCAAAGGCTGTCGCCTGCAGGGTTTCCCGGGTGCCGCATAAAAAAGGTTGGCCGGCCTTATCCTCCCGGGCTCCCGGGTTGTCTAAAACAACAAACAGGGGAGCTTCGGGGTTGCCCTCTCCCCAGATAACCCTGCTGCCCTGCCCGCTTAGTTCACATTGCCGGCAAGACCGGCCGGCAGCCGGGGCAGCATCTTCAGGCAGGATCGCCGGTTGCTGTTTGTTCATTTTCAGGTGCTCCTTTGCATGATCTGGTTTTCTTCCTATTGAGTACTTTTCCCTGTTCCCAGGCGGCTAAACCTTTGAGATAAACAAACCGGGATGATCCGGGCATTTTTGCAAAGGTGTTTGACCTTATTTAAAAGATTAAATACCATTACCAGCCGGGCGTGGCAGGATTTCCGTTTTTTTTGCCGGGTTTTTTCTTTTTCTTGACTCAGCTTAGAGGAGATGTTAATCTGAATATATAATTAAAAGAGAGGGAAAACCGACAAAACTTTTGCCGAAAATCTATTAAACCTGACAATTTTGCCGGGTTTTTGGCATATGATCATAAAGTTGTGGTTATCAATTGCAAGATTTTGTTTAAAAGACAAGCCTGTGCTGTCATCCAGAAAATTTAAGGGAGAACTGCAATATGAAAAAAAACCCTGAGGCAATCTATAACGGTAACCAGCCAAGAATGGGGGTGCCGGGTAAAACCCTGCAAACAGTGGAAACGGTGTTGGCTCTGATCGGCAATACGCCGCTGGTCAGCCTTAAGAAAATGACAGGTTTGAATCTGTATGCCAAGGCTGAGTTTTTAAACCCCGGGGGCAGTATCAAAGATCGGGTGGCCCAGTTTATGATTGAAGAAGCTGAAAAACGGGGTAAGCTGAAGCCGGGGATGACGATTATGGAACCCACCTCGGGCAATACCGGCATCGGGCTGGCTCTTGTCGGCGTGCAAAAGGGCTACCGGGTGATCATCGTCATGCCGGAAAATATGAGCGAGGAAAGAAAGAAAATCATTGTGGCCCTGGGGGCAGAATTAATACTGACACCGGCTGAAAAAAGTATTATGGGCACTGTGGAGCTGGTTGAAAAACGGGCGGGGGCCGACCCTTCTATTTTTGTGCCCCAGCAGTTTGAAAACCCCGATAACCCGCAGATACATTACTTAACTACGGCCCGGGAAATATGGGAGCAACTCGGTAAAAAGGTGGATATCTTTGTTTCCGGCTTGGGCAGCGGGGGCACCCTCTGCGGGGTAGGGCGGTTTTTAAAGGAAAGAAACCCGGCGGTTGTGGTGGCGGCCGTGGAACCTAAAAATGCGTCCGCCCTTTTAGGGCATGAACCCGGATTGCATAAGATCCAGGGTATCGGCGACGGTTTTGTGCCCCCGGTGTTGGATACCTCCTTAGTTGATGAAGTGGTGGAGGTTACTGATGACGACGCTATCCAGACGGCACAAAACCTGGCAAAAATACAGGGGCTGCTGGTCGGCACATCCTCCGGCGCCAATGTATGGGCCTCTATGGAAATGGCCAAGAAATACGGTAAAAATAAAATCATAGCCACCGTGCTGGCAGATAGGGCCGAACGTTACTTCAGCACGGCTTTAATGTAGAAACAATAAATTCTGAAACAACACAGGATAAATGGCAGAAACAGCAGTTAAAATGCCGGCATGGGCGATTTCTACCCGTGCCGGCAGTGGTATAATGGGGGAGAAAGGATTTGGGTTTTAATGTGCAAACTACTGCATTACCGGGGGCCGACTAGTGAACAAAAAAGGATCTGCTTAAAAAGATATTACAGGGTTTTGACATACTTCCCACGGGTAAATCCGGGGGATAAAGGACAGATAATTAGTATTAGATTTTAAATTATTACAAAGGCGCTGTTAAAATACCTATTTTTGCTGTTTAAAAAAGGCAGGAAGTACGGTAGGATAGTGCTATCTTTTAATTTTACCGGGGGGGAAATAAATGAAAAAAACAGATCTGCTGGTCATTGGGGGAAGTGCAGGTGGGATTTTAGCTGCTACAATGGCGCGGAAGGCCTATGGTGATCTTGACATTACGGTGATACGTGAAACAAAAACAGTGATGGTGCCTTGCGGCATACCCTATATTTTTGGTACCCTGCGCAGCTTGGAGAAAAACAGAATACCGGATGCCGGGCTGCTCAATGCCAACATTAACATTATTGTCGACACAGCAATGGAAATAAACCGGGAACATAAAACGGTGGCTACCAGGGAAAATGGGGTGTTCGGCTACAAAAAATTGATCATCGCAACTGGTTCCCTGCCGATTGTCCCCACCTTTATACCGGGCTATGATCTGGAAAACGTTTTTCCTGTAACGAAGGAAGAAACATATTTGGGTAAAATTTTTGAAAAATTGGAAACATCCCAAAATATTACTGTCATCGGGGGAGGCTTTATCGGGGTCGAATTTGCGGAACAGATCAGGGTCTTGGGCAAAAACGTCACCCTCATCGAAATGGCGGAGTCCTGCCTGTGGCAGGCCTTTGATAAAAGCTACACCGACGACCTGGAGTTTCTTTTAAAAGACAGCGGTATAGAGGTCATGACCGGTACGAAGGTCAAGGAAATATTAGGGGAAAAATCTGTGGAGTCCGTTGCCTTAGGTGACGGCCGGACAATTCCCACGGATATGGTGATTTTAGGACTGGGGGTCAAACCAAACGGCGCGCTGGCCAAAGATTGCGGGCTGGAGGTAAATGCCAAAGGGGCCGTCAAGGTCGATCAATATATGCGAACCAGCGATCCCGATATTTTTGCCGTGGGCGACTGTGCCGAAAAGAAATGTTTCTTTACCGGGAAAGATGTGCCCCTGCTGCTGGCTTCAACGGCGGCGATGGAAGCCAAAATTGCGGGCAGCAACGCATTTCAATTGCGGTTAATCCGTGCCAACAAGGGCACGATCAGCACCTTTTCGACAAAAATATTCGGCAAAACATTTGCGGCGGCCGGCCTGACTGAAACCAGGGCCCGGGAGGAAGGTTTTACCCTGATGGTTGGCGAATTCAAGACCATGGATCGCCATCCCAGCACTTTGCCCGACGCCCAGGAGGTCAACATTAAGCTGATATTCTCCCGGTGTTCCGGCATTCTCCTGGGGGCCCAGATTTCCGGTGGGAATACAGTTGCCGAAATTAATAATATTTTAAGCCTGGCCATTCAAAAGGACACTACGGCTACCGAGCTCAACACTTTCCAGGCGGCAACACACCCGTTGGTATCACCGTCGCCGGTTGTCTATCCCATCAACGCTGCGGCCATGAACGCCATCGCCACAAACTGCAGCCATCTTAATGAAGATCTGGTGATCTAGTTTGGGGCGGGGTAAGTTCAGGGTACCAGCAATAATTATTAGCTTTAATTTTGCTGATAACGGAAAGAATAAACCAAATTTGTAAGGATCAGGGTCTTAGGAGGTATATAATTATGATCGAACAGGCATTTAAACTATCCCTTGGCAATAAAAAAGTTGTAGAAAAGGTTGTATTTGACGAAAACGTTCATTACCTCCACATGGTATTTAACCAGGACGAGGGCTTGCCGGAACACTTTTCCAATTCCAACGTATATATGACTGTTGTGCGCGGCAAGCTTTCTATCGGTCTCAATGAACAGGAAATTCATGAATATGAGGCGGGGACTTTGTTAAAAATTCCTTTCAAAACCAAGATGAATGTCAGGAATCTGCATGCTGAAACATTGGAGCTGATCGTTGTCAAGGCTCCGGCACCAAAAGGCTAAAAAAGGGGGAGAAGAAATATAATGAAAAAGTATAGATGTATGCCCTGCGGGTATGTCTATGATCCCGCGTCTGGCGATGATGTCGGCGGTTTTGCACCAGGGACGGCTTTTGAGGATCTGCCGGCCGACTGGCAGTGCCCCATTTGTTCTGTGGGCAAGGATGAATTTGAACCTATAGAAGAATAAAGTAAGGGGGAATACAAAATATGAGCATGTTTTGCTATCAGTGTCAGGAAACAGCCAGGGGGACAGGCTGTACGGTGCGCGGCGTCTGCGGTAAGAATGAGGAAGTTGCCAAATTGCAGGATCTCCTGATTTATACGCTCAAGGGGATTGCAGAAATTGTAGTCAAAGGAAAATTGGACGTTGGCAAATTGGGTGCTACCAATTATGAGGTGCAAAGCAGTCTGTTTATGACCATAACCAACGCCAATTTTGATGACGGCGCGTTTGAAAACAAGATTAAGGAAATGATTGCCGTCAGGGATGAACTGGGGCAGTTAGTTTCTGCAGCAGATCTGCATGATGCGGCAACCTTTACAGTTGATACCAGGGCCTCTATGCTGGAAAAAGCTGCTGCTGTCGGTATCTTGGCGACTGCCGACGAAGATGTGCGTTCTTTGCGGGAAACGATCACCTACGGCCTAAAAGGCATGGCTGCTTACGCAGAACACGCCAAAAATATTGGCATGGAAGACCCGGCAGTAAACGCTTTCATCTATGAGGCGCTGGCAGCAACGCTGGACGACTTACTTTCGGCTGATGATTTGGTGGCGCTGACCCTGAAAACAGGGGAACACGGGGTGAAGGTGATGGCCCTTTTGGATGAGGCCAACACCTCAAAATACGGCCATCCGGAAATGACAGAGGTTAACATCGGTGTCCGGCAAAACCCGGCGATTTTGATTACCGGCCATGACCTGCTTGATTTGGAACAGTTATTGGAACAGACCAAAGGCACCGGGGTTGATGTTTATACCCACGGTGAAATGCTGCCGGCCCATTACTACCCGGCGTTCAAAAAATATGATAACTTTGCCGGCAACTACGGTAATGCCTGGTGGAAGCAGCTCGCTGAATTTCCTTCCTTCCACGGCCCAATTCTGTTTACCACCAACTGTATTGTGCCTCCCCGAAGTGAAGAGGTGCAGGGCCGAATCTTTACGACGGGTTCTACCGGTTACCCGGGCTGCAAACACATCCTGCCCGACGAAAACGGTAAAAAGGATTTTTCAGAAATTATCGCACTGGCCAAGACCCTGCCTGCACCCGGGGAAATTGAAACCGGGAAAATCGTCGGCGGTTTTGCCCATCACCAGGTTTTGGCTTTGGCTGACAAGGTCGTGGAGGCCGTTAAATCCGGGGCGATCAAAAAATTCTTTGTCCTGGCCGGCTGCGACGGGCGCATGAAATCAAGGGCCTATTATACAGAATTCGCTCAAAAATTGCCGCAGGATACCGTCATTCTTACCGCGGGTTGTGCGAAATATCGCTATAATAAGTTGGATTTGGGGGAAATTGGTGGCATTCCCAGGATATTGGACGCTGGGCAGTGCAACGACTGTTATTCGCTGGCCGTCATTGCGCTCAAGCTTCAGGAAGCATTTGAACTGGATGATATTAACGACCTGCCCATTGCCTATAACATTGCCTGGTATGAACAGAAAGCGGTTATCGTTCTTTTGGCACTGCTCTACCTGGGTGTGAAAAATATTCACTTAGGACCGACCCTGCCGGGCTTTCTGTCTCCGAACGTGACCAAAGTGCTGGTGGAAAAGTTCGGCCTGGCCGGTATCGACACTGTCGATGCTGATATTGAACTTTTTATGGCTCCATAAAAACACGCTAACTGGAAGGACGTACCTTCGGAATAGTGTTTGGTTAGTGCTTGGCCCGGGGTGACAGGGGGGACGTACCCCCTGTCACCCCGGGCTGTGTCCCCGGTTAACTGGTTAATGGGAAAAGGCCCCCAGAACAGGGGGCCTTTTTAAAAACCGAAGTGGCCGGTAAAGGACCGGAGGAATGTCCGAAACCACTGAAAAAGTATGATTTTCCGCTATAACAGTCTGGCACAAAACTACAGAACGTAAAATATTCAATGGTTTGCGGGTTCCCAGTATTTGACATAAGGTTAAAAAGGGTACTTTTTCAGCGGTCCCGGTACTTCCTTTTTGGCTGGTGCCCGGATCGTTAATCAAAAAGCAACACGAAAAAGTTGTAATACCTGTAGCAAACTGTAGGTTTTGCGGCTATGCCGGTAAATTAACGGCCGGAAAGTACGTCTCCCCGGTTGTGTGCCCTTTCTTGTGTGCGGTTATTTTTTTTGGCAGGTTAGCCGGCCGTCCCGGGCGCTGATTATTACTGTTTCGCGGGGGCCGATTTCACCCTGAATAATCATCCGGCTTAGCATTGTTTCCACTTCCTGCTGCAGCAACCTTTTCAAAGGGCGGGCGCCGTAGACCGGTTCATACCCTTTGTTTGCCAGGTAATCCAGGGCAGCTTCATCCCATGCGAGCCTGATGCCGGCACCGGTAACGGTGCGTTCTGCCAGATCGGCCATCAGGATGCCGGCGATCTGCCGGACTTGTTCCCGGCTAAGGGCGTGGAAGACGACAATTTCATCTACCCGGTTTAGAAACTCCGGCCGGAAATGCTGCTGCAAAATGTTCAGGACGCCGGCCTTTATTTTTTCAAAGTCGGTGCCGCGTTCCTGTTGCGCCAATATTTCAGGGCTGCCCAAGTTGGAGGTCATGATGACCACGGTATTTTGGAAATTTACCGTGCGGCCCTGTCCGTCGGTCAGCCGCCCGTCGTCCAACAGCTGCAGCAAAACGTTGAAGACGTCGGGGTGGGCCTTTTCTATTTCATCCAAAAGGATGACAGAATAGGGTTTGCGCCGGACGGCTTCCGTTAATTGGCCGCCTTCTTCATAGCCCACATAGCCGGGCGGAGCGCCAACCAGCCGGGAAACAGTATGTTTTTCCATATATTCCGACATATCCAGGCGGGTCATATTGCGTTCATCATCGAACAGCGCTTGGGCCAGTGCCCGGGCCAGCTCTGTTTTGCCCACGCCGGTGGGGCCCAGGAAAATGAAGCTGCCGATGGGGCGCCAGGGATCTTTGATGCCCGCCCGGGCCCGGAGCACGGCATCTGTTACCGCTTGGACGGCCTCGTCCTGGCCGACGACACGCTTGTGCAGTTCCTCATCCAAATTCAACAGTTTTTCCTTTTCCCCGGAAAGCAGTTTGGTGACCGGGATACCGGTCCAGCGGCTGACAACATGGGCCACATCTTCGGCATCCACTTCCTCTTTTAGCAGCATGCCCTGTTTTTGTTTGTCTTTAAGGTGCTCCTCCTCAGATTTTAGCTGTTGTTTTAGGGTGTGCAGGCGGCCATATTTTAAGACGGCCAACCGGTCCAGATCATATTCCCGTTCGGCCTGTTCGATTTCCTGGCGGACCTGTTCCATTTCTTTTTTAATTTGGCGCACCCGGGCGATGGCTTCTTTTTCAGCCTGCCACCGTTCTTTCATGGTTTCAACTTCTTCCCTGATTTTAACCAGGTCTTCTTTGATTTTTTCCAACCGGTTGCGGGAAGCGGTGTCTTTTTCTTTACCCAGGGCAGCTTCTTCAATTTCCAGTTGCAGCATACGCCTGTTGATCTCATCCAATTCGGCAGGCATGCTGTCAATTTCAGTCCGCAGCCGGGCTGCCGCTTCATCCATCAGGTCGATAGCCTTGTCCGGCAGGAAGCGGTCTGCAATGTAGCGATCGGAAAGGGTGGCCGCCGCCACCAGGGCGCCGTCCTGAATGCGGACCCCGTGATGTACCTCATAACGTTCTTTCAAGCCGCGCAGGATGGAAATGGTGTCCTCCACCGACGGGGGGGTGATGAGGATCGGTTGAAAACGGCGCTCCAAAGCGGCATCTTTTTCCACATACTTGCGGTATTCGTCCAAGGTGGTGGCGCCGATGGCCCGCAGTTCGCCCCGGGCCAGCATGGGTTTTAATATATTGCCGGCATCTACGGCTCCTTCGGCTTGGCCGGCCCCCACCACAGTGTGCAGCTCGTCCAGGAAAAGGATGATCTCACCCTGGGCCTCCTGTACTTCCTTCAAAACTGCTTTTAACCTTTCTTCAAACTCCCCCCGGTATTTGGCGCCGGCCAGCAGCGAACCCATATCCAGTTCGAAAACGCGCTTATTTTTAAGGCCTTCCGGCATGTCACCGGCTACAATGCGCCGGGCCAGCCCCTCGGCAATAGCGGTCTTGCCGACGCCGGGTTCACCAATCAGCACCGGGTTGTTTTTAGTGCGCCGGGACAGGATTTCAATTACCCGGCGGATTTCATTGTCCCGGCCGATAACCGGATCCAGTTTGCCTTCCCGGGCCAATTGGGTCAGGTCGCGTCCATAGCGTACCAGGGCTTCATAGACATCTTCCGGGTTTTCCCCGGTTACCCGCTGACTGCCCCGGACAGAGCGCAAGGAGCTAAGCAGCGCCTCCCGGTTCAGCCCGGCCTGGTGCAGGGCCTCTTTGGTTTCAGTTTCACCTGCTTGCAGCAGGGCCAAAAGCAGGTGTTCTACGCTGATATAGTCATCGCGCATTTCCTGGGCCTCTTTTTCCGCCCGGGCCAGGACCCTGGCCAGCCCGGTGCTTAAACTTAGAGTGCTTTCATAACCCCGCACTGCGGGGATTTTTTTAAGCAGTTCCTCTGTTTTGCCGGCCAGCACGGCCGGGCTGACCCCGGCCTGATCTAAGAAACGGGGGATCATGCCCTGTTCTTGTGCCAAAAGAGCCGCCAAAAGGTGTTTGTCGGTAACAACCTGGTGATGTTTTTCCGCGGTAAGCTGCTGTGCTGCAGCCAAAGCTTCCTTTGATTTTTGTGTGAAGCGCTGAATATCCATGTTTGATACCTCCTTGTTGAAATGCCAGTTTCCCTGACCATTACTGACCATATTATAATGTAAAAAAATGCAATCGTCAAGGGTTTTAATGGTCTAAAGGACAGAAGGTCAGTGATGGTCAATGGGTGTGCGGTGGCCCCGGGCAAGATTCTAAGCCGGTTTTGTTAAAGTTAATTTAAGATCTATGAAGGATTAACTTTACTAACCTGGAAATAATATCAAAGGAACATGCAAAGGGAAAGGAATGTATATAAATTTATGTCCTCTTACTATTATATTCTTGATCACCCCCGCGTCTTGCAGAATGCCTTTTTCCCCAGGCGGTGGCAGACCCGTTGTCCGGAGGATGCTTTTGATCTGCAGGTTTCTGTCGCTGAAGATGTTGCATTGCACTGCCGTTTTTATGTAGGAGGGGAGGCTCTCCCTACAATTTTGTATTTTCACGGCAATGGGGAAATTGCCAGTGACTACGATGGTTTTGCCCCGATGTATAAGGCGGCCGGGGCCAACTTGGCGGTGGCAGAATTCCGCGGTTATGGGACCAGCGGCGGTACGCCGACTTTTACAGCGATGCTCAAGGATGCCCACCTTATTTTTGAAGCTGTCAGGAAAGAAATGGCCCGGCGCAAGTTTAACCCGCATCTTTTTATTATGGGCCGTTCTCTGGGGAGCGTGGCTGCTTTTGAACTGGCTGCTGCTTACACCTCTGAAAGCAAGGGCTTGATTATTGAAAGCGGTTTTGTATGTGCCTCCCGGATTGCCCGGCGGATTGGTTTTTTACGGGATGAACTGGAATTGTTGGAGGAAGAATGCCGTCAAAAGATCCGGAGCATCCGCCTGCCTGCTTTGGTTATCCACGGTGAGGATGACAATTTAGTGCCCATGACGGAAGCAAAAGCCATTTTTAGCCTGCTACAGGTGGAAGAAAAAAAGCTGTTGACGATTCCCTATGGGGAACATAACACCTTGATCTTTGAAGGTGAAGAAGAATATTTTGGTGCGATCGGCAATTTTATTAAACCTAAAACTGTTTCTGGGTAAAGGCGTTCGAAAATTTGCAACCTGCTGTCATCACCTTAAAAGATCGCTCGATCATAATATATTTGTTTTTTCAGGGGGGCCTTCCGGCCGGCCAGTTTGCAGCTATTTTAAGTTAATTGGTTTATTTCCCTATTTTGGTGCCGTCCCGGGGCGGCTCTGTAAAGAAATAAATATTTTAGCTGTTGTGCCCGGACAAGCCCGTCAAAGACCGTAATTTTTAATTTTTATTTTTTTAAAAATCTCTGTTTTAAAACCTTTTCCAAGTCTGTCAGGGTATTGCAGGGGAACATGGTTGTTATTTTTTGAAATGCCTGTACAGATGCATATTTATCCCAATTTTCACGCGGCAGGGTATTCAGCCAGATTATTTCCTTAACTTCATTCCGCAGGCGCTGTACTTCTTTTAGGGAAGCCTGGTGTCTAACGGTGCGGGTATCGCTGACGATCAGGGTTACAGTATTTCTGTTTAGTTCCTCCTTATAGCCCCTGAACAGGGACTGAATGGCTTTGTCCAGGCTGGTGCCGCCGCCCCATTCGCCGCTTTTTTTAACAATGGCTTCCATGGTAGCCTCAAAATTTTTCCCCTGTTGGAAATAGGGGGTAATCCTTTCCAAGCCCTCAGAAAAAACAAAGCTTTCAATGCGTTTGACGGCCCCATTAATGCCATAAATAAACTGCAGCACAAAATTAGTATAATTAATCATGGAACCAGAAACATCACAAAGTAAAAGCAGTTGGGGTTTCCTTTCCCGCCGGCTTTTATATTTTAACAGAAAAGGTGTGCCCCCGTATTGGATGCTGTGGCGGATCGTCGTGCGCAAATCAAGTTTACGGCGGCTTTTACTGGCGCGAAAACGCCGGGAGATGCGGCAAACGAGCAGGCGGGCCATCTTGCGGATCAGCAGGGTGGCACGGGGCAGATCCCGCCGGGCAATGTTTTGCATATCCTCAGTTAAAATATTATAGCCCCCCTTACCGATTCCTGCAGCGGCATCCCGGATGGCATTTAGTTCTTGATCACCGACGTCCGGCTGGTTCAGCTCTTTTTCAATTTCCTTCCCCAATTGCTTATGCCAGAAGCTGAGGCGGCCCTTTACAATTTTCTCCAAAAAAGGGCGGTAGTTCGCACCAAGCGTAGGCCTGCTTTCATTAAGCGCCAAAAAATTTTGCATTCGTTTTTGTTCGCTGGCGGGCATATAGGCAAAAACTGTTTTATCTGTTGCAGAAAGATCCATCTGTTCACCGCGAAAACTTAGTACCTGGGCGGCTTCCTTGATTTGTTGGCGCTGTACTGTTAATTTTTGTTGATGGGCTTTTAGAAAACCCTCTCTTGTTTCCGGGGCGGTGAAAAAAAGAGAAAAATGGCGTTCAAACAACTCCTGGGCGGCGGCATTTTTGATCAGGGTAGCCTTCAGTGCAGCCTTGAACGAATCCCTGTCGGTAAGCGGTACCAGCTGCAGGGCTTGCAGGGCGTCGACTACCTCTGAACTGCCGATGCGCACACCCCCGGCTCTAAGCAGATAAACAAAGCGGATGATGTTATTTTCCAGGTATTCCGGCAGACCTTTATGGGGGGCGGTTTTCAGACTGTCGTCACTGTTGCTGCAAACGCCGTCTAAACCCTTTGCGCAGTTGCAGGCGTTGCAGGCTTCAATATTTTCAGGACAAGGATTTTTATGATTTTTATATTCGTCGGTAAAATTACCGGTGTGCATGTTTTTCACTGCCTTCTTAACAACCCTTTCTTACGGGCCTTTTAGCGGCAAGGGATTAAATTTTCACCATCCCCCGGGCCGGCCCGGTCTTAGCCAATGCCAACTTAAACCCTAACCCAACCCCGGCCCTGACCCAACGCAGCCCAACCCCAGCCGCGACCAAACGCAACCCAATTCCAACTTAAACTTCAATTTTACTTCAACCAACCGGATCTAATCTAACCTAAATAACTGGACCGGCTTTTTTCCCATAAATTCCGGGCGCCGATTTGTTCCTGAAAAACCCGTTGGTCGGCCCTGTTTTTTAACAGAAGGTTCAGTGTGAGTTCTATGGTACTGCTTTGCAGGCGGTCTTTGTTCAAACTGACAAGGGCCCGCGTCCAGTCAAGTGTTTCGGCAATAGAAGGCTTTTTGCGTATTTCTGCATTTTTACGGATTAGGTTTACCGCCCGGGCAATTTCTTTGGTTAAATTGTCACCCGCCTGGGGAACTTTGGCCTGGATGATTTCCACTTCCTTTTCTATTCCGGGGAAATCAAGGTAAAGAAAAACACAGCGTCTTTTTAACCCATCAGAAAGTTCACGTTCGCTATTACTGGTCAACACTACAATGGGAATATGGTTTGCCTTTATGGTTCCCAGTTCTGGTATGGAAACCTGAAAGTCGGAAAGCACCTCAAACAGAAAAGCTTCAAATTCATCATCGGATTTATCTATTTCATCAACCAGCAGCACCGCTTTCCGGGGGGCTTGAATAGCCCGCAGCAGCGGCCTTTCCAAAAGGTATTCTGTAGAAAAAAGATCTCCTGCCTGCTGCCCGGCGCCGGCATCGCGCCTGCCGATCTGAATTTTTAAAAGCTGTTTTTGGTAATTCCATTCATAAAGGGCCTTGTTTTCATCCAGCCCTTCATAACACTGCAGCCTGATCAGTTCGGTATCAAATATTTGGGCCAGCACCTTGCCCATTTCAGTTTTCCCCACGCCGGGGGGGCCTTCAATCAGGATCGGTTTTTCCAGTACCAAACTCAGATAAACTGTTAAAACAGTTTCTTCATCACAGATGTAGCCCGCCTTTTTAAAGTCTTTGCGTAAGTCTTCCAAGGTTAATTGCAATAGTTGCCCTCCTTTTCGAAACAGTATCAGTTAGAAGTAACCAGGTGGAAGCCAGCCTGAACCTGAAAGCCTGTGTCTGAAAGTGGTGTATGTCAATATAATTATACAGTACAGCCTGGGAAAAAACACTTTTAAGGGCTATGTTACCCCTTATATACTGCAGAAAACAGTAAATAAAACCATTAATTTCTTGTAATTATTTTTCATTGTGGTAGTATTAATATTGGTGTTGAAAAGATGTGAACAACTTAAACGATCTTTAGGCCTCTGGTTAACAGTAAGCATAAAGAAACTTTGATGTTATTCCACTTTTGAAGCACAATTTTAAAGGAGGCCTACAAATGGAAGGTAAAGTAAAATGGTTTAATGCAGAAAAAGGCTTTGGTTTTATTGAAATCAGCGAGGGTAATGACGTTTTTGTCCATTTTTCCGCTATTCAGGGGGAAGGGTTTAAAACCTTGGAAGAAGGGCAAGATGTGGAATTTGATGTTGTCGACGGCGAACGCGGTCCCCAAGCGGCAAACGTTGTTCCTCTTTAATAATTAATAAGCCAACAATGTGTGAAAAAGGGCATTTCCGGTTTCACGGAAATGCCCTTTTGGATCTTAATGTTACCAATAAAATATGGAATTGGGAATCATATTATTATTAACTATTAGGAAGGGACTATGTGTAATGCCAACTTTTTATGAAATGGGGCTGGGTCAGCCTGTGATCCAGGCAGTTTTAAATATGGGTTTCGAGGAAACCACCCCTATCCAGGCGCTGGCTATCCCAGCAGCAATGACTGACAAGGATATTATAGGACACGCTCAAACGGGAACCGGTAAAACAGCAGCCTTCGGTATTCCTCTTGTAGAAAAATTAGACAGTAATTCGGGTAATATTGGGGGTCTGGTCATTGCCCCGACAAGGGAATTGGCGGTTCAGGTGGCAGAAGAAATAAACAGAATTGGTCAATTTAAGGGTGTGCGGGCTTTGCCGATCTATGGGGGCCAGGATATTAAACGGCAAATCAGGGCCCTAAAAAATAAACCGCAAATTATCGTAGGGACACCGGGGCGTTTAATGGATCATATGCGCCGCAGAACAATCAGGCTTCACCAGGTAACAATGGTTGTTCTTGATGAAGCAGATGAAATGTTAAATATGGGGTTCATAAAGGATATCGAAACCATTCTTCAGGAAGTGCCGGCAGAACGCCAAACCCTGCTGTTTTCGGCCACAGTACCGCAGCCTATTCAGTCTTTGGCCCGGCAGTTTATGAAAAACCCGGAATATATCAAGGTTAAAACAAAAGGGGTTACTGTCGCCAGCACGGAACAGTACTATATTGAGGTCCAGGAAAAACAAAAATTTGAGGTGCTTTGCCGGTTGATCGATGTGCAATCACCGGAACGGGTTATTGTTTTTGGCAGAACAAAGAGGCGGGTGGATGAACTCTTTGAAGCTTTAAATAAACGCGGTTATTCTGCAGAAGGAATACACGGCGACCTTAACCAATCCAAGCGTGACAGTGTATTAAATAATTTTAGGGAAGGGACCACTGAAATACTGGTGGCTACAGATGTTGCCGCCCGCGGTTTAGATATTGACAGTGTAACACATGTTTATAACTTTGATATTCCCCAAGATCCGGAGGGTTATGTCCACCGGATAGGCCGTACAGGACGGCTGGGCGGTTATGGCCTGGCTCTCACTTTAGTAACTCCCCGTGAACTGAACTACCTAAAAACAATTGAACGCATGATTAAAAGAAAAATAGTGCGTAAACCCATCCCGACAATAACCGAGGTTAGGGATGGCCGGCAACGTCTGGCGGTAGATGAATTAATGCAGGTTATTGCAGGAAAGGATGCTCTCCGATATAAAGAAC
>JAAYRR010000121.1 GCA_012518675.1 Bacillota bacterium
CAGCGGCTGGTTTGCACAAACGGGCACTGCAAAAAGCAAGGGTACCAAGGTTTTTGCCCTGGCCGGCAAGGTGCGGCACACCGGGCTGGTAGAGGTGCCCATGGGGACGACCCTGCGGGAAATAATCTTCGATATCGGCGGCGGCATTCCCGACAACAAAAAGTTTAAGGCTGCGCAAACAGGAGGGCCGTCCGGCGGCTGCCTGACGGAAGAACACCTTGACCTGCCTTTGGATTATGATTCGTTAAAGGCAGTGGGCAGCATCATCGGCAGCGGGGGGTTGATCGTTATGGATGAAGACACCTGTATGGTCGATGTAGCCCGTTATTTCAGCGAGTTTAACCGCCAGGAATCCTGCGGCAAGTGCACTACCTGCCGCATCGGCACCAAAAGGATGCTGGAAATTTTGGAGAAAATCACCGCCGGCCGGGGTGAAGAAGAAGATCTGCAAAGGCTGGAGGAGCTCGCTGTTTTGCTTAAAAATGCCTCTTTATGCGGGCTGGGCCGGGCTGCTCCCAACCCGGTGCTGAGCACACTAAGAAATTTTCGCCATGAATATCTGGCCCACGTTCGGGATAAGCGCTGCCCGGCCGGGGTTTGTCCGGAGTTGAGCCGCCATTTTATACAGGCAGAAAACTGCCGGGCCTGTGGCCTGTGTGCCCGGATGTGCCCCACAGGAGCCATCATCAAAGACGAAGAAAAACGGGTTTACTGGATCGACTGGGAAAAATGCGTGGATTGCGGTCTTTGTGCCCGGGAATGTCCCTTTGAGGCTGTTCGGGGCGGTAGAAAAAGAAGGAAGGTGGCCGGAAGATGATTACTTTGACGATCGATCGGCAGTCAGTGACGGTGGAGGCGGGCACCTCCGTCCTGGAGGCGGCGCGCCAGTTGGGGATTGACATTCCCACCCTCTGCTATTTAAAGGATCTGAACGCACCGGCGGCTTGCCGCGTCTGCTTGGTCCAGGTTGAGGGGCGGCCCACCCTTGATGCCTCTTGTGTACTGCCGGCTGAAGAAGGCATGGTGGTCTACACCAATACCCCAGAGGTGCTGGCGGCGCGCAAACAGGTTCTGGAACTTTTCCTTTCCGATCATCCCTTTGAATGTCTGACTTGTGAGCGCAACCTCAACTGTGAACTGCAGCGCTTAGTAAAGCGTTATGGCATCAGGGATCTGCATTTTGCCGGCGAGCGCAACCATTTTTTAACGGACGATCTGTCCCCTGCCGTAGTGCGGGAACCCGACAAGTGCATCCGCTGCCGCCGCTGTATCTCTGTCTGTGAAAATTATATCACGGCCTTTGTTTACAGGATGGTAGAACGCTCCTTTCAATCGATCGTCGGCCCCGCCTATAACGGTTCCTTAATGGAAACTTCGTGTATCTACTGCGGGCAGTGCATTACCGTCTGCCCCACCTCCGCGCTGCGGGAAAAGGATTCCACCGCCCGGGTATGGGAGGCGCTGGCCGATCCGGAACTGCACGTGGTTGTGCAGACGGCGCCTTCCATTAGGAGCACCATTTCAGAGGAATTTGGTTTTCCAGTCGGGACACCGGTGGAGGGGCAGATGGTGGCCGCCCTGCGCCGCTTAGGCTTTGACCGCGTTTTTGACGATTGTTTTGGCGCCGATGTCTGCGTGATGGAGGAAGCAACCGAATTTTTGGGGCGCCTGGAAAAGGGCGGGCCGTTTCCGCAGTTTACATCCTGCTGCCCCAGCTGGGTCTTGTTCTGCGAAAAATTTTACCCGCAACTGGTCGACAATCTCTCCGAAGTCAAATCGCCACAGCAGATCTTCGGCGCCCTGGCCAAAACGTACTATGCCGAGCTGGCCGGCCTGGACCCTGCCAAAATATTTGTCGTTTCGGTTATGCCCTGCGTGTCCAAAAAGTATGAACTGCTGCGGCCGGAAATGAATGCCAGCGGTTTTCAGGATGTAGACGCCGAACTGACCACCCGGGAATTTATCCAGATGATTTTCCAAGCGGGCCTGGACATTAAAAAGCTGCCTCCGGAGGATTTTGACACCCCCTTAGGCTCTGCCAGCGGGGCCGGGGTCATCTTCGGTTCCACCGGCGGGGTAATGGAGGCCACGTTGCGCACGGTTTACGAACGCCTTAGCGGCGAGCCTTTGGAACGGCTGGAACTGACAGCAGTGCGCTCCGAAGAATATAAAGAGGCCACCATCCACGCCGGGGAACAAGAACTGCGGGTGGCCGTGGCCCGGGGCACCGGTGCAGCCCGCCGGTTGATCGACCGGATGCTGGAGGGCGAAAAGGAATACCATTTTGTAGAGGTGATGGCCTGCCCCGGGGGCTGCGTAGGCGGCGGCGGGCAGCCGATCTATATTGAAACAAATGATTGGAACGAACAGATTAGCCACCGGGCAGAACGGGCCCGGGGTCTGTTTGAAATAGATCGCCAAAGGGAACACCGCAAAGCCCACGAAAATCCCGCCGTCCAAAAGCTCTACACAGATTTCTTGGGCGAACCCGGCAGCCCCTTAGCCCACAAACTCCTTCATTCCCGCCACCAGTCCCGCAAGCTTTACGCCGACCAGCCCCTCCTCGTCCGCGGATAGAAGGTCAGGGGTAAAGCTTAGGTTAGATCCGGTTGAATGGAAAGATAAAAAAGTGTCAAAAGGGCCGCACCCTGATACCCCCCGGACAATAAACAACCCCCTGCCGCCCGATTACAAACTTTCTTCATAGGGGGCAGGGGCTACGGCTAAGTTTTAACTGGGGGGAAAGGGAAAAGGTGACAAGAGAACAGCCATGACAATTTTTGACGCAGAAGAATGGATGGAAGTTTCCACTTATTCCCGCACTAACACATTAACCGTCCCCCCGTCGCCTGGCTAAAAACAGGCGTTTTCCGGCGATTTATCTATCCTGGTTGTGATATAATATGGAAAGGAAGATTGCTAAGCACAATATTTTGCAGTTAAAATACAACCGGCAAGGGGGCCTTGGAAGAATGTCAGGCAGGGTGCGAAGAATATTTGTGGAAAGGCGCCGGGAATTTGCCTTGGGGGCGTTGCGGCTGTGCCGTGATTTGCAGGAAAATTTAGGGATTACCGGACTGGAGGCGGTACGGATTGTTTATCGCTATGATTTTTCCGGGGTTGCTGAAGAGGAATATGCACGGGCCCGGGATCTTATTTTTGCAGAACCGCTGACCAATTTGGTTTATGAGGAAGAATTGCCTTTAGAGGAGGGGGAACAGGTTTTTGCAGTGGAGTTGCTGCCGGTGCAGTTTGACCAGCAGGCCGACCTTACGGCCCAGAGTTTACAGGCATTTACGGGGCGGGAACGCCCGCCTGTACGCACGGCCAGGGTTTTTGTGCTGCAAGGGCAGCTTACCCCTGCAGAGGTGGAACACATAAAGGCTTACCTGCTTAACGCCGTTGATTCCCGGGAAGCCTCCCTGGCAAAACCCCCGCATTTGCAGACAGAAATTGTCGAACCGGCTGCTGTGCCAGTGCTCGAAGGCTTTAACGCCCGCGGGGGTGAGGCCCTGCGGGAACTGCAGGCAGAACTCGGCCTGGCTATGGATGAGGAAGATCTCATATTCTGCCAGGCTTATTTCCGGGATACAGAAAAAAGGGAACCCACGCTTACCGAATTGCGGCTGATCGATACTTATTGGTCAGATCACTGCCGGCATACCACCTTTCAGACGGTGATCGAAGATGTGGCTATTGCGTCGGGACGCTTTACCCGGCCAATAGAAGAAGCCTATAAAGAATACCTGCTTTCCCGAGAAACTGTTTACGGGGAGCAGGCTACGGAAGAAAAAGAGGAAATTTGCCTGATGGACGTGGCGCTATTGGCCATGAAGGAACTGCGCAAAAAGGGCCGGCTGCCCGACTTGGACGAATCTGAAGAGATCAATGCCTGCAGTATTGTCGTGCCGGCGGAAATTAACGGCCGCCGGGAAGAATGGCTGGTCATGTTTAAAAATGAAACCCACAACCACCCCACAGAAATTGAACCTTTCGGCGGCGCTGCCACCTGCTTGGGAGGGGCAATCCGCGATCCCCTTTCCGGGCGGGCCTATGTCTACCAGGCCCTGCGGGTGACCGGCAGTGCTGATCCCCGTGTGCAATTTGCCGATACGCTGCCCGGCAAACTACCCTCCAGCCGGATTACAAAAGAGGCAGCGGCCGGTTACAGCTCTTACGGCAACCAGATCGGCGTGCCCGCCGGCTATGTGACTGAATTTTATGCCCCCGGTTTCCGGGCCAAAAGAATGGAGGTGGGGGCCGTCATCGCCGCCGCCCCCAAGAAAAATGTGGTGCGGCATAAACCTGTGCCCGGCGATGTTGTGCTCCTCATCGGGGGGCGCACCGGCCGGGATGGCTTAGGCGGCGCCACCGGTTCATCACAGGAACATACAGCCACCTCGTTGCTGACCAGCGGTGCAGAAGTGCAAAAGGGCAATGCGCCCGTGGAGCGCAGAATCCAAAGGCTGTTCCGCCGGCCGGAGGCGAGCACGCTGATTAAAAAATGTAACGATTTTGGTGCCGGGGGCGTTTCCGTAGCCATCGGTGAACTGACAGACGGCCTGGAAATTGATCTTGATGCGGTGCCCCTGAAATATGCAGGGCTGGACGGCACAGAAATTGCCCTTTCAGAATCCCAGGAACGCATGGCGGTAGTTGTGTCCGCCAAAAATGCAGAACCCTTTTGTCGCCTGGCTCATACAGAAAATTTGGAAGCCACAGCAGTGGCCAAGGTTACGGGCAACCGGCGGCTGCAGATGCACTGGCGGGGGCAAACAGTAGTGAACCTCAGCCGCGATTTCCTTGATTCCAGCGGTGTCCGTAAAAAAATAAAGGTTGCGGTTACCGCCCCGGCAGAAGAAAAAAATTATTTCAGGCGTCTGCCGGCAGATACAGCCCGCAAACTGCCTGATCTGCACCGGGCCTGGCTGGCCAATTTGGCCGACTTAAATGTCTGCAGCCAACAGGGCCTGGTGGAAATGTTCGATAGCACGGCCGGTGGCGGCACGGTCCTTATGCCTTTAGGCGGCAGGTACCAGGCCACCCCCGCCGAAGGCATGGCCGCCCTGCTGCCGCTGCAACAAGGCCAAACGACAACCACCACGCTGATGACCTGCGGCTATGATCCCCATTTGGCGGCCTGGAGCCCTTTCCACGGGGCCTGTTATGCCGTAGTGGAAGCGGCCGTAAGGATTGCAGCTTTAGGCGGTGATTACCGCCGCATCCGCCTTACGTTGCAGGAGTACTTTGAAAAATTGGGTGATGACCCGGCCCGCTGGGGGAAACCCTTCAGCGCCCTGCTGGGGGCCTTCTACGCCCAGAAAAAGCTGGGGATTCCAGCTATTGGCGGCAAAGACAGCATGTCGGGCACCTTTATGGAACTGCATGTGCCGCCTACGCTGATCGCCTTTGCTGTGGGCATAACAGATGCCCGGCAGGTTATTTCCGCAGAATTTAAAAAGGCCGGCAGCAAAGTTATCCTGCTCCCGCTGACCAGGGATGACAGCGAACTACCAGATTTTGCTGTTCTGGAAAAAAATCTTTCCTCCCTGACTGCCTTGCAAGAATCCGGCCGGCTGCTGGCCGCTGCTACTGTCAAAACCGGAGGCCTGGCCGCCGCACTCAGCAAAATGGCCTTCGGCAACCGCCTGGGTTTGCGGTTAGAAACGGTGGAAGAGGCCGGAGATCTTTTCCGGCCGGACTACGGTTCCCTAATTTTGGAAATAGAGGCGGCAACAGCATTAAAAACCGCCCTGCAGGGTCTGCCTTACAGGCTGCTGGGCGTCACGCAGGAAAAACCGGTCATTGCGATCAACAATCTAGAAATTGACCTGGAAGAAGCCTTTGCCTCCTGGCAGCAGCCTCTTTCCAAAATATTTCCTGCAGCACCGGCAGAAGAATCCGCAGCAGAAAAGCCCCCCTTGATCACCGACCGGCACGCCGGCCGGGGCCGGGCCCTTAAGCCACGCCGCAAAACAGCAAGGCCGCGCGTCCTCATTCCTGTTTTTCCAGGTACAAACGGCGAAGATGACGCCGCCCGCGCCTTTACACAAGCCGGCGCCTTAGTGGATACCCTGATTTTTAACAACCTGACCCCTGCAACTTTGGAGCAGTCCAAGGTTGAAATGGCCCTGCGCCTGAAAGCGGCCCAGATCCTCATGTTGCCCGGAGGGTTCAGCGACGGTGGCGAGCCCGATACCGCTGCTAAGTTGATGGTCGCCTTCCTCAGCGATCCTCGTCTCCAGGAAGCGGTATTAAAACTGCTTGAAAAGCAGGACGGCCTCATTTTGGGGGTTTGCAACGGTTTTCAGGCGTTGGTTAAGCTCGGCCTGCTGCCGGCAGGAAAATTTAGCGCTCCCGGTGAACCGCACCGGGTGACTTTAACCAAAAATCATAGCGGGCGCTATATTTCCCGCTTGGTGCAGGTCAAAGTGGTCTCCACCCTTTCTCCCTGGTTTAGCAACGTCAAGGCCGGCGCGCTGCACACCGTCCCCATTTCCCACGGTGAGGGCCGGTTCGTTGCCGGCGAAAAAACCCTGGCCGAACTGATCGCCGCCGGGCAGGTAGCCACCCAGTATGCAGATTTTGCGGGCCACCCCAGCCAAGAATACAGCTTTAATGCCAACGGTTCCCAGGCCGCCGTCGAAGGGATTACCAGCCCTGACGGGCGGATTTTGGGCCGGATGGCCCACCCCGAAAGGATGGGGCCTCACGTAGCCTTGAATATCCCCGGGGATAAAAAACCGCGTCTTTTTGCGGCGGGGGTAGATTATTTCAGTTAATTTGCCTTTTCTTGTTTTTCCGGTGCCCTTGCAAAAAGCAGCTTTTTGGGTTAAAATAATGTTAGGCGGAAAATAATCGCCTGACGATCGCCCGGCGAAAGGCAAGTGTTACATGCTGCCTGTTTAAACAGTTTTGCGGCGGCGGGATGCCGTTGCACCGCCGGGGTTTCAGCGGTAGGCAAGCGGTAAAAATTAGTTTGGTTTCAATGGTGATTTAAGCAAGGCAGCATATGAAAATTTTGCAAGTATTTAAATTGTTTCTTAAAGGTAGTCCGGCGCGGAGAGATGGCTGAGTTGGACGAAGGCGCTCGCCTGGAAAGCGAGTAGACGGGGCAAAACCTCGTCTCGTGGGTTCGAATCCCACTCTCTCCGCCACCTTTTTTCTTAAAATGAAGTTTTCCACCGGAAAAATAATGTTGCATATAAAGTTTGGCCGTGCTAGACGGGGAGGTAGCGGTGCCCTGAACCTGCAACCCGCTAAAGCAGGGTCGAATACCTGCCCCCGGCCCTTAGCCCTGCAGGGTTTGCCTTCGGTAAGTGGTGAAGAAGCCTTGGTCCTGTGCGGCGCAGTCCCATGAACCCCGTCAGATCCGGGAGGAAGCAGCGGTAAGTGGATCGCTGCGGGTGCCACGGGGGTGCTGGGGCAGAGCAAACTGCCGCAGTAACACTTGGGGGGCGGGGACAAAGGCAGGTGCACGGCCATTAAATTTAATATTTCCCATAAAACACAAAACCGCTGAACCGCCTGGTCAAGCCAGATGCGGCCGGCGGTTGTTTGTTGGAAACGGCGGGCAGGGATGCCCACCGGGGGGACAGCAGGCTGTGTAAAAACGATTTCTGAAAAAGGTTTCCCGCCGGGGCCTATTCAGGGGTCGCTTTAATATTTAAACTGATTTCCTCCTGATAGATCGCCACTTTTTTGATACTTCTCACTTGCTTTAACATTCCCGGTGTCCGGTACCGCTGTAACTTTATGCAGTTTCGGTATCAAGGTTACCCCCTTAAACATCTCTGGTGGGTTTAACCGGGGAACCTTACCTAAGTTTAGAGCTGGAATAGGGGTGTAATTTTTGTCACAGCCAGAACTTCCCTCTGCAGGTTCAAAAACCTATACTGCTCTTTACCGCCGCTGGCGGCCGCAGCTTTTTGCCCAGGTGGTGGGGCAGCAGCATGTCACCCGCACACTGCAAAATGCTCTTTTTAGCGGACGGGTGGCGCACGCCTACCTTTTTTGCGGGCTGCGGGGCACAGGCAAGACAACCATGGCCAAGCTTTTGGCCCGGGCCCTGAACTGCAGGGCAGGCGTCCGCCCGGAACCGTGCAACAGCTGCGCCTCCTGCCTGGAGATCTTGGAGGGGCGCAGCATGGACGTGCTGGAGATCGATGCTGCCTCCAACCGCGGGATCGACGAAATTCGCGATCTGCGCGACCAGGCACGCTATGCCACTGCGCAAAGCCGCTATAAGGTCTATATTGTGGATGAAGTGCACATGCTGACCAACGAGGCTTTCAACGCCCTGCTTAAAATATTGGAGGAACCGCCGCCCAAGGTGGTTTTTATCCTGGCCACCACAGAGGTTCATAAGCTGCCTTTGACCGTTGTTTCCCGCTGCCAGCGCTTTGACTTTCATCTGCTAAAAATCGGTGAAATTGCCGGACACTTGCAAAATATCGCAGCCCAGATCAATTTCAGCCTCAGCCAGGAAGCCCTTTACCTGCTGGCCCGCCAGGCGGAAGGCTCCATGCGGGATGCCCTGGGCTTTTTGGAACAATGCCGGGCCTACGGCGGTGAAAAAGTCAGCTACAGCGAAGTGCTGGATATTTTAGGCCTTGCTGCTCCTGAAACAATCTTCAACCTTTTAGAGGCGGTTGTGCAGGAAGATACCGGCCGCGGCCTGGCTGTGATCGGCGAAGCGGTTTATCAGGGCCGGGATTTGCACCGCTTTATCAGGGAGCTCATCCTCTACCTGCGCAAGCTGACGATCCTGCAATCCGGGGAGGACGTAGAAAAAATAATGGCCGATGTCCCCGGCCTGAAACCCTACCTGCTTAAACATAAAGGCAAATTTGACAATGCAGTGCTCCTGGAAATGCTGGAAATCCTGCAGGAACTAACCCTTCAGCTGCGCAATTCCTCCCAGCCGCAATTTCTTTTGGAGCTCTCTTTTTTACGCCTGCTGCGCGCCTGGCGTTTCCGCCAATATCTTTCCCCCGGCACCCTTTTTCAAAAGTTGGAAGAACTTGAAGAAAAACTGCAGGCTGCCGGGCAGCCCCCCCACATGACCGGGGACGCTGTTGCGGGGGGGCAACATTTTGCAGCATCCCAGGGCCCCCGAAGGGCGGCAGAGGACGCGGCCCGGGGAGGGCAAACTACTGCTGTTGACCAACCAACCAAATCAACCCCTGCCGCCCGGGCGTCGGCCTCTTTAACAGGGGCTGTGGAAACAGCAGAAAAAACAGGAAAAAATGCCGGAACAGTAAAATCCCCTGGAATAACAGTGCCGGCAACGCCCCGGGTGGGATTTAGATCCCTTTCGGGGCCGGAACTGCAGGCATTTTGGGAAAAGCAGTTGCTGCCTACAATTAAAAAGCAGCGGCGTCACGTTCTTCATGCCCTCTTGCAGGAAGCCGAACCGCTCAGCTGTAAAGAGGGGGTTTTTACACTTGCTTTTCCCCCGACGCACACTATTCACAAGGGCAGGACAGAATCACCCCGGCATAAGAAATATTTAGAAACCTTATTGGCAACAATATTAGACGAAAAAACTGAAATCAGGATTATGCTGCAGGAAAAAGAAAACAAAAAGGGAAATGAAAAAGAAGGCCGCAGGGAGGGCGCGGGGGAGAAACAAGACCCTCCGGCCACCCCGGCAGATGCCTACAATGGCAACATCCCTCCCCCAACAGAGGACGTGGTAAAGGATGCGCCACCCGGGGCAGCAGCAGATTTAGGGAAAGAATCTGCGCGCAAAAAGCAGGCTAAACAGGCAGACGACTACTATATGGAACAGATGGTAGATCTTTTTAACGGAAAACTGCTGACCACGGGTACCGAGGAGCTGAATTCCCGTGCTTTCTGGGACGGAAACCTTTCCCTGGAAGAGGATTAGTATGGGGGCAATTTTTTGTAAAGGAGAAAAATAGATGGCCAACGGTAAAATGAATAAAATGCTCAAACAGGTCCAAAAAGTGCAGGCGCAAATGGTTAAAATGCAGGAAGAACTTAAAAGCCGCCAGGTAGAAGCCAGCAGCGGCGGCGGCGTGGTGCGCGCTGTAGTCAGCGGTGACAAAGAACTGCAGGAACTGCATATTGAACCCGAGCTTTTGGAAGAAGACGTGGAAATGCTTGCCGACCTGGTAATCAGCGCGGTAAACGAGGCTCTTCGCAAAGCCGAAGCGATGGTCAACCAGGAGATGCAGAAAATCGGCGGCAACTTAGGCCTGCCCGGCAATCTTTTTTAACCGCCCCAAACACCGGGATCAAGGGACGGTTTCAACCGGGGGCGTCAGGCCGTGTAATAATATTTCAGGAAGAAATATCGCTGCTTGGACCTGTCTAGAGGGGCCCGGTTTTAAAGATGGATAATTTTGCCAGCATAATGTTTAAACCATCCGCCGGCCGGTGGAACACCATTTTGTTGCTTGGGGACTTTTCACACGGTCCGGTATTCCCCCGGTTGTTCCATTTGGGTTGGTGAAGCAGTTGGTATCACGCAGACGATAGGCCGGCAATGGCCGGCCGGGGGTACGTTCTTCCGGTTGGCCCTGGTTGGCGTAACTGTTGCATATTATAGAAAGGGGCCGCCATCATGCTTTTTTCCCCCGCTCTTACCAAACTAGTCGAATCGCTGCGCCGTTTACCGGGCATCGGCCCCAAAACAGCCCTGCGCCTGACCTTTTTTATCCTTTCCATGCGGAGCGGCGAGGTTGAAGAGATGGCCAAGGCCTTGGTGGAGGCCAGGCAGAAAGTCAAACAATGTTCCCGCTGCCGCAACCTGACAGAGGAAGAACTGTGTCCCATCTGCCAGGACAGCCGCCGTGACAGCGCCCTGCTCTGCATTGTGCAGGAACCCCGCGATATCTTGGTTATTGAAAAAACGGGCCAGTTCCGGGGGCTTTATTTTGTCCTGCACGGCGCACTTTCACCCGTGGAAGGCCTTGGCCCCGATGAGCTGAAAATTCCCCTGCTGCTGCAACGGTTAAAAGAGGGCGTAATTGAAGAAGTGATCGTGGCTACCAACCCCAATGTGGAAGGTGATGCCACGGCTTACTACCTTGCCGGCCTGCTTAAACCTTTGGGCATCAGGGTGACCCGCATCGGTTTCGGCCTGCCGGTGGGCGGTGATCTGGAATATGCCGATGAGCTGACCATGGCTCGCGCCCTGGAAGCCCGCCGGGAAATAACCTCCTGAAAATAATTTTGCTTAAAGCAAACGCAGTTCTATTATTTTGCAAATTGCAGGCCTGCAAAAATGTTGTCCCGTTTGCCTGACAAGCCTGCTGTTTTGGACTTATTTTCTGATCATATATAAAGTGGGGACAGCAACCCTTTGGGAAGGGAAGTTGTAAGACCTGCCCCGTCAGGCGTTCTTCAATAACGTTTGCGTCCTTCGGATTTACCCGCAGGGGGGGTATGTCCAAAGGCTTGACAAATGTTATCCGGACGGGTAGCAAAAAACCCCGGAGGCAGCAAGCAATACCTTTTTAGGAGGCAAATTGTTGCAGAAAACATGGTTTTTTAGGGTTAAAGGAAGGAAAGCCCTAAAAGGCCATTTTTTTATGGGTAAAGAAGGGTAATATTTAGGTTGCAGCTGCTATAAAGATATTCAGACGGTAAACACAGCCGGTGTTTAATTTCCGGGGCCTCACAGGTATAAAGCGGCCTGTTCCTGTTCATAATATTTTGAAAAGAACAGGAGGGGAGCTACCGTGAGGCGCTTTTTATTTCTAGCCAGCATGCTTACTATTTTTGTATGGGGAGGCCTGTATTTTGTCGCCCCGGAGTACAAAGCATCATCGCAGGAAGATCCTTACCGGCTTCTTTGCCGCATTATGCAGCTAACAGGGGCCCAGATTACTGAAGGGGAGCTGCATTACTGGGCTTCACTGGGTTCTTGCCCGGAAATTACTACCCTGCCGGACCTGGAGGCCCGGGCAGATGTGCTGTTGGCACGCATTTCCCGCCGGGAACAGTTCACAACTGCCCATGAAAGGGACTTTGCCGCTGCCCCCGGGGCAGAAACAGCTTTAACCGCCGCCGGCGCCGGGCCGGCCACAGAAGATGGTGTGCCGGGCAACATGCTTGTCGAAAGGCAGCGTGAACTAAGTTCCGGTGGACAGCTGCGACTTTTGCTGCAGCAAATGGAACAGGAAGACGACAAGGTTGTGCATTTGCTCGTCACCATCACCCGGGAGGGGGAGACCCCGGCACTGAGTAGCTTGACCTACCGGTTGCCGGCCCTCTTGGGACAGGAAACAGAAGAAGGCAACCTTTCACTTTGTCTGACGGGCCACCTTGCCGGAAAGATGGACACTGCAGCGATGGAAGCCTTGGCCCAAAAGGTGGCCCGGAAGATCGGCAGTGAAGAACTGCAGTGTGTCAGCGACGGCCGCATGGTCAGCGTCACCGGTTATACCCCCGACTTAGGGGACTACCTGCGCGCTGAAAATCTGCGCATTAACCTCAACCTGGCCCTGCGCTACGATGATTATTTAGATAAAACCGTTATCTGGGCCGGCACGCCGCTGATTACCCGCAGCTATTAAGGAAAGCCGGGATTTCTATTGCAACCCCCTGGTAGTAATGCTGTAAAATCCCGACATAGTCTCTCCCTTCCCGGGCCAGGCCGTCGGCTCCATACTGGCACATGCCCACCCCGTGGCCGTGCCCCCGGGTGCTGAAAATTATTTTTTCTCCCTGCACCCGCCAGCTAAAATATGTAGAAGGGAGCTCCAACAGCCGGCGTACGTCGCTGCCGCTGTAAAGTCGCCCGGGTTGCCCCATACGAATCTGCAAATTGCGGCCGCTTGCACTTTTGCGCACAACCTGCAAAAGGGGCAGGTTGTTTTCGGCCAACACGGGCCGGGCTTCCTTTTCATCCCGTAAAGCAGCCGCATAAGTGGCCAAGTCCATCTTTAACTCTAAGTGATGGTAGGGTGAATTTTGGCAATAAGGGCAATCCACACTTTGCAGGTAAGGGTAGGCCCCGGCCTCCCCGCCCCAAAGCTCTGCGCCGGCCTCTGTTTTCCCCCCGCAGGTGGAATGGTAAACGGCGGTAATCAGTTCCCCCGCAACTGTCAGCACCTGCCCCTGTGTAGCAATTACCGCCTCCCTGATACGCTGCAGGTGGGCAGGGGCTTCTTCAGCCGGCCACTTTTCCCGCGCGCCCTGTTCATCAACCCAAGCCTGGCAGCAAGTGCTGTCTGTGCAAAGTGCGGCACCGGGATGGTTGGGGCAGCCCCCGCCCGGGCCGGCTTTTTGCAGGGCATAGGTGCGGGCCACAACGGCCTGGGCCTTTAGGGCCTCCGGCTGAAAGGAAGCCGGCATCTCGGCAGCCACCACCCCACAGACGTATGTTTCCAGTTCCATCTCTTCAACCATGCCCTTGTCGGTAACAAAAATCTGCAGGGTTGAGCTGCTGCCGGTATGCTCAAATTCTTCAAAAGCTGCCTCTTCCCCCATAGGGGGCAGCAGGCCCATTTCTTTTTCCCAGTTCCACCAGTTGCCGGCAATCACAGCCGGCAGAAAAACAAGCAACAGGGCCAAGCCTGCTAAATAAGCTATTATAAATCTCACTTTATAACCCCTCCCGTGACAACTGCAGAGCCGGTGTGCTGATCAGTTATATATATTAGTTGACAAGCCCTGACATGACCCCCCGACCTGTTTAAAACCTTTCTTAGTTGGACATAATATCCTGCAAGGAGAGGGGTGCTGTTTTTATGGTACATAGCGGTCCCTCTTAAAAATTTGTAACCGTGCCCGGAGGTGAGCACATGTTAGTCATTAAAAAATGTATAGCAACAATCATTCGTTTTTTGCAGCGGGTCTATGCCAAGTTGCAGGGGATTGGCAAAGGTCTTTATATTATGCGCAAGGGCAGCCCCAAGGGAGACAAGCCGGTGTCAGAGGGCAAGGGCAAACCGTCCCCCTTTGCTGTTTGGCTGCAGGGGCTGGAGGGTATCTTTCCCCGCGGCTACCTGTTGCTGGTCGGGTCCTACCTTTTTGTGATTACCCTGCTCATTGTTATTTTGGTTTCCAGGCAGGGAAAGGTTTCCTTCCTTGACCTGCCGGGGCAGCAAAAATGGCCGGAACAGCTGGAAAGTGAACAAAAATCTGATTTGCCGGCCGGCGAAACCGGCAGCAATAGTGCGGCCGATGAAGTGCCGCCGGGTTTTTTCTCCGTACCGAAAGGGACGGCAGAGGAAGAAGAAGGGTATTCTGCCGGGGACCATACTATGGATGAAACGGCTACAGGCGGTACCGAAACAGAAACTGCGCCGGCTAACGGCAGCAGTGTAGGGACAGCCCCGGCAACGGAAGGTGCGTTGACCGAAACAGAAGACCCCACAACCGGGGTGGATGTGCCGGCGGAAGCCTCCCTGCAGGAAGCAGCAGCAGACCTGGAGGCCACAGCAGACGAACCTTCTTTGCCCCAGGCAGTTCCCCCGGTACCCGAGTGGGAACTTTGCCAGGCCTTCGGTGAGTACATTAGTGAAGGGCTGCCTTCCGGTGGTAAATTGCACCGCTTGGCCCGGGGGGTAAGCTTAGCTGTGGCACCGGGCACGCCGGTAGCTGCCCTTTGGGACGGCCGGATTAGCAAAATCGGCACCGCCGGCAGCCCCGGCAGCCGGTATGTCATCGTAAAACATGACGCGGGCTTTACCACTTATTATGGCAACCTGCGCGAAGTTTGGGTGCAGGAGGGCAGCAATATTTACAGGGGAGAACATCTGGGGACTTTACCGCATTTTCCCCTGGAAAGCGCTTCTGTACCAGCAGCGTCGGGAACGGACTCCCCGGAAAAAAGCGGCGCGGTGTCTTTGAAAACCGTTTGGAAAGGGGTGCCCGGTGACAGCGGGGCCGGTCTCTCTCCTGGGCAATATTACAAAGGGAACCCGCTGTTCTATCTGGAGGTTAGGCGGGAAGACAACTGCCTCGATCCTTTGACGTTCATCGGGATCAGGAATTAATCAGCAGTTACAGACATATAATTTACAAATCCTACAAAGGAGGCGACTCCATGCAGGATTACATTCTGCAAAGGGTGATGGAGATTGCCGAATATATCATGGAGACAGGCTTTACCGTGCGGCAAACAGCCCAGGTTTTTGGAGTAAGCAAGAGTACAGTACATAAGGATGTTACCGAGCGCCTGCCGCAGATCAACGCCAATCTGGCGGGAGATGTGCGTAAAATACTCGAAAAAAACAAGGCGGAACGTCACCTGCGCGGCGGCGAAGCAACCCGCCGCAAATACCTTTCCCAAAGGAAACAAGCAGAGCAGGCGGAGAAGGTTGGTGCAGATGAAACTGCAGCAACGGAAGAAGGTGCAGGGAAAGATAAAGATACGTTTGCAGAAAAAAATGTTGTAGAATAATAGGGTTACAAACCTACTATAGACAACCGGGCAACTGCTTCCATGTTTCAGGCCGGGCAGCAGTTGTAGGTTAGGGATGTAGCTGCAAAAAACAGATGTAAACCGGGATGATAAGGGACAGCAAAGGGCAGTTATATCCAAAGATTGCAAAATTATAGAAAAAAACCCCGTGCAAAAGGAAAATGAAACAGGCATGGCGAAGTTAACCATGGAGAAATTAACCATGCAGAACATATACAGGCTGTTGCCGTGTAGCTGTTTCAGCCTAAAAAATGAAGGGGTGCAGATAAATGGCCTGGTCTATGGATATGGGCATCGATCTTGGTACAGCCAGCGTGCTGGTATATATAAAAGGTAAGGGAATCGTTTTAAATGAGCCTTCGGTGGTGGCTATCGAACAACACACCCGCAAGGTGTTAACTGTCGGGGAAAATGCGCAGCAGATGCTGGGCCGCACCCCCGGAAACATTATTGCACTGCGTCCCTTAAAAGAAGGCGTCATTGCAGATTTTGATCTCACAGAAGCCATGCTTAAGCATTTTATCTACAAGGTCAGCAAAAAACCGCGCCTCATAAAACCGCGGGTCATTGTCTGTATCCCGGCGGGAACAACTTCTGTAGAAAAAAAGGCGGTCATCGAAGCTGTAACCCGCACCGGGGCCCGCGAAGCCTACCTGATTGAAGAACCCCGGGCGGCGGCCTTGGGAGCCGGTATGGAGATCTTTGAACCGAGCGGCAGCATGATTGTCGATATCGGCGGCGGGACAACAGATATCGCCGTTCTTTCCTTGGGTGAAACCGTAATCTCCACCAGCGTGCGGGTGGGCGGCGATAAATTCGATGAGGCGATTATCCGCTATCTGAAAAAGGAACAAAACCTGCTCATCGGCGAACGTTCCGCCGAGCAGCTAAAAATTGAAGTGGGCTCCGCCTTTCCCGACAGCGAGCTCCAGGCTATGGAGGTCCGCGGTCGGGATCTGACCAACGGCCTGCCGCGCTCTTTGGAGGTCTGCACAGAACAGATTCGCGAGGCCATCAGCGAACCCCTGTTGGTAATTATCCAGGGCGTCCGCCAGGTGCTGGAAAGAACGCCGCCCGAGTTGGCCGGTGATATTATTGAAAAGGGAATTATCCTCACCGGCGGCGGCGCCATGCTGGAAGGCATCTACAAACTGATAGCCGAACAGACCAGCGTCCCCGTCTATCTGGCCGAAGACCCCGTCGGCTGCGTAGCCAAAGGTACCGGCCGGGCCTTGGATCACCTTGATCGTTTTGCAGAAACACTCATCCACCCCCGCAGCAGATTCGGCATCGCCAAAGAAGCCCGCAACTAGGGGGGCGGGAAAAAAAGGGGTGACAGGGGGATGGTTCTCCTGTCACCTTCAACTGTTTTGTTGTATCAAGATTATCATGGTTGTTCCCTAATAGGCATTTGGTTACCTGTTTAGGTATGCGTCAGGATGCGGCATGTCAGGGTTTAAAAGGAAGGATAAAGACGAAAACATTTCCCCTGATGACAGAGGAAAGGGCCGGGGCATGGTTTAGGTGAAAAAAGGGTAAGTGGGTTCCCTTGCCCTTTTTTGTTATAGAAATAGATGCTGTGTATCGGGAAGGTGACAAAGGGGTCACTCCAAACCGTCCCCCTGTTACCCCCCTGTCACCTTCCGGGCCAGGGTGTAGAACAACAGCCCGCCCAGCAGACCCAGCACGATGCCATAGGCTGTGCCCCACAGGGAAAGGCTGAGCGGGCGGTGTAGGTGCATAAAGGTGTTGAAAAGGGAAATTTGCCCTAAAAGCCCCAGCAAAAGGGCCAATACCTTCGCGCCGTGCAGGCGCCGGGCGGCCAAGGCTGCCAGCAGGAAATAACACGGGTGGCCGATTAAAAATTCTTTAAAGCGCGGGCGGGCTACAAAAAACAGCTCCAGCTTGCGCCGCAGGGCCAGCTCCAAACTACTGACCGGCAGCACAGGGATATTGCCGCCCCGCACCAGGTAGATCAGCAGCACCCCCCCGGCCAAGGCCAGCACTACCAAATGCTTGACCTTAATATGGGCCTCCCAAAAGCTGCGGCCGGCGCGCAGCAGCCCCCGGCTGTTTTGCAGCAGGAATAAGAGCCCGAACAGTAAAAATGGTCCGGCCTGGGCAATTTTCACCCCCCGGAAGGACTCTACCTTCAATAGAAAGGCAGTGTTTCCCAGCAGACCGGCTGCCAGCAGTGCCCCCCCGGTAGTCAGCAAAGAGGCTAACAGAAGTCCCCGGCTAAGCTTCCATAGAAGACCATCCTTGTTTCCTTTGTCCCTTTGGCTTTCCTTGTATTGTAATTGGACATCTCTTTTATTTTTAGTTCCAACTATTCTTGCAACCTCTTTTGCATCTGCCGTTAATTCCCCTTCAACTGTATTTATTGCTTTTTCTGTATTTTCCTTTGTTTCCCCCCTATTTTGCCCGGCACCCGGCAGCCCCCAGAGGGGGGGATCCATGAAAAAAACAACACTTAGCAGCGGAAAAACAAGGGCGGCAGTTAAGGCGGCCAACTGCCTGCCTAAGATGTAAAAAGGCAGGCGTTCCCCGGCCAGTAAAAACCCGGCTACAGCCAGAATAAGCAGTACCCCGGCTGAAGAAAAAAGTTTTTTCACGTTTTTATTGGCCTGCGGTTCAAGAAAAGCCCCCGCCAACAAAAGGGCAGCGGCGGCTACGCCGGCGCCCAACAAAGCCTGTACGGCTGCGGGGATATTAAAAGGCGGAAAGGGGGAGGCTTCCCCCAGTGCAAAGCCTGCCGCCTGTAGATCTTGGCTTAGGTTTTGTACAAAAGGCAGATAAGCTGCCCATGTGCTGCGCGGATCAAATTCTGGGTAAGGCTGCAGCAAAAGCAGCCGGATCTTGCGTTCCTGCACAGCGCGCAGGAAGCGTTCCCGGGCGCCCAGTTCACCCAACGGGGCCAGTTCGGCACCGGGGATCTGGTGGGCCCGCAGCAGGCGGTAATCCAAAGCAGCGGCCAACCCCTGCAACCCTGCCCCTTGTGTAAATTCCACGTCCCCGATGGTCAGCCCCCCTGCCTGCAAAATTCGGCCGGCTGCCCCCTGCGGCGACGGGTAGGTAAAAGAAGCCGCTGGGAAAGCCACCGGGCCCCACGCCAGGCCTTCTTCCCGCCCTATTTCCTGCAGCTGCCGGGCCAAAACCTCCCAGTATTTTTCACTCAGCTGGGGGGCAAGCCGGGCCGGGTAGCTAAAAAGGGGCACGCTGCGCAGCCCCGCACGTTCCCAGGTAAGCAGTTCTTCCCGCGGGAAAAGCAGCGGCAGATCTTTAACAGCCGGCCCCAAATGTTCCGGAAGGGAAAAAGACGCATAGGTGGCTGTATGGGGATCATCATTGTTTTCCCCATCGCGGGCGCCATCCTCCGCACTGTTTACAACAAAGCAATCCCCACCCGGCAGTTGCCCGGTTGAAAGTCCGCCAGGCAAAGTACCGCCGGTTAGTTTTTCGACACCAAAACTCTTTGCAGGGGGTTCGTCACCGGCACCGCCCAAAGGGTAGGCGCGGACCCGGATATTTTTGAATTCAACACCTGCAAAAAGGGAGGAGAGGGCAGTGTACATCTGCCTGCCTGTTTCCTCATCGCCCGTTACTATGTACACTAAAGGGGTTAAAGATACAATTTCCCCCTTCCTCTCCAGATCATTCAAACTGAGCGGGGTTACAGCCACTGCCGTGCAGCCTGCTTCCTGCAGTGCAACCAGTTTCGCGGCAGCGGGCACACTGCCGCCGCCTGCAAAGTCACTGCCGGCCAACAGGCGGGCATCAACAGCCATTTCCACCCGGCGGTTGTTTTTTTCAAACTGATACCGCGTCCAGGCTGCCCAGATGCCTGCAGCCATAGCCACCACTAAAAGCACGACCAAAAAACGTTTCCAAACCTTCAATTTATTCACCCCTTAAAGGGCAGGAAGCCTTTACCCGTTCCCACCCCGCTGCCAAACTTAGCATAAGGTAAGCACCGTTGTCCATGCTGAAAAGGGCAGGGCCTGTACCCGCAGTCGATCATAACCAAAAAGTTAAAGCATTATATTATACCGTATTATATCCCGCTGCAGGGGAGTATTCAATCTTTACCGCCGGGGCAAAACCAGCTTGCAGTCTCTTCTAAGGTGATGTAAGATAATAGCAGTTTGACTTTTACAGATCTTCCATGCTGGCAGGGGGAAAAAGCCGCCCTGAGGGGTCTGCAGGCTGCAGGCCGGCGGGCAGCTGCTTTGCAGGCGCAAGCCCCGTAAGCCGGGGGCTGCCAAGCTGAACGGTACAGGCCGAAAGGTGCAGGCCAATATAACTAAAAGGTACAGGCTTACAGGTTTGCACTGCAACCCCCCCGTTTGCAGGGCTGCGGGCAATAAAGCGGTGTCTTTGCCCTGCGATCAGTTTGCCCGGGCCGATTTTGTTCCTGCAGGCTGTGTGCAACCGGAACCCCCTTTGCCGCGTCTATATATAATAGTAACATATTTATCTTTTACCATACAGTTTGCTGCCTGGGAAACGGTTAACCATGGGGCGGCAGCAGTTTTCATCAGGGAAAATTAGCAAACAAACGTAAATAATGCAGGTGATAAAAGCAATGGAAAAAGCTGTTTTACCACTTTTGGCCTGTGGGCTGGGGCTCTTGCTTACCCCCTGCCTGCGGCGCTTGGCTCTTAGGGTGGGGGCCTTGGATCAACCCGCTGCCCGTAAAATTCACAGACAGGCTATGCCCCTTTTGGGCGGCGTTGCTATCTACCTCTCTTTCTGGGCTGTTGCTGCTTTGGCCCTTTACCTTTACGGCGGCGGCGGGCAGCTCCAGGGCCTTTTCTGGGGCAGCACCCTGATCCTGTTGTTGGGGCTTTATGACGATCTGAAGGGCCTTTCCTACCAGGCTAAGTTTGCCGGCCAGTTTGCCGCGGCTTTGATTCTACTGCTCTACAACATCCGCATCGAATTTATCACCCTCCCCTTCCGGGAGATCACCTTCTTGGGGATTTTCATCATCCCCCTGACGCTGATCTGGGTGGTGGGGATTACCAACGCTGTCAACCTGATCGACGGTGCCGACGGCCTCGCTGCCGGCGTTTCCGCTATCGCCGCCTTAGTCATGTTTGCCCTGACGCGCGGTGAGCTGCAGCCCATCCCGCTGTTAACCCTTATCTTAGCCGGTGCCGCCTTAGGCTTTCTACCGTATAATTTTTCACCGGCCCGCATCTTTTTGGGCGATGCCGG
>JAAYRR010000020.1 GCA_012518675.1 Bacillota bacterium
CTGCTTCCTGCTTTCACAGCCCTGGAAAATGCTATGCTGCCCCTAATTCTGGAAGGGGTTGCCCCCCGCGAAAGGGAAAAAAAGGGACGGGCCCTGCTGCAGCAGGTGGGCCTGGCTGAGCGCCTGCAGCACAAACCTTCCGAACTCAGCGGCGGCCAGCGCCAGCGCGTTTCCATCGCCCGGGCACTAATCAACAACCCCCGGATTATCTTTGCCGATGAGCCTACCGGCAATTTAGATTCCAAAACCGCAGAAGAAATTTTGGAACTGCTGATTTCCACCATCAGGGCCCAGGGCCAAACCATGCTCATGGTTACCCACGACGCCAACGTGGCAGGCCACGCCGATCGCATCATTGAAATGGTCGACGGGCAAATAATAAATTATGAACAAAAAAACACCTAAGGAGAGGAGAACAACCGGTGAGAAAAGTACCTGCAATATTTTTTTTGTTTTTAGGCAGCATTTTTTTTGTTTTATGCAGATTGGCACCGGCAAGTATTGCTGCATCAGAAAGTGATGCCCCCGCCATCAAACCGCCCCTGCTAAATGTTATTGCCGTGCGCCTGACCCCGGAAAAACCCGGCCCGCAGGAGATTTTTGAAGTCAGTTTTACCATCCGCAATCATGGTCACGAAGACGCCAGAAATGTTATCGTCGAATTTGACGGCCTGGGAAATTTCCAGGTGGCCGAGGGCTTCACCAACCGCAAAATCGGGTATCGCTTTACCACGGATGACAGTAACTGGGTTCACTACAAATTAAAAAGCGTTAAGGGCCGCAAAGGCAATGAAGTCAGTCTGAATTTTACATATGATTACATCGGCGGCGGTAACACTGCCTCCCAGCAGCTGACTGTAACCCTGCCCCTACCGGAGGTTGACTCCGATCTTTTCCCGCCCAACATTGCCGTCAGGGATGTTTCCCTGGAGACAGTTTCTCCCGGGGAGGAAGGCGCCTTCAATGCAGTCATCTACCTGGATAACTTCAGCAACACCGCCGCCCGCCAGGTCACCGTGGGGGTTGACGGCCAGGACAATTTTGAAGTGGCAGAGGTCTCCAACCAAAAATTCCTGCCCGCTGTTTCCCGGGAAGGCAATAACTTTATTGCTTTTAAATTAAGAGCAAAAGAGGAACGCGCCGCCAACAGCCTTAAGTTAAACCTTACCTATTTTTATGGTGATGAATCCAAGGAAGGGCAACAAAGCCTACTGGTCAACCTACCTTTGGAAAAGGCTTCAGGGGGCAGCAAGCCCCAGCTAAAGGTGCAAAACTTTACCCTTTCCCAAGGAACCGGCACCGGCGAACACCGGCTGCACCTGATCCTGGCCAATCTTGGACAGGGAACAGCCCGGGACGTTTCCCTTACCCTGGACGGGGGCCAGAACGCCTATGTAACACAAAGTTCCAATCTCAGCTATCTACCGGAGCTCAAGGGAAAAGAAGAAGTGTCCCTGGAATATACACTGGGTATCAATGCCGGTGAAGGCAATAATTTTTGCCCTTTGAACTTAGCCCTGGAATATCAGGATCCTTGGGGAAACAAATTTTCCTCCCAGGAGACTGTGGGCATCAACATCGCCGAGCTGTCCGGATCCGGCAGCGGTGGTAAGCCGAAGGTGATGATCAGCAAATATTCCCTTTCAGAAGAAAAAATTTTGGCCGGCAACGTAGTCACTCTTTCCTTGTTCATTGAAAACACCCATGCCCGCCCGGTGCAAAACATCAAGGTAGCCCTCGGCGTAATCCAGGTAGAGGGGGAAGGCGGGGCCAGTACGGGGGGCACTGTTTTTTCACCGGTAAACAGCAGCAACAGTTTTTTTATTGAACAGGTCCCTGCCCGCACTGTTTTTGAAAAAAACATCGACTTATATGTCGACCCCAACGCAGCAGCCAAAACCTACATCGTTCCCATCACCATCGAATATGAAGACCAGCAGGCCAACTCTTATTCTGCCAGCGAAATGGTCAACATACCAGTGACCCAGGAATGCAAGCTACAAATCCTTTCCTTGGATGTGCCGCCGGTGGCCTTTGCAGGGCAGCCCGCCTTTATCGGGGCCGAATTTGTCAATGTGGGCAAGGTTGCCCTGAATAATTTCATTGTCATGCTGGACGGCGATTTTCACAAGGAACAGGCCTCTTATTACGTGGGCAACCTGCAGATGGGTGAAAGCGATTTCTACCAGGGTACAATCCTGCCGGAGGAAGAAGGAAAACTGAGCGGCAGGCTGATTTTCTCCTATATTGACAACAACAACAAGGAAGTGCAATTGGAGGAAGAATTTGAACTGGAAGTACAGGCGATGGGCCCGTCCCAGGATTTTCCCGGTGAGGAACATCCAGACGGACCGGGGCATCCGGGCGGCTTTGTCGGCCGGATGAAAAAAGCGCTGCTTTGGCTGGTCCCGCTGCTGGCCGCCGGGCTGGGCATAGGCATCTACCTGTGGAGAAGGAAAATAAAGAAGAAAAATGAGGAGTTTTTGGATGCGTAAACAGGATATTTTGGCCATGGCCCATAAAAATCTCTGGCGCCGCAAAGCCCGCACCATCCTGACCTGCTTAGGCGTAATCATCGGCACCGCCGCCATTGTGGTCATGCTTTCCTTAGGCATTGGCCTGAAGTTGAGTATGGAACAAAGCATGGCCCAGTGGGGCAGCCTGAATATCATCCGCATCCATCCCGGTGCGTCTTATGATGAACAGGGGGAACCGCGCGGGGATGCCAAGCGTCTCCACCAGGAAACAGTTGAGGAACTAAAAAACCTGCCCGGGGTTGTTGCCGTTTCACCGGCCTATGAGATCCACGGGGAGGCCCGCCTGGGACGGAAACAGGGCTGGCTCAACCTTGTGGGGCTGGACCTTGCAGCCCTGGAGGAACTGGAACTGATCACAGACCATGGCCGCCTGCCTACGCCGGAAGAACGCTTTACAATTGTCGCCGGTGCACAGGTAATCGGTAATTTTTGGGATGAACGTGCCCCGAGGGGCGCTTATGATCCCCACCAACCGCCCCCCGAACCGGATCCTGCCGAACTGCTCAATCAAAGGGTTTCAATGCTGGTTATGAACCAGCATAACCCGGAAAAAAGGAAAAATTTTAACCTGATGGTTGTCGGCATCCTGGAGGAAACAAATATGGAACACGCCTGGCAGGTCTATGGTTCCCTGGACGACGTCAAACAGATGCGTGATTTTATGCACCAGGGCACTAAAAACAGGGACCAAGGGCAACCGGGGCAGATCATTCATGAAAAAAGGGTAGGTGCCATTAGCAGCGTTGGTGTCGGGAGCACCTCTTCCTCCCGGCGCAAGGATGATACCAGCAACGATTTTGACTATCTTTTAGTGCGGGTTGAAGATCTGGCCCACACGAAGTTGCTTTCTGCCGAACTGCGCGAACAGGGATTCAATGCCTATTCCATGGCCGATAACCTGAAGGAAATTGAAAGGGTTTCTAAAATAATTCAGGCGGTGCTGGGGGGCATCGGGGGAATCACGCTTCTTGTCGCCGCCTTAGGGATTGCCAACAGCATGGTCATGTCTATTTATGAGCGCACCCGGGAAATCGGGATCATTAAAGTCATTGGTGCCTCTTTTGCCGACGTGCGTGCCCTTTTCCTCACCGAAGCCGCCCTGATCGGCTTTATAGGGGGCCTCTTGGGCCTGGTTTTGAGCTACTTAGCCTCGCTTGTAATCAATATACTGGCCGCGGGCTATCTCCAACAGGGCATGGCTCTCGGCAACGAAACCGCTGCCAAAATTTCAGTCATTCCTCCCTGGCTGGCCCTTTTCGCCGTTGGTTTTGCCATGTTCATCGGCCTGGCCGCAGGCTTTTTCCCGGCCAACCGGGCAGTCAAGTTAAGCCCCATTGTGGCCATCAGGAATGAATAAAAGGCTGGAAATAGCAATAGCAGCAGGTATGGTTTAAAGCCCTAAACAATCAAAAACTTTGCAGGCACACTAAAGCCCTCTAAAACCGTGCATTAAATTTTGTTGCCCTGGGCACAGGGGCAGTGAAGGATTAGGCGGCAGGCCTTTGTTTTGGCCGGCTCAACAAGTTTGATGCCCTCTTGTTGCCCTGTTATTAAACTGTTGTTGTTTTATTATCTGTTGCAGTTCTGTTGTTGCCTTAAATAGAAAACCAGGGGGGCGCGTGTTGTACAAAAACAGACACCTTTACCAAACACTATTCATGATCCTTGCCCTCTTATTGATCGGCGGCGGGGCCTGGTACTATTATTACAGCCACGCCTTTATGGCCCTGCCCTACAATGACGCCATGGATTATGCCAGCATGGCCCGCAATATCAGCCTGGGCAGAGGCTTTACTTCCCGCTACCTAACCCCTTTAAGCCTGGCGCATTACGGCGCGCCCTACCCCAACCTTTGGCGGGGGCCTCTTTGGCCCCTTTTTTTAGCCGGCTGCTTCAAACTTTTTGGTGCAGCAGAGCCGGTTGTCGCTGCTGCCGGCGGCTTTTTTTACTTGGCAGCGCTCCCGCCCCTTTTTCTGTTAGGCAGAAAAATAGTGAGCCAAACAGCTGCTTTTTTAGGCTGCCTTCTTTATATTTTCAGCCCCCTGGCCCTCTTTTACAGTATTTCAGGGATGACTGAGCCTTTGGCCCTCTTTTTGCTGCTTTGTTGGGTTTATTTACTTTTTCAGGCCCCGGGCCGCAGCCCTTTGTTTTACCTGTTTACCGGGGGGGTTGCCGGGCTTTTTTACTTGGCCCGCTACAACGCCCTGGTTTTTCTGCCCCTTTCCCTGCTTTACCTATGGTTTTGCAGACGTGAACATGAAAAGGACCGGCTCCCCAAACTAATTATTTATTTAGGGGGCTGGCTGTTAGTTGTTTCCCCCTGGCTGTGGCGCAACTTTCAACTCTTGGGCAACCCCTTTTTTTCCCTGCAGGCCTACGAACCGGCCATGTTTACCCTTTCCTACCCCGGTTACACCCTGTATATGCTCCCGGAGCCCGTTGCCGTGTGGGCCTTCATCCTGCAGCATCCCGGTGAAATTCTGCTAAAAATAAGCACGGGGCTAAAAACTTTCCTTAAAAATATGCCTGACCCGTCCTTCACAGGTACAGCCCCGCTGATCACCGTCCTTTTTTTAGCCGGCAGCTTGGTCCCCCGTGCCAGAAAAACAAAGCTGTTCATTGCCTGCTGCTTCCTGGCCCAGCTAACTGCACTTTTGGTGATCCACTACATCCCGCGCCTCTTTTTCATCTTTCTGCCTTTTTACATCCTTTTTGCCCTTGCTGCCGTGGAATACCTGCTGGGCTTTCTCCCGCGCCCGGGCTGGAAATATCTTCTGCTCACTGCCTTTACCGCCCTGGCACTTCTTGCCAATCTTCCCCCCTGGCACGAGGGCAACAGCTGGCATAACTGGCCGCAGGATTATGCTCCGGCAATCGCGGATGCTGCCGCGCAGATCTCACCGCAGGGTGTTGTTCTTTCCAACGACGGCCATCTCCTCAGCTGGTATGCCGATCGCCTCGCCCTGAAAATCCCGGTGCAATGGGCCCAGGTTGAAGAACTTGAAAAAAAGGCCCCTATTGAAGGCATCTGGCTCAGCAACCGGCTCCGCTGGGGCAATACGCCGGAGGCAGAAGAAAAATGGCTGGAGATCATGCGGGAAAAACCGCCGCAGCTGGGCAACTATCGCCTTTTTAACGTATATGAAGACGGTTCCCTGTTTTACCTCAGGGAAAATGAAGGCAGCGCCATACAAAACCCTGCTAACAGGGATTACTGATTAGAACCAACAGCAGCAAGTACTGCAGGATCTTATTTTTACTTACCCTTTCTGCAATTTATGTGCCTCCGTCAAGCCGCTATCAAATTTCCCCGGCCCCACCCTTGTTTAAATTCCTTTATATGCCTGGCAAAATAGCCTCCACTTCCAGGTTGGCCGGGAATAAACAGGCGCCCCCCCTCGTAAAATAATAGGTAGGCTGCCCGGTTGTTCCAAAACCGCCTACCTTTTCCAGCCGGGAACAGGCTTCATTATTTTAACAGGGGGCTTGAAATAATGTGAGTGCAGGCGATCCAACC
>JAAYRR010000021.1 GCA_012518675.1 Bacillota bacterium
ACAGCTATTAAATTTATTGTAGAACCGCGCTAAAATTAAATATGTGGCCTAAACCTGCTCCCTGGGCAGGTTTTCTTTTGAGGATCCCGGCATGTCCTGGTACCGGGAAATTTGACCTGGACAACTAATATTGTATTTTTTCCTTAGTTTCATATTGAAGGTGAGCAGTGTGTATTTAAAGTCCCTGGAGGTAACCGGTTTTAAGTCTTTCCCGGAAAAAACAGTTTTAAAATTTTCCCCGGGCATTACTGCTGTGGTGGGACCCAACGGGTGTGGGAAAAGCAACCTGCTCGATGCAGTACGCTTTGCCCTTGGCGAACAAAGTGTAAAGTTGTTACGGGGGGGCCGGATGGATGATTTCATATTTAATGGCACGGCTCGCCGCAAGGCACTAAATTTTGCAGAGGTAACGCTTGTCTTTGACAGGGCAGATCGGTATTTGCCGCTTGAATACCAGGAGGTGGCTGTTACCAGAAGGCTGTACCGTACGGGGGAGGGGGAATATTTTTTAAATAAACATTCCTGTCGCCTGAAGGATATTACAGAGTTGTTTCTGGATACCGGGATCGGTACAGAAACTTATTCGTTGATTGGGCAGGGTAGGGTGGAACGGCTGATTAATGCCCGGCCGGAAGAACGCAGGGAGCTGTTTGCAGAGGCAGCCGGGATTCATAAATATAAGCAGAGAAAAAAGGAAGCCAGTTATAAACTGGGGGAAATGAAGGGTAACCTGTTAAGGGTTACAGATCTGTTGGCTGAATTAGAAAGCCAAAGTGTAATACTTTCTAAGGCGGCTGCCCGGGCTAAGGAATATAAGGCCCTTTATGGTAAACTGCAAAACCTGGAAAAGAAAATATATTTGCAGCGTTGGGCTGCAAAGGCCTCCCAGCTGCAAAAAATAGAAAGTAACCGGCAAAAAACCGGCATCCACTTGACGGAACAAAAAAATAAACTAAAAAAGCTTGATGAAGAAAAACGGTTGATTGCAGACCGGGAAAACAGGGCAGTTCGAAAATTGGAAGAATACAGGGATCTTTACCGCGGAAAAGAAGGTTCCAGCGCCCAGTTGCAGAATAAGTTAAATTTAATGCAGGAACAGAAAAAACATATACAGGAAAAAAGCGCCGCGCAGGCAGCGGCCTGCCAAGAAGTAAAGGAGCGGCTGGCCGGGCTGGAAAGAACCTTACAAAAGGACCGGGAAGAATTGCAAAAGATCCGCCGGGAACAGGAACAGTTGGGGAAAAAAGCAGCCGCTTTTAAGGCCGAACGGCAGGCCTTGCAGGGGGGGCAGGATCTGGTCTATTTGAAGGAATTGCGGGCCTGCCGGGCAGAAAAGGATTTACGAGCTGCCACTTTGCGGCAACTGTTGAAAAGTTTAGGCCAGCGTGGCGATGAATTATGTGCTGGCCTGGAAAATATCCGGAGACAGGAAGAACAAAAAAAAAGTGCCCGGGAGGGTTTGCAAAAAACTAAAGACGAACTGCGGGCCGCCCTGGAAAAAATTAAGGGGGAACAGGCTGACTGGGAACAAGACTGCCGGTTGGGGGAACAACGGTGTGCAGACCTCCGTTTGCAAAAAAAAGAACTGCAAGAACAGCTTCAAAAAATAGAAAAGGAACAGCAAATAAAAAGTGCCCGCTTGAAATACCTGCAGGAAAGCGAAGAGTATTTCAGCCTTTATTCCCGGGGTGTACAGGCGGTTATGCAGGCTGCTGCCAAAAATATGCTTTCAGGAATTTTGGGGCCGGCAGCCAATCTGATCGGTGTGCCTGCAGAACTGGAAAAAGCGGTTGAAACAGCCTTGGGGGCAAAATTACAGTTCATTATTGTGGAAAGCGATGTTTCTGCACGGGAGGCAATCAACTTTTTAAAGAAAAACAAAGCGGGTAAGGCCACATTTTTGCCTCTGGATCTCCTTAGGGTGACTGCTAAGAAAGCGCCGGGATTTTTAGCCGGGGAATTTCTGGGGGTTGCGTCCGAACTGGTAGAAGCAGCCCCCCGCTGTAAAAAAGTGGTAGATTATTTATTGGGCTATATTTTGGTGGCCGGCAACCTGGAGGCTGCCCTTAAGCTGGCCCGCAACAACAGGGCCGGCTGGAGAATAGTAACCTTGGATGGGGAGATGATTACTCCCGGGGGGGCTATTTCAGGGGGCTACCAACCCAGGGAACGCAGCGGTTTTCTGGAGCGCAAAAGGGAATTAAAGGGACTGGAAAAGGATATCATAGCCCTTAAAAAGCAAATTGAACAACAAAACGGTGATCTGCAGGCGCTTGCCGGTAATCTAAAGAAGTTTACCAGCTTTTTGGCGGAAACAAACCAAAGGCTGAGGGTTGCGGCGGAAGAAACAATAAAGGTAAACAGCGCTTTGCAAAGAATTACAGCGGAAAAAAACAGGGTAGCCCAAGAATGCGCAGCGTTAGAGCAGGAAAAAAACATGCTCAGGGCCCAACACTCTGAGTTTGTTACGAAACAAAATGCTGTAAAAAAAGAATATACGGCCTTAAAAGAATCCTTGGCAGCTATAAAGGTCGAACTTGAAAATGTTGGCAGTAAGGTGCATGCTGCTGAAGAACAGTTTAAAAAAGTGGAGCGGGAACTGGTAGAGATCCGGATCAGGTTTGCTGCTTTACAGGAAAAAGAAAGTTCTTTGCAGGAAATTATTTTAAAACAAGTACGAGAAAAGGAACACCTGCAGGAGCTGGTCGCCAGCTTGGAACAGGAGGAGACCAGGTTGCAGGAGGAACTGCAGGAAACGGGTATTCAGGAAAGTGAACTGCAAAACACTTTGGAACATGAAAAAAGGGCCCTGCAAAAATTGAAGGAACTGCGGGCACAGCAACAAAATATTTTGCAGCTTTGCCACCGGGAAAAGGAAGAGTTGGGTCAGATCCTTGTGCGGGAACAGAAACTGCTGGAAAAACATGAACGGCGTACCCGGGGGCTGGATGCTGAACAGATCAGGTTGGAAGAAGCAGGCCGGTATTTAGAGGAAAATCTGCGTGAAAGGTTTATGTTCAATCCGGAGGAAGATGTTTTGCCCCGGGAACAGGCCGTTATACCGGAAGAAGACCTGCTGCAAGAAAAGGAACTTGTGGAAAAAGAGCTGGCCCGCATGGGGGCGGTAAATCCGGGGGCCGTTGAAGAATTTGCACAACTACAAAAGCGCATAAAATTTCTTGCTGAACAGCGCGCTGATTTGCTGGCAGGCGAAAAAGGGATGCAAAAATTAATTGCCGAACTGGATGAATATATGGAAGAACAATTTCTGCAGGCTTTACAAGGTATCGGCGATCATTTTGCAGATGTTTTTATAAAACTTTTTAACGGAGGGCAAGCTTTTTTGAAACTGTCAGATACTGAAAACGTTTTAGCTGCAGAGATAGAAATAAATGCCCAGCCGCCAGGGAAAAAGATGCAGAATATTTCTCTACTCTCCGGTGGGGAAAAGGCCCTGACAGCGGTAGCGCTGCTCTTTGCTTTATTAAAACACAAGCCTGTTCCCTTTTGTATCCTTGATGAGATCGAATCCTCCCTGGATGAAAACAACCTGGCAAAATTTGTTAACTTCTTACGGAAATATGACGGGGGCACACAATTTATTATGATTACCCACCGTCGCCGGACCATGGAGGAGGCTGACTTTCTGTATGGGGTCACCATGGAGGAACAGGGAATTTCCAAGGTTGTCTCCTTAAATTTGGTAGAAAAAGTGGGGTGAGAAAAAGGTATGCTGGCCAGAATTAAAAAAGGACTGGGGAAAACCAGGGATGCTTTTAAACATAAATTCGAAAATCTTTTTGGTGGCCGGGAAATCAATCAGGAGTTTTTTGATGAGCTGGAGGAAATTTTAATTTCAGCCGATGTTGGTGTGGAAACAACCATGAAAATTGTTGAGTTGCACAGGGAACGTCTTGGGGTGGAAAAAATTAGGGAACGTTCTGCAGCCCGGGAGCTGTTGAAAAGACAGCTGGTGGAAATGCTGGAAAGCAACCAGCAAACCGCCCTGGCCCTAGCTGCCTCTCCCCCTACTGTCTACCTAATTTTGGGGGTCAACGGTGTGGGTAAAACAACTGCTATTGCCAAAATTGCGTATCGCTTTGCCCAGGAGGGAAAAAAGGTTTTGCTCGCCGCAGGTGATACCTTCCGGGCAGCGGCTATTGAACAATTGGACGAATGGTCACGGGTTGTTGGTGCCGGTATAATTAAACACCAAAGCGGCGGGGATCCTTCTGCAGTGATCTACGATGCCCTGAATGCAGCCCTGGCCCGGCAAGCCGATCTGTTAATCTGTGATACCGCCGGGCGGTTGCACACCAAAGCAAACCTGCTGGAGGAAGTTAAAAAAATATTCCGGGTGATTCAAAAACTGCTGCCTTCTGCACCCCATGAAACGCTGTTGGTTTTGGATGCCACTACCGGGCAAAACGGTTTGTCTCAAGCCCAATATTTTCAGGAGGCTGTGCCTGTTTCCGGTTTGATATTAACCAAATTAGACGGTACAGCGCGGGGCGGAATTGTTGTTGCCATCAAGGACAGGACGGACATTCCTTTGAAACTAATCGGGATAGGGGAAAAGAAGGAAGACCTGGAGATGTTTCGTGCAGCAGAATTTGTGGAAGCCCTGTTGGCTTAACGTGCGGCAGGTAAGGGGTAAAATTTTGGCAGGGCAGGGTCAAGTAAAACGGCCTTGAAACAAAAAAAAAGGGCCTTTCAACCGAAGGATGTACCTTGTGATTGGGACTGGTTCGGCTCAAAACTGTGTAATAATTACGGCAGCATTAGCTATTTTTGTTTTAGGTTTTATGTAGTTAAAACAAGCAACCGACTGTAAGGTACGTGCCCTTGGTTGCCCCTGGGCAGGTGTTGACACCGGGCGCAGCGGGAAAGGGTATTTACTTTGGTGCCGGAATGGTGTATAAATGTTAGGGAAGTGCAGTCTGGGAAAAACAGTTCAAACTCAAGGGAGGTAAGCCCGGTTATATCCCGCCGGGAAGTAACATTGTTCAGTACATTGGCCGAAAAATTACAGGGAGTTTTTCGCAAACTGAAAGGAAAAGGCAAGCTTGGCGAAAAAGATGTCGACTTGGCTTTGCGGGAGATCCGCCTTGCCTTGTTGGAGGCAGACGTCAACTATAAAGTAGTCAGGGACTTTGTTTCCTCTATCCGGGAAAGGGCCTTGGGCGCCAAGGTTTTAAAAAGCCTTACGCCCGGCCAGCAGGTGGTAAAAATTGTGCATGAAGATTTAGCCGGGTTGATGGGGGAAAAGCAAAGTAAGCTTGTTCCGGCTCACAGCGGTGGGCCGCAGGTTATCATGCTGGCCGGTTTACAGGGTTCAGGAAAAACTACTACAGCAGCTAAGCTGGCCCTCCACCTGAAAAAAAACAACCATAACCCCCTGCTTGTAGCCGCCGATGTTTACCGGCCGGCAGCGATTAAACAGTTGGAAATTATGGGAGAAGAAGTGGGGGTTGCCGTTTTCAGCCGGGGCAAGGATGATCCGGTGAAAATTGGTTTGTGGGCTTTAAAAAAGGCTGCCCGGGAAGGAAACGACTATGTAATCTTGGATACGGCCGGCAGATTGCATCTTGACGCCGAGCTGATGGCCGAACTGGGCAACCTGAAAAAAGAACTGAATCCCGGGGAAATACTTTTGGTGGTCGACGCGATGACCGGCCAGGATGCTGTTAATGTAGCAGAAGCCTTTCATCAAAAACTGGGGTTGACCGGGGTCGTTTTGACCAAATTGGACGGTGATACCAGGGGCGGCGCAGCTCTTTCCGTAAAAGCTGTTACAAATTGCCCGATTAAATTTGTCGGTGTTGGTGAAAAAGTTGATGCTTTTGAACCTTTTCACCCTGACAGGATGGCCTCACGCATCTTGGGAATGGGTGATGTCCTGACCCTGATCGAAAAGGCGCAGCAGGTAGTTGATGAAGAAAAGAGCATAGCCTTGGAGAAAAAAATCAGGAGCCAGGCTTTAACACTGGAAGATTTTTTAGATCAACTGCAACAAATTAAACAAATGGGGCCCCTGGAAAACCTATTGGAGATGGTTCCCGGTTTCAACAGGGCGAACAAACAGCTAAAAAATTTATCTTTGAGCGATAAACAAATACTCAAGGTGGAGGCTGTTATCAACTCCATGACCCGGGAAGAACGCCTGCGTCCGGAAATAATTAACAGCAGCAGGAGGCGCCGGATCTCACAGGGTAGCGGGACCACCGTGCAGGATGTTAACAGGCTTATTAAGCAGTTTGGGCAGATGAAAAAGGTGCTCAAACAGTTTAGTTCTTTGGAAAAGGGGAAAATGAAAAGTCCAAAGGGTTTATTTCCCTTTTAGCTAAAAATATAGTTTAATAGTATACAGAAGGAGGTGTTATCAGGATTGTCTGTACGTATTCGTTTGAAAAGAATGGGGGCGAAAAAAAAGCCTTTTTACCGTATTATTGTGGCCGACTCCGCTTCCCCCCGCAATGGCCGGTTTGTTGAAGAAATAGGTTATTACAACCCGAAAACAACCCCCATAACGCTAAAGGTTGATACTGAGAAGGCACAAAAATGGATCGCTTTGGGTGCCCAGCCTTCCGACACCGTTAAAAGGCTTCTTACCAAAGCCGCACTCGCACAAGAACAAGGGCCGGACAAGGAGTGATTATTCGATGAAAGAGCTGGTAGAATATATCGCCAAAGCGTTGGTGGATTATCCCGAACAGGTAATTGTAGAACAGGTAGAAGGCGAACGTTCAGTTATCCTGGAACTGAAGGTTGCCCCTGAGGATATGGGTAAGGTTATTGGTAAACAAGGACGCATTGCCAAGGCCCTGCGAACCGTAGTCAATGCAGCGGCCATCAAGGAAAATAAACGTGTGATGGTGGAAATAATACAGTAACAGAGGAGAAGAGCGGTTGTGCAGCAGATGACCGTTATCGGGAAAGTAATTGCTCCTTTTGGTATTAAAGGCGCCGTGAAAGTCTACCCCTATACAGATTTTCCAGAACGCTATCGCCTGTTAAAAAAAATAAAATTAGCAGGAAAAGGATTCTGTCAATTTAAAACGGTTCAAAAGGCCAGGAAACATAAGAACTTATGGGTTTTGCACTTTGAAGACTGCTCTACAAGGGATGAAGCCCGAAAATTGGTGGGTCTGCTGGTGAAAATATGCTCTCTGGACAGAATGCCGTTGCCTGCCGGAAGCTTTTATTTGGATGAAATCCTGGGCCTGCAGGCTGTTACTGCAGCAGGCAAAAAGATTGGCTGTGTGCAGGAAATTATAAAAACAGGCAGCAACGATGTCTATGTGATTAAAAAAGAAAAAGAACAGGTACAGGGAAAAAACCGGGAACTGCTTGTGCCGGCATTAAAAAAAGTTGTGAAAGAAGTTAACCTGGAAAAGGGATACATTTTATTGGAGCTGCCTGCGGGACTTGAAGGACATTAATCTGTTGAAGATGGGTTTTGTTCTTTGCCGGGGCTGGCGGAGGAATATAAGGGCAAGGTGTGTAACCGGTGTTAATCGAGATAGTTTCTATTTTTCCCGGGTTCTTTCAGGGCGTATTTACAGAAAGTATCATCAAGCGTGCGCAGGAAAAAGGACTGGTGGAAATCAGAATCCATGACCTGCGTGCCTTCTGTGCCGATCGGCACCGCCAGGTTGATGATTCACCCTATGGGGGCGGGCCGGGCATGGTTATGAAACCCGAACCATTTTTTAAGGCAGTGGATGCAATCCGGGCAAAAACCACCCGGAAAAGCAAGGTTGTCCTGTTTTCTCCCCGCGGCAGGCTTTTGACCCAGGATAAACTGTTGAAGCTGCGCAATTTAAAGCATTTAATCCTGCTTTGTGGTCATTATGAAGGCGTGGACGAAAGGGTGCATCTGCATCTGGCAGAGGAGGAAATATCTGTCGGGGATTATGTACTTACCGGTGGGGAGATACCAGCGATGGTTTTTGTAGACGCCTTGGTTCGCCTTTTGCCGGGTGTTTTGAATGTATCATCCCTGCAAGAAGAATCTTTTGCCCATGGACTTCTGGAATACCCCCAGTATACACGTCCCCGGGAATTCAGGGGAATGCGTGTTCCGGAAATTCTTTTGTCTGGAAACCATGAAAATATCAGGCAGTGGCGTCACCGGGAAGCACTGGCACGCACTGTGAAGTTCAGGCCGGATCTTTTGCAAAAAAATGGAGTTTTAGATAACGACGAAGCTCCTGACTAGAAACAGGGGCATGCCTATTGATCATGCATGAAAGGGGTGGCAAACGATGGAATTGATTAACCAATTGGAAAAGGAATATTTAAAGGAACAGGTTCCCGATTTTTCCCCCGGTGATACAGTACGCGTACATTTTAAGGTTGTGGAGGGAAGTAGGGAAAGGATACAGATTTTTGAAGGGGTTGTGATTAAGCGAAGGGGCTCCGGCTTGGGGGAAAGTTTTACCGTCCGGCGCATTTCTTACGGCGTGGGGGTGGAAAGGGTTTTTCCCCTGCATTCTCCAAAGATTGAAAAGGTTGAAGTGATCCGTAAAGGTCTGGTGCGGCGTGCCAAGCTTTATTATGTAAGAAAATTGCGGGGCAAGGCCGCCCGTATTAAAGAGCGCAGAAGATAGGCGGATATTATGGGCCGGGTAAAGGTGTCCTTTTCTATTTTACAGGTGAAAAGGAGCGCTTAGTCAATGAAAAGTGAACACCCAGGACAAAAAGAAACAGAAGCAGCTGAATCTATACGCCGGGAAGTAAAGGAATGGGTAAATTCAATCCTTTTAGCTGTGGTTCTGGCTGTTATTATTAGGGTATTTTTTTTTCAGGTGACGATTGTGGAAGGGACTTCTATGTCACCCACCTTGCAAAATTATGAACGGCTGATTGTCAACAAAGCTGTGTACTATTTTAGGAAGCCGCAAAAAGGGGAAATCGTTGTTTTTAATTATTCATCCCGCAGGGATTTTATTAAAAGGGTTATCGCCTTGGAAGGTGATGCCCTGGAAATTAAAAACAACCTGCTTTATATAAACGGCCAGGTTTGGGAGGAACCCTATTTGAAGGGTGAACACATGCCTGATTTTGGGCCGGCTATTGTGCCTTCAGAGCATGCCTTTGTGATGGGGGACAACCGTAATGATAGCATGGACAGCAGGGATCCCGCCGTGGGGTATGTTTCTTTGAAACAGATCCGGGGGAAGGCCTCCCTTGTTTTTTGGCCGCTGTTTGAATTCCGGTTACTTTAAAGTCAATAACAGTTTGCAAAGGGTTGAAAGGCAGGTTATGGTCAGGGAAGAAATAAGGTTGAAAGAATACTTTCGGTTTGTTGATGTAGTGCTTGAGGTGCTTGATGCTCGGCTTCCTTTAAAAAGCAGAAATTACAGGTTGCATAAAATGCTAGGTGAAAAAAACAGGCTGGTCATTCTCAACAAGGCCGACTTGGCTGATAAGGAAACTACGGGCCGCTGGCTTAAAGTGTTAGCCGGGAAAGGATGGCCCGTTTTAGCTTTTGATGCCAAAAGGGCCTTTACCCTTAAAAAATTGGAAAAAATGTTGTTGGCCAGTCGTCCCCAAAAGTTAAGATATAGGCGTTCTCTACGGTTGATGGCAGTCGGTATTCCCAATGTGGGTAAATCTACGCTTATTAACCGTTTGGCACGGCGTTTTGCCGTTAAAACAGGGGAAAGGGCAGGTATTACCCGGGGCCCACAGTGGATTAAAATGCGGGGCGGTTGGGAAATGTTGGACACCCCCGGCCTTTTGGCCCCGCGCTGGCGGGACAACGCCGGGGCCTTTGCCTTGGCGGCGATTGGCTCGCTGGATTCCAAGGTTGTGGAGGCAGTAAGTACTGCCAAGTGGTTATTGGCACAATTTTTATTGCGGGAAAAATCTGCAAGAACCTTGAAACGTTACTATTTGCAGGGGGAAACAGAAAAAGAACAAGATGCCGCCGCTATTTTGCTCGCTATCGGGTTGTCCCGGGGCTGTATTAAACAGGGTGGCCAAATAGATGAGGAAAAGGCTGCTCAAATGGTTCTCAGGGATTTCAGAAGGGGGGTACTCGGGCCTTTAAGTCTGGAAAAGCCTGAGGATTATGCAGACTTTTAACAGATCGTCTAATATTGACTTTTCCTCCTGGACGGCGGCTGCCATAAAAGATTATTTAACATCTGCAGACAGGCTGCGGCCGGAAGAAATTGCAGCACTGTGTAATGATGGCCGGAAAAGCGTCCAGGAGCAAATTTTTGCTTACCTGCGGCAAAGGGCAAACAGGCACCGGGCCGCGGAGCTTTTACATAAAATGGCAGCCAAGGAAGAAGCACTGCGTAAGCAGGGCTATATTTTTGTTGCCGGGGTAGATGAAGCCGGCCGGGGGCCCTTGGCGGGCCCTGTTGTTGCGGCCGCGGTAATTTTGGGCGCCGCCGGTGATTACCGCTGGCAAGGGATCAATGATTCCAAGCAGCTTTCCCCTGTTAAAAGGGACCAATATTATAAGGTTATCATTCAACAGGCACGGGCCTGGGCAGTCGGCATAGTAGATGCCGCTACGGTTGACAGGCTAAATATTTACCGGGCTTCGCTGGAGGCGATGCGGCTTGCTGTTACGAAGCTGCACCCCCAACCCCGTTTTGTCATCAGTGACGGCTTTACCATACCCGATTTGGACTTGCCCCAGGAGGCTGTGCCGGGTGGTGATGCCGTATGTCTTTCGATCGCGGCCGCTTCTATTATTGCTAAAGTAACCAGGGACAGGCTGATGCAGGCCTATGAAAAAACCTACCCGGGGTATGGTTTTGCCCGCCATAAAGGTTATCCTACCCCGGAACATAAAAAAGCTCTGCAAATTTTGGGGCCGACCCCTATCCACCGGCGAACTTTCAAATGTTTTTAAAAGGGAGCAAATATTTTGGAAAAAGGAAAAACCGGGTATAAACAGAAGCTTGGCGCGCTGGGTGAAAGAACTGCTGTACAATACCTCCTAAAAACAGCAGATTACAGGGTTATTGCCAGAAATTATACTTGTTTTTTGGGTGAAATCGATGTTGTGGCTCAGGATCAAGAAACAGTGGTTTTTGTAGAGGTGCGTTCAGGCACTACACCTTTTGCTGGCTGGGCGGAAGAGTCCATCGGTTACCGTAAACAAAAAAAATTAAGGCAGCTGGCTGCTTATTATCTAGCGGAAAAAGGATGGCAAAACCGGGCGGTACGTTTTGATGTTGTTATTGTCCTTTTTACTACAAAAGACTTCTGTGTTGAAAAAATAAAGCTGATTAAAAATGCTTTTTGAAAGAGGGGAAGGGAATTGCTTTCCAAAGTTGCGACCTGTGCCCTGATCGGTGTGGAAGGATATCCTGTGCTTGTAGAAACGGATGTGACAGGAGGTCTGCCCAATTTTCACCTGGTGGGATTGGCAGCCACCTCCGTTAAAGAAGCACGGGAAAGGGTCAGGGCGGCAATTAAAAACAGCGGTTTTCAGTTCCCGGGCCGACGTATTACGGTTAACTTGGCACCTGCGGATCTTAGAAAAGATGGTACAGCTTTTGATCTGGCGATTGCCGCCGGTATTTTGGCGGCAACCGGGCAGATACCGGCGGCAGCTTTAAAAGATAAGGTTTTTGTTGGCGAACTTTCCCTCGACGGGGAAATCAGGGATATTCCCGGTGCGATGGCCTTGGCAGCTTCCTTGAAGGAGCGGCGGGAAAACGGGAAAAATAGTTTTAACGAATTGATACTTTCTGGGGGAAATGCCCTGGAGGCTGCCCTGGTCGGCGATCTGCCGATTAAAGGGATGGCCAACCTGCAGGAGCTGGCGGCCTACCTTAAAGGTGAAGTGGTCGTCAGGGCAGTAAAAGTTGATGCAGAAAAAATTTTGCAGGGGGAAGAGGAGCAGGAACAGCCTGATTTTAAAGATGTTAAAGGACAGAACGCAGCGAAAAGGGCGCTGGAAATCGGCGCAGCCGGAGGGCATAATCTGATTTTAACGGGCCCCCCCGGCACCGGAAAAACAATGCTGGCCCGCCGGATTCCCTCCATTTTGCCTTCCATGACTTTAAAAGAATGCCTGGAAGTGACAAAAATACACAGCATTGCCGGGCTGCTTAAAGAAAAACCCCTGGTGATTAAAAGGCCTTTCCGGACGCCGCATCATTCAGCCACCCCTGCCGGTATCCTTGGCGGGGGCAGGATCCCCCGGCCCGGGGAGGTCAGCTTAGCTCATCATGGGGTTCTTTTTATGGATGAATTTCCTGAATATCCCCGGGAAGTGCTGGAAAGTTTGCGACAACCGTTGGAAGACGGGGAAGTGGTCATTACCCGGGCCGAAATGACGGTGCGCTACCCGGCGGCGTTTATGCTTGTTGCCTCCCAAAACCCTTGCTATTGCGGGTATTATATGCACCCGCGGCGTGCCTGTACCTGTACGGAGGCCCAAATTAGGCGCTACCGCCAGAAATCATCCGGCCCGCTTATGGATCGGATCGATCTGCATGTCGAGGTTCCTTCCCTCTTATACCATGAACTGGAAAAAGAAAAAGAGGGGGAGGCTTCTGCCTGTATCCGCAAAAGGGTGGAGCGTGCCCGGTCTGTGCAAAGAAAAAGGTATAAAGATACAGGTATTGTGTGTAATGCAGCCCTGTCTTCCCGGCAACTGCGTGTCTACTGCCCCCTCAATGCTGAATCAAAAAGCCTTTTGCGCCGAGCTTTTGACTCCTTTGCGCTGTCGATAAGGGCGCATGATCGGATTATTAAAGTGGCCCGGACGATAGCCGACCTTGAAGGCGCCAAAAAAATTGATGCCCCCCATATTGCCGAGGCTATCCAGTACCGCAGCCTTGATCGCCAATTTTAAGACGAATGCACTTACTGTTTAAGTAGTGTTCACAACAATAAGCAGTGCACCAAACGGGAACAGTCCACTGCCATACATTGGTATAAGTAGCACTAATAATAAGCTGCTGGTGACAAAGTTGCGGGGGGGAATGAATTGCCTAAAACAGCGGCCAATGTTAGAATTGAAGACAAGAAGGTGAAAAAAATGGGAGCGCAGGATTTTTTAAAGGCGGGGGGCTTACATCTTCCCGCGTTAAAAAGAAAACTTTCGTTACGTGAGCTGCTTATTTTTAGGTGTGAAAACTATGGGGAAAAGATCTTTTTGCTTGATCCGGAAAAAGACATACAATACACTTATGCAGAATTTCAGGAAAAAGTGAACGCTGTCAGCAACTTGTTATTTAAATTGGGTATCCGTAAAGATGATAAGGTTTCATTGTTAATGCCCAACTCTGCAGAATATCTTTTTGCTTTTTTCGGGATCATGCAGTTGGGGGCGGTGGCCTGTCCGCTGAACACCGGCCTGAAAGTTGAAGAGGTTGCCTATATCTTAGACAACTCTGACAGCACCGCCTTGTTTACAACGCAGGAGTTTTTGGAGTTTGCAGCTGCTTTTCTAAAATCACAGGCTAAAATTCGCAGCATCTTAACCTGGGACGGCTCTGCTGTTGCCTATAGCAAAGAATTGTCGTTACAGGGGGCTAATTTGGAAACGGCGCTGGCAAAGGAATCCCCCCGGCTGTTACCCGGAATTTTGGACGTTCCCCTACAGGCAGACGATGTTGCAGAAATAATTTATACTTCCGGCACAACGGGTAGGCCCAAGGGGGCCATGCTCAGCCACCACAATTTAATAATAGACGCCTCCTGGGTAGCTGCCTGGAACCGTTTGCAGGAAAACGATCGGGCCCTTTGTGTGATGCCGCTTTTTCACGTTAACGGGCAAATAGTAACTGTTATATCCCCGTTATACCACGGCGGCAGTGTGGTGATGCCGCACCGCTTCAGTGTAACCAGGTTTTTTAACTTGATTGCTGCATACGGGGTCACCTATGTTGGTACTGTAGCGACTATGTTGTCCATGCTGCTGAACAGGGTTGATCCCCGTGATGTTTTGCAAAACAAACTTAAAATTGTTTTCTGTGGTTCGGCACCGGTACCGGTTAAGGTGCAGGCTGAATTCGAAAAATCTTTTCAGGTGCCTGTCATAGAAGGGTATGGGATGACAGAAACAACCTGCCGTGCCACCTTCAACCCCTTACCGCCCCCGGAAGCGTTAAAACTGGGTGAAAATGATGGTTACCGCAAGCTGGGGTCCGTCGGCCTGCCGTTGGGCAATGAAATTAAAATAGTGGATGCTGAAAATAACCCTTTGGGGCCGGATGAATTGGGCGAAATCGTGATCCGCGGTGAAAATATTATGAAGGGTTATTATAAAAATCCCCAGGCTACGGCAGAGGCTTTTACCGGGGATTGGTTCCATAGCGGTGATTTGGGCTATTTTGATGCGGATGGTTATTTTTACATTGTGGACCGCAAAACAGATATGATTATTCGGGGTGGTGAAAATATTTACCCGCGGGAAATTGAAGAGGTTCTTTACAAGCATTCGGCGGTGAAGGATGCTGCTTGTATCGGTATTCCTGACGAACTTTA
>JAAYRR010000122.1 GCA_012518675.1 Bacillota bacterium
CTTGTTGAAAAAACCGGTGCAGCTTTTGAAAACTTTGAATATCACCAGGTTTTTCATGCCATCCACAACTTTGCGGCCGTGGATATGAGCAATTTTTACCTGGATATCGTCAAGGATCGCCTCTACGTACTGGATAAAAATGCGCCTTCACGCCGTGCGGTGCAGACTGTCTTGGCAGAAACACTGCAGGCGCTTACACTTTTGATTGCCCCTGTTCTTTCCTTTACGGCTGAAGAAGTCTGGTCAAAAATTCATTTCAAAGAAAAGGAAAGTGTGCTGTTAAATGCCTGGCCTGAACTGCCCGGCCACTATGAAAATAAGGAACTGGCAGACCGTTGGGAGCTGCTGTTGAATTTAAGAGAAGAAACCAATAAAGCCCTGGAGGCGGCACGGAAAGAGAAATTAATCGGTTCTTCCCTGCAGGCTGCTGTTGAACTTTACCCTGATGAAGAGCTGTATTCCCAACTTTCCGTTTATAAAGAGCTGCTGCCGGCCCTGTTAATTGTTTCCTCCTGTGAGTTGCATAAACCGGGTACAGAACTGCCGGCAGAGGGTTCGATCGCTGCTCAGGAACTAAACCTGCACCTAAAAATTGGGCAGGCACCGGGGGAAAAATGCCAGCGCTGCTGGATGTATTCACAGACAGTTGGTCAAAACAAGGAACATGAGGAAGTCTGTTCCCGCTGCCATGAAATCCTTACCCAAAATAAGTCTGCAGCCGATAACCAGTAAAAATATGAGTGAATATTTCTATGCGGGGAAAAATATAAAAGAAATTATAGTTTGAAGGCAAAGGCCAATTTTATAAAGGGGATGGAAAAAGTTTTTGCATGCTGATGAAATCCACCAAAAACTTCTGGATAAATTGGCGGAACTGTCCCAGCGGTTGGAAAAATTTAACTTAGCAGGCTACCTGGAGCAGCTGAACAACCCCCGGCGCTATTTAATGGTCAATTTTGTAGGGGGCCTGGTGCGGGGGGTGGGGATTGCTTTGGGCATGACCCTGCTTGGTGCCTTTGTCCTTTATATCTTGCAAAAACTGGTAGTTTTAAATTTACCGCTCATCGGGGATTTTATTGCCGAACTGGTCCGCATTGTGCTGGTTTACCTCTAGCATTTTAATTCAAGCTAACCACATTGCAGAAACGGGGATAAATATGACCGCATTGGATTTTACCCATTTTAACCATCTATTGCAACAGGAAAAAGACAGCCTGCTAAAATATTTCGAACAAGAAGGCCTGGCCAGGCAGGAATCCATGAAAGACAGCTTTGGTGAACTATCCTTGATCGACAATCATCCGGCGGACGTAGGCTCCGAACTTTTTGAACGCTCCAAGGATTTGGCTTTGCATGAAAAACGCTTGGAAACCCTGGCCCAGGTTGAAGCGGCGCTGGAAAGGATAGCACGGGGGGATTATGGCCGCTGCCAAATTTGCGGGCAGGAAATTGCTCCCGAGCGTTTGGAAACCGTCCCTTATACCCCGCATTGCCTCCCTTGTCAGCAAACGCGGGAAGAACAAAATGAGGAAAAATGGGATCGCCCGGTAGAGGAAGATGTGTTGGAGCCCCCCTTCGACCGCACTTTCAGGGACGGCCAGGATTATACCGCCTTTGACGGTGAGGATTCCTGGCAAAAAGTGGCCCGTTATGGTACCTCCAGCTCCCCGCAGGACGTTCCCGGAGCAGTGGATAACCCGGCCTTTATCAACTCTGATGAAGAGAGCGGCGTTGTGGAAAAGATGGACGGACTACCATCAACCCGCAGTTTTAGGAAAAAAAAGAGACAGGGGGAGGAAGAGGATCCTGGAAAAGGAGAAAGTTGAAACAAAAAAGGCTTCCCAGGCCGGGTTTAAGTCTATTGCCGGCAGGCTTATGAAGCTGCAGCTGACAAACAGGGCCTTTGCATTTATTGTGCTTTTAATTTTTGCCGGTGACCAGCTGAGTAAATTCTGGGTGGTAAAAAAGTTTTACCCCGGGGAAACCCGGTCCTTGATTTCTGGAATTTTTCATTTGACTTATGTACGCAACCCAGGGGCTGCCTTTGGTCTTTTTGCCCATCAGACCACTTTTTTTATCATCATTTCCCTGCTGGTTATTTTTTTAATTTTGCTCGGTGGTTATCTATTAAAAAATCACAATTTCATCCTGCGCCTGGCCCTGTCTTTGTTGTTGGGGGGCTCCCTGGGTAATTTTAGCGACCGATTGCGTACAGGCTATGTAGTAGATTTTCTTGATTTTCGCTTCTGGCCGGTTTTCAATATTGCTGATGTAGCACTTGTTTTGGGTATTGTGTTTTTACTCGGCGGTATTTCTATTCTAAATTATTACCCTTTGACGCCTGAAAAGTAATTCGGCAAAGGAAGATTCTATGAAAAAGAAGGTTTTTACGGTCGGTGCGGACGAAAAAGGGGCCCGGCTGGATTTGTTTTTAACTGCCCGTGAAAGTGCATCCTCACGTTCATTTTGGCAAAAGCTTTGTCTAAAAGGCAATGTTTATATTGATGGGGAAAAAAAGCTAAAATGCGGTTACCGCCTGAAAGAAGGCCAGGTTGTTGAAGTTTGGATCCCTCCCCCGGAAATTATTGTTGCAGAACCGGAGGCTATCCCTTTGCAAATAGTTTTTGAAGACCGGGATCTGCTAATAGTCAATAAACCCCGGGGTATGGTTGTGCATCCGGCGGTAGGACACCGCCGGGGCACCCTGGTCAACGCCTTGTTGGCCCACTGTCATGATCTCTTAACCATCGGTGATCGGATCCGGCCGGGGATTGTCCACCGCCTGGACAAAGATACCACCGGGCTGTTGGTTGTAGCTAAAAATGAACCCGCTTTTAAACATCTTACAGCACAACTGGCAAATAGAACTGTAAAAAGAGAATACCGGGCGATTGTGCACGGTAGCCCCCCTCCCGGCATCCGGATCATTGATGCTCCTTTGGGCAGGGACAAACGTAACCGCAAAAAAATGGCTGTCCAAAGAGAGGGGACAGGCCGCCGGGCGATTACCCACCTTAAACTGCTGCAAAAAGTAGGTTCCTATGCTTTACTTTCCCTGTTACTGGAAACAGGCCGGACCCACCAAATCAGGGTGCATTTAGCTTATATTGGCTGCCCGCTAGTGGGCGATCCTCTTTATGGCCCGCAAAAATCGCCGTTTAAAAAGAGGGGGCAGTTTTTGCACGCCAGAACATTAGGCTTTATACACCCCCGCAGCGGTGAATATCGGGAATTTACTGTCGAACCCGGTCAAGAATTCTGTTTATTTTTAAAAACAGAGGGGGGAAAGAATGCGCAAGCGAAAAATTATGGATGCAAACGGAATCCGCCGGGCCCTGACGCGTATTGCCCATGAAATTGTGGAACGGAACAAAGGTACAAAAGACGTGATTATTGTAGGCATCAAACGCCGGGGCGAACCTTTGGCCCTGCGTTTGGCTGCGCTGGTTAAAAAAATAGAAGGCGTCGGGCCGCCGGTAGGCCTGCTCGATATTACCCCCTACCGGGACGATCTGCAGGGGGAACAGCTAAACAATGCCCGCAAAGGTGCCGCCTCTTTGGAAATGGACGTTGCCGGGAAAGTTCTTGTGCTGGTAGACGATGTTCTCTATACAGGCCGTTCTGCCAGGGCCGCCATGGAAGCTTTGATAGACCAGGGCCGGCCACGTCTTATTCAACTGGCTGTTTTAATTGATCGGGGACACCGCGAACTGCCGATCAGTCCGGATTTTGTCGGCAAAAATGTGCCCACCAGCCGCAGTGAAAAAATTGCTGTCTGTTTACAGGAGGTGGATGCACGGGAAGAAGTCTTGATTGTGGAGGAAAAATGACCGGTTCGGGGATTGTTGAAAAATGAGCAGAGCCGGCCGGCAGGAAAACAAACCAATGTTTTGCTGCCGGCCTTGTTCCGGACGGTTGGCCGCACCTAATGGAGCTGCAGGCCCGGCTTGTGTTGCAAAGCTGCAACCGGCATATTTAACGGTTGTTAAACGGGCCGGCAACCAGCCGGGTCTGAACTGCATGGCAGCAGCTTAGGTGTTGGGCCTTTATATTTCAGGCTGCTTTTTGTTTTTTAAGTCTTTATTTAAAATAGCCTGCAGTTTTTCCCGGTGTGGTGTTACATACATGGTTTTAAAATTACTGTAGGTAACCATGCCCGGTTTGTTACCCAGGCGGCGCACGTTTTTTACCTGCGTATAATCAACCGGTACATTGGAAGAATGTGCACCCCGGCTGTAATACGCAGCCAACAAAGCCGCTTCTAGGATGGTTTCCTGCCGGGGTTCTTCGGACTTGACTACAACATGGGCCCCGGGCAGATCTTTAACATGCAGCCAGAGGTCTGTTTTTGCTGCAAGCTGATGTACCAAATGTTCATTCTGAAGATTGTTTTGCCCGGCGAGTATTTCCTCTCCCTGGGAAGAAACAAATTTCAGGGGAAACAGTTTTTTACCTGTTTTTTTAGCCGGTGTTTTTGAAGGGGCGGGTAAGTAGCCTGTGGCTATGAGTTCCTCCCTGATTTCTTGTAAAACTCCCAAATCAGTTTTCTCCAATGCAAAAAAAACACTTTCCAGGTAGGTAATCTCCCGGCGTGTTTTCCGCAACTGGGCGGCAATCTTTTTTTCCCCCTGACGGGCTTTGCGATATTTTCGAAAGTAGCGCTGGGCATTCAGGGAGGGGGAAATTTGTGGGTCCAGCTTTATTTTGATGAATTCCTCTTTTTCCTGAAAGGCGTTTTTGAGGCGTACTTCCTTAGAGTTATTTGGTATCTGTTTTAAATTAATAAGCAGCAGTTCACCACATTGACGGTAGAAATCGGCTTTGGCCGCGCCTGCAAGCTCCCGCAGCTGGTTTTTTTCTTTACGTCTGTTTTTTTTAAGGGTTTGTTCCACAACCCTGCTCAGCATAGTAAAAAGAGTTTTCCTCTTTTCATTTTTTTCCTGAAAAATATAAAATTCATCCAAAAGAGCGCTGATGGAAGGGGAGAAACGGCAGTTACCCGGCAGGGGCTGTGCCGGTCTGAGGACATGATAGTCGGCAGGCCGGTTTTTTTGATCCAAGAATAAAACCGGTTCCCATTTCCCTTCCTGATAAATTTCTATTAGTTCCTGCATTTTTTGCCACAAAATAGGGGCATCGGCCGCAGTAAGGTTTGCAGAATCTGCCCGTGCTGCTATTTCAGCTGTCAGAAAAGGGCTGAACCCCTGCAAATTTTCCAGGAGCGCCCGGGCGGCAGGCCGACCCTGCAGCCTGTTTATCTCCTGGCAAAAATGTTCATAGCTGAGGGCATAAGGATGCAGTTTTTCCTGTGGCGGGGGAGGTAAATAAAGGTGGTTGGGTAAAAGTACCCGGTAACGGTTTATGGACGGAGGTATCGGTTTCAAGGCCCCCAAAATGATCTGTTTATTTTCTTCATCCGGGGTGTCCAGGAGAACCAGGTTACTGTGGCGCCCCATTATTTCCACAGCCAAGGTCTTTTGAACCCTTTGCCCACGGGCATTTAAAACAGAAAAGTGTAAGTAAAGCACCCTCTCCAAGGGGGGCTGTTCAAGGGAAACGAGCAAACCGTTAACCAAGTGTTTGCGGGCCAGCATGCAAAAAGGCGGAGGGGTCAGGGGATGGCTAAAATGGCGGTCCGTAAAGTTAAGGCGGCCCCTTTGGGCATGAATGGAGATAAAAAGCGGTTGCAGGGGCACCTCCCCCCTGATATATAAAAGAACCTCCCGGGGATTCAACTGATATATCCTGTTCAGACGCCCCCCGTTTTTAATAATGTTTTCTTCTATTTCCCGGGCTACAGCATTGAGGACAAAAGCATCAAAGGCCACCGCTGTACACACCCCCTTAACAGGTTAACACCACAGTAAAGTATAACTTCCTCCGGCAGGAAAAGCAAACATTTCCTGCTGCCAACCGGCAGGCGGGACAACTTTTAGTTATTTTTCCCCGCGGGGAGGAATATGAATAAAAACGGGATTTTGCTAGTTAAGCAACAAGGTAACAGCAAGAAATTAAAAAAACAAAATGGTGATAAGCATGAAAAGATCCGGTTTATGGTCACTTTCCCCGCCCCGGGAAATTTATAAGAATTTTGAAGTAGATCCCGGCCGGGGTCTGGCGGAGTCCGAGGCCGCGCGCCGGTTGAAACAATGGGGCAGCAACTCTCTACAAGAAAAAAAGCAAAAAAGCGTATTTGAAATCTTTCTTGACCAATTCAGGGACTTCATGGTTCTTGTATTACTGGCGGCTACACTAATTTCCGGCTTGTTAAAAGAGTACAGCGACGCCCTGACAATTATTATTATTGTCATTCTCAACGCCTGGCTCGGCTTTATTCAGGAGTACAGGGCAGAACGTTCTTTTGCAGCTTTGCAGAAACTTTCTGCCCCCCGCGGTAAAGTTTTACGGGACGGTTTGCGTCAGGAAATACCTGCTGAGGCGGTTGTCCCGGGGGATGTTGTTTTCTTAGAGGCCGGGGATCGTGTTTGTGCGGATGTCCGCATTATACAGGCTGAAACCCTGATGATTGATGAATCCCCGTTAACGGGTGAATCGACAGCCGTTAAAAAGGAGGCCGGGACGCTAAGAAGTTTGCCCGCTTCCCCCGGGGATACGCACAACATGGTTTTTAACGGCACACTGGTCCTCAGCGGGCAGGGTTACGGTGTGGTGGTGGCGACCGGCATGGAAACAGAAATGGGACGCATTGCCCTTTTAATTCAGGAGGCGGAAACAGGCAGCACACCGCTCCAGGATCGCCTGGCAAAACTGGGTAAATATCTGGTAGCCGTCTGCCTTTTGCTCTGTCTGGGCATCGCCCTCCTTGGTCTGTGGAGGGGGGAGGAGCTGTATAAAATGTTTATGGCCGGGATCTCTTTGGCTGTAGCCGCCATTCCCGAGGGGCTGCCCGCGATTGTAACTATTTCCCTGGCCTTAGGTGTGCAGCGCATGGTTAGGCGCAGGGCCATTGTCCGCCGTCTGCCCGCCGTGGAAACCCTGGGCTGTGCCACGGTAATCTGTGCCGACAAAACCGGGACTATCACCCAAAATAAACTTACAGTTAAAAGCATCTATACCAACGGACGTTTTTATGATGTTGCCGGGGAAGGCTATGCCCTGCAGGGCGGGGTATATCAAGGGAAAAACAAAATAAATGTTTTACGGGAGCCCCATTTATACCGCATGTTTATGGTGATGACGCTTTGCAACAACGCCTCTTTGGAGTATGCCCCGGGACGCCGGCAAGGTAAAAATTTAGTACCGGAGGTTAAAATTCAAGGGGATCCTTTGGAGGGAGCTTTGTTGGTTTGTGCTGCGAAAGCCGATCTCAAAAAAGAGCTTTTGGAAAAGAAATATACGAAAATAAAGGAATTTCCCTTTGATTCAGGGAGAAAAAGGATGTCTGTAATCTGCCGGGAAGGGGGGGAGCGGGTAGCTTATGTGAAAGGGGCGCCGGAAAGCCTGTTGGAGAAAGCAGCTTATATTTTGGAAGACGGGCGGGTAAAACCGCTCAGCACAGCCCACCGCCACAAAATATTATCTCAGGTCGACAGAATGGCCGCGGGGGCCCTGCGGACCCTTGCCGTAGGCTACAGGATACTACCGGAACATCCTGTTTTTCAAGCGGCGGACGAGGTTGAAAAAGAGCTGATTTTTGTCGGTTTTTCCGGGATGCTCGATCCCCCCCGCCCAGCGGTTTTTAAGGCTATCCAAAGCTGTGCGCGGGCCGGTATCGACATCAAAATGATTACCGGGGATCATTTGCATACGGCCATGGCTATCGGTAAAAAAACGGGTATACTGCATCCCGGCAGCAAAGTTGTCACCGGGGAAGAACTTGATCGCATGGGTGAAAAGGAACTGTCCAAGCGTATAGACACCCTTTCAGTTTTTGCCCGGGTCAACCCCGAACACAAACTGCGTATTGTCCGCTGTTTAAAGGCCCAGGGACATATTGTGGCGATGACCGGTGATGGGGTTAATGATGCGCCTGCCGTAAAAGAAGCCGATATAGGTATTGCCATGGGTTCGACCGGAACAGATGTGACCAAAGAGGCTGCCTCTTTAATTTTGGCTGATGATAATTTTAAAACAATTGTCGCCGCTGTAGAGGAAGGAAGAAATATTTATGAAAATATCCGTAAATTTATCCGTTTTCTGCTGGGATGTAATTTAGGCGAAATTTTAACCATGTTGCTGGCCATGCTTTGGGGGCTGCCTTTGCCCCTGCGCCCGATTCAAATCCTGTGGGTTAACCTGGTAACAGATGGGCTTCCGGCCATCGCCTTGGGGATGGAACCCCCGGAAGATGATGTGATGCAAAGCCCCCCCCGTTCGCCACAGGAAGGAATTTTGGGGCGGGGGTTATGGAAAAAAATATTGGCCAAGGGGGTCATTATTGGGGGCACTTCCGTGTTCATGTTTGCCCTGGCTTTGGAACACACGCATGAACTGGTTTATGCCCAGACCGTAGCTCTTTCCACCTTGATCTTTACCCAGCTTTTACATGTTTTCGAATGTCGTTCTGAACAGGCTACCGTTTGGGAGACAAAACCAAGCGGCAACCGGACCCTTATCGGCGCTGTAATTTTTTCCTTTTTCCTTTTAATTATTATTGTTTACCATCCTTTTTTACAGAATGTCTTTAAAACCTTTCCCCTGTGTTTGAAAGACTGGTATTTTATTGTTGCGGCCTCCCTGCTGCCCTACATTGCCGGCTTTTTCTTACAAAAGAAAAAAGCAAACCGGCTGTTGCCCCGTGTCCCCGGCAGGAAGGGCACTTATGAAAAAGGGTAGCTGTAAATGTTCCTTCTGTTTAATATTCCCTGTATTTAAGGTTATTGTTCCTTTATCCCTTGATTCTGTTCATTTTTGTGATAAAATAGGGTAAATAGAAAACATACTTCCGGCTAAGGCTGTATAAAAGGGGTAGCGCTTTGATTAAAAGTATGACTGGTTATGGCAGGGGGGAAGAAGGCAGTAACGGTTGTCATTTTATTGTGGAAATAAAGGCCTTAAACCACCGGCATCTAGATCTGGTGATCCGGGCTCCCAAGGATTTATTACCGCTGGAGGAGACAATCAGACGCATCCTGCAGGAAAAAATTTCCCGGGGCCGGCTGGAGGTCTATGTTACCCATGAAATGGCTCAGGGTAAAATGAAGAATGTGGTTATCAATGAAGAGCTGGCCCGGGCTTATTTTCAGGCGTTACAAAATTTGCAAACCTTGTTCCCGCTGGCTGCAAAAGTGCTGACAGTTACAGAGCTGGCCCTTCTGCCAGAAGTTTTAAGCCTGGAAAAGGATGCTGTTGATGTGGAGGCCCTGGCCCCGTTGCTAAAAAAAGCAGTAAACACAGCTGTTTCCAAATTAATTTTACAGAGAGAAGAAGAAGGGGGCCGGCTGGAAGCAGATATCAGGCAACGGCTACAGAAACTGGAAATCTTTAATGCCCAGATCAAAGAGAGGGTTCCCCTTTGCTTGGAGGAATACCGGGAAAAATTAAACATGCGTTTGGCAGAGCTGCACGGTGACAGGGAATATGACCAGCAGCGTTTTTTTACAGAGGTTGCTTTTTTTGCTGAAAGGTGTAATATTGAGGAGGAAACGGTCCGTTTGGAAAGTCATCTTCATATTTTTAGGCAAACATTGCAAAAGAACGAAGCTGTAGGACGTAAATTGACCTTTCTACTGCAGGAAATGAACAGGGAAGTGAACACTATTGCTGCCAAAAGCAGCGAC
>JAAYRR010000123.1 GCA_012518675.1 Bacillota bacterium
AAGGCTTTGGAGATTGGACGCGGTTAGCCGGCCTGGCAAGATAACCCGGCGGGCCGGGGCAGCACACCGCCAAAAGCTGTTTCCAACCCGTCAACGTCTATTTTCTTAGAAAGGGGGCGCCCTGTATGCGTGTCCGGCCTACTGTAGTGCCGCCGTTTTCAGCAGGGAAAGAGGAAAAAACGAATACCGGCTCAACTGCAGCCGGCGGCAGTCTCTTCCGGGAAGCGTTGCAAAAGGTTAACCAACAGCAGCTAAATGCTGCAAAAGCTGTGCAGGAGCTTGCTGCCGGTGAGCTGGAAGATTTGCACCAGGTGATGATCGCCACGGAACAGGCGCGGCTTTCCCTGCAGCTTGCTGTGCAGGTTACCAACAAGGCTGTGGAAGCGTATAAAGAGATTACCCGGATGCAGATTTAGAACAATAAAAAACGGGCCTCTTAGGGGCCTGCCTTCGCTTTAATAACGGCTGCCTGCAGGATTGCCGGTTATCCGGCAGGCTTGCGGGGTGGATAAATCTAATATGCTAAATTTTTTTATGGGGCACAGATCGTTGCTTATTGCTACTATTTCTTATTTCAGGAGTGCAGAGCATGGCCGAGGAAGGGCAAAAAAAGGAAACTAAACATTTGTTCGCACGCTGGCAGGAATTAAGCCGCCCCCGGCAGGTTGCCTTTGTAGTGGTTGCCGCGGCGTTGCTTGCTTTTGTCCTGCTGCTTGCCCAGTATTTTGGCCGCCCCCGTTATGTTACCCTTTACCATAACCTTGATCCCGTTCAGGCAGCGCCGCTGCTGCAGCATTTGCAGGAACAGGGGGTGCCCTACCGCCTGGACAACTTGGGCACCGCATTGCAGGTGCCCCAGGAAAAGGCCGATGAACTGCGCATTGAAATGGCCGGGCAGGGGATGCCCTTCGCCCAGGGTTTGGGTTTGGAACTGTTTGATGAAGAACGCCTGGGGATGACTGATTATGACCGCCGGGTGAAGATGCAGCGGGCCCTGCAGGAAGAATTGCGGCGGACGATCACCTCCCTGGATGCTGTGCAGCAGGCCCGGGTACACCTTGTTTTACCCGAACCCCGCATTTTTATGCGGGAAAACGGAGAACCTTCCGCAGCTATCTATCTTAAATTAAATCCTTTTGTGCCCCTGGAGGAAAAGCAGGTGCGGGGTATCGTTTTTTTAGTGGCTGCCAGTGTAGAAAGTTTGCAGCCGGAAAACATCACCGTAATCGATTCCCTGGGTAATGTTCTTTACGATGCCCTGACGCCTACAGACTTGCAGCAGGCGGTCGCCGATGCAGCCCTGCAGCAGTTGGAGGTCAAGCGCCACTTTGAAAAGGAACTGGAACAAAGGGTGCAGCACATGATGGAAAGGGTCTTTGGGCCCGGTAAAGCTCTGGCCCTGGTAACGGCGGAGATGGACTTCGACTCCCGGGAGACAACGGTGATTACCTATGATGAGGGCGGTATTCCCCGCAGCACCCACCAGGTAGAGGAAAGGTCAACAGGCAGCAGTTCCTTGGGCGAGGAGGTGGGAGAGGCCAACTACCCCGGTTATACCGGGGCCGCACTCGGCGGGGAAAGCAGTTCCGAGCGCCGGGAAGAGACGGTGAACTATGAAATAGGGGAAAGCATGCTTAAAACGATTGCTGCTCCGGGCAGGGTGCTGCGCTTACATACTTCCGTGGTTTTGGATGCCGGTGACGGTGTGGTCCCGGAGGAAAATATTACAAGGGTCAACGACCTTGTTGCCGCGGCCATCGGCTTTGATGAAGGGCGCGGCGATCAGATCAGTGTGCAGGGGATGAGCTTTGAACGCAGCCACGAGGAAGAAGCCAGGGCAATTTTTGTAGATATAGAGGAACAGGCGCGCCAGGAAAAATATTACCGCCAGCTTGTATTAGCCGGCGGTGCGGCGCTGTTGCTTTTAATAGTGGTGCTGTTATGGCGGC
>JAAYRR010000124.1 GCA_012518675.1 Bacillota bacterium
AAAACAATACCGGGTTACCTCCCTGGAAAAACTAGAGGATAAAAAAAGTGAGGCCGAACTGCAGGCGCGGGAATATTTTGCCAGGTGGGAAAAGCACATTGAAAAGTTCCCCGGGCTGCCTAAGGTTGAGGAAAAAGAAAATGTCGGGAAAATTATCAAAGGCCTGGATGACTTAGTCCGGGAAGTTGAAGCATTGGAAAAACGCAGTGCAAAATTTCAAAAAAAGCGGGAGGCGATCCGGGCACAGCAGCTGCAACTTCAGGGACGTGACCTCATTAATATTGCGCAGGTTGAAACTGAATTGGCTGCTCTGGAAAAGAATAAAGAAGCCATGGTGTTATTGAGCGAAGCCTTAGCTGCAGCCCATACCGAACTGACGGCGGCTGTTGCAAGTTATCAAAATTCTTACCTGCAGTATTTAGAGGAACAAGCTACCGGATATTACAGGGAAATTACCCGGAATGCAGCCCGGCACATAACCTTTGATGAAAAGTTTTGTTTGCAGGTGCAAGAAGAAGGAAGGCCCTGTGAAATTACCCAACTGAGCAAAGGGGCGCAGGATCAGCTTTACTTAGCTTTAAGATTTGCTGTGGCCGATCTGCTGGCTGAAAACTTTAAATTACCTTTTATTTTTGATGATCCTTTTGTCAGTTCTGATGACGGGCGGCTGGAAAATATACAGTCAATACTGAAGCGGGCCTCCCAGGAAAGACAGTTTGCCATTCTTTCCCACAATGAAGTGTTTTCTGATTGGGGTGTGCCGGTAGAGCTGGCCTTTAATTCTGCAGTTAAAAAAATGCGCTGTCAAGCTTGAGCCCCATATTTTTTTAAGGGTCGGAAGAAATAAAAGGGCCGGCCGGGGTTGTCTGCAGCCGCCTTTTGCTGTGTTTAGCCGGTATTTCGGTAAGCCCCTGCAGGCAGGGGGCAAAGCGTATTTATGATTCTGCCCGGCGGCGGTGCAAAAAGCTTGTCGAATTGCATCGAAAAATTAATTAAATTAAAAGATTCTTAAAAAAAAGAAGGTTTTTCATTTTTGGTGTCGAATAAAATAATTGGTGAAAAAACTTGTATTTAAAAAGGGTTTAATAACATTATTGTGGAATAAACTTTACTTATAAATTAAGATCACCAACGATAAAGGCAAACCCACCGAAAGGTGGGGACGCAAAGCCAAGGGTCTAAAGCAGTAAATACGCTGTGATGATAGCCGGCTGCCGAAGGGTAAAAATCAGAGGCCTGCCGTTTTTAGCTATCAAATGCTGCGGCGGCTTTTTTCTTTCTTTGCAGAAAACGCTATTTTCATAGTTCTGTTAATAGTTTAATTCCCGTGGCAGGTCGAAACACCTTAATTTTTGTACAGCGGATTAAAATATTAAAATAAGATAAAGGAGTATTTTCCATTGAATGCAAATCTCTTAAACCCTTTTATTTCATCTTTGGACCAGGCAATGGAAAGTTTTTCAGGGTTTCATATAGAAAAACAAAAGGTAGAAATTTTAACCAATGCCCTTAACCATGGGACAAATATCCATGTTTTTTTGGGGGTGACGGGCGATCTTTACGGCAATGTTTTGTTAAGTGCCGATCATGAAAGCGGTTTAAAATTGGCCTCTATGATGGTAGGAGAACGCCTGGAGGCTTTTAATGATATGTCTGTCAGCGCTTTACAAGAACTGTTAAATATTACTTCCGGCAATGCGGTTACAGAACTGGCAGAAATAGGGATCAAGGCAGATATTTCACCGCCTGCATTTCTTACCGGTACAAATTTGGATATACGTGTTTTATTTCCCCTGATCAGTATTTTGCTGGCCGCCGGCGAAACAAATTTTTATCTGAATTTATCCCTGAAAAGAAAATGAATAGGTTACCTGAATTTCACTTTGCAAACAATGCAAAATTAAAACCAAGGTGGTGGATTCATGTTTGATGCTGATCTGTTACCAATTTTTTTGGAAGAAAGCAGGGAAAACCTACAAAGTATGGAGGAGGCATTTTTAGAACTTGAAAAAACACCGGCCAACAGCGAATTAGTTAATGTTGCCTTCAGGGCAATCCACACCATTAAGGGCGGTGCAGGGTTGATGGGCCTGGAACTGATCAGCAACCTGGCCCACCATCTGGAAAACATCCTGGACGAAATTCGCCAGACAGGGCAGGAACTGCCTGTAGAGGCGTTGGATCTATTTTTTATGGGCATAGACCTGTTCCGTCAAATTTTTGCCAGCGGCCGCCTACATGGTGAAGGTTTTGTTAACCAGGCGGAAGAGTTGCTTAAAGCTTTGGAACTTTATACAGGAGGAATTGATAAGGACAGCCAATCTTCCGCTGCAGACAGTGTTTTTACCAGGGAATTTTCTGGTTTAAACCAATTGCAGGCGGAAATATCACAAGAAACTGCAGCAGGCCAGGAAAAGCTTTGCCGGGTTAATGTTAACCTTTACCCAGACTGTCTTTTAAAATCTGTGCGTGCCTATATGATTCTTAAGGCTGTCGAAGCACTGGCTAAAATTATAAAACTGGATCCCCCTTTAAACGATCTGGAAAATGAAAACTTTGAGGCGTCCTTTTCCCTAATCGTTATCAGCCAGGTAGATCCGCAGGAAATACAAAATGCAGTAGAAGGAATTGCCGAGGTTGAAAAGGTGCAAATTGTTGTTTTTAACGAAGATGCAGGGGACCCGGGGGAATTTTTCCCAGGGGAAAAACTGGTGGAAGGAACGCCCGGGAAAGGGGGCGCAGCAGCCGGGGTGATGTTGGAGGAGGCTGTTAAAACCCGGGAACAATTTTATCAGCGTGAAAAAATTGATACTATTCGTGTAGAAACTGCAAAACTGGAAAACATGCTAAACAATATCGCAGAACTTTTAATTGCCCAATCTCGTGTAAAGGAACTCTTTTCCCGTTTTGCCGGTGAAGAAGGAAGGCAGGAAACAGAGGTGGACAATGCCTTTCAGGAAACAGATAAAATTATCCGGGGCCTGCAAGAAGAGGTTATGAAGGTAAGTATGGTCCCTGTGAACAATATTTTTATCCGGTTTCGACGGATGATCCGTGATTTGGCCCGGGAAAAAGGTAAAGAGGTGGAGCTTGTTATTGAGGGGGAGGAAACGGAACTGGACAAAAAGGTGATCGAAGAGATCGCCGATCCGTTAAAACACCTGCTTCGCAACGCTGTAGATCATGGACTGGAAAATACATCAGAAAGGGTCGCCCAGGGAAAACCATCCACGGGGACCATTAAATTGGAGGCCTTTCACCAGGAGGGCAATGTTGTCATTAAAATCAGTGATGACGGGCGTGGTATCGACACCGGGACTATTTTAAAAAAGGCCCGGGATAAAGGACTGGTTGATGCTGAACAGGAGATGAATGCTGCGGAGCTGCATCGCCTGCTCTTTACCCCCGGTTTTTCTACAGCAAATGAAATTTCTGATCTGTCCGGACGGGGAGTAGGGCTGGATGTAGTCCTACATAATATAGAAAACCTGCATGGTAAAATAGAGGTTTTTTCAGAAAAAGGACGGGGAACCTCTTTTGAGATCAAGCTGCCTCTCACGCAGGCCATAATTGATGGCATGATGGTGCGTGTCGGGGCAGAACATTTTATTCTGCCACTTATTTCCATTATAGAATTTATTAAGGCCCGGCCTGGTGATGTTCGGCAGGTAGAGGGGAAAGGGGCGGTACTTAGTTTGCGGCGTGAATTCATCCCCTACGCCGGCTTGTACCAGTTTTTGCAACTTCAGCCTGAATTTGATAGTCCAACGGCCGGCATTTTAGTCATCCTGCAGGAAGGTCGGAAGAAATTAGCTCTGCTTGTCGATGAAATTATTGGCCAGGAACAGGTTGTGATTAAAAATATAGCAGACAATATGGAACAGATCGACGGGATTGCAGGGGCAACCATCCTTGGTAATGGTCAGGTGGCAATGATTCTTGATACCGCTTTTTTGTTTCGCTGTAATTCAATAATGGAAACAAATATTGCCGGACTTTGTAAAAGCCAAGAAGAGCAAAATATGCAGATTACTAAGTGAAAGGTGGAGGGGCTGATGAACTCTTTAGGGCATGTAATGGAACTTTCTGCCCGGGATTTTAATATTGTCCAGCGCATTGTATATGAAAAAATTGGTATTGACTTAACTGAAGCGAAAAAAGCCTTGGTGGTTTCGCGCCTTTCCAAACGTTTGCGGGAATTAAAGTTAAATACTTTTACACAGTACTACCGGTATTTGCAGGAAAGCCCTGGCGAAACCGAGATCATGTTTAACTGTCTGACAACCAACGTTACCAGGTTTTTTAGGGAACAGCATCATTTTGAAAGTCTTTACCTGGAATGCCTGCCACGCTGGGAGGCTGAAATCGGGGATAATTTTCATAAAAGAAAGGTAAGGGCCTGGTCTGCCGGCTGTTCAACGGGGGAGGAACCGTACACCCTGGCTATGGTGTTGCATGATTATTTCCAGGGCAAAAAAGGGTGGTCTATCAATATTTTGGCTTCTGATGTGAACACAGATGTCTTGGAAAAGGCGCGCCGCGGGCTTTACAGCCACAAGGAAATAGAGGGTATTCCCTACAGCTACCTGAAAAAATATTTCAAATTGGGTACCGGTTCCAATCAAGGTTTCTTTAAAACAAAAAGAATGCTCCAGGAATTGGTTGCCTTTCGCCGGATAAACCTGGCTTCTGCTGAAAAATATCCAGCAGCGGGGTCCCTGGATCTGATTTTCTGCCGTAATGTATTTATTTATTTTGATCGTGAAGTACGCCGCCAAATTTTGGAACGTTTTCACCGGTGCCTGCAGCCGGGTGGCCTGCTATTTTTGGGACATTCTGAATCAATTAACACTTTGGGCGGGCAAAATGGCCGGTGGCATATGCTTAGGCATACAATTTACCAGAGAATACCTTAACAAAAGGCGGTGTTTGCACATTGCAAAAGAATTATAACCCCAAACTTAAAAGATATGTCCACGAAATATATGCCGGTGGCTACCAGGCGACCCGGGAACAAAATATCGTTTTCAGCGCCATTTTAGGCTCTTGTATATCTGTTTGTTTAAAAGACCGCACCAGTGGTGTCACCGGTATGAATCACTTTATGCTGCCTGGAAAACCCCGTACAGGAAAAAAGGTTCTAGGCGGGGACGCCCGCTATGGGGGCAACTCCATGGAAATGCTAATCGCTTCCATGTTAAAAATTGGTGCAAAAGAAAGTGCCCTGGAGGCTAAAGTTTTTGGCGGGGGAAAACTCTATGATGTTGCTTTAAGCAATATTGCTGATATGAACATAGATTTTATTGCAGCCTATCTGAAGGCTACGCAAGTCCCTGTGCTGGCCAGCAATGTAGGAGGCCGGCATGGTAGAAAGCTTTTTTTCTTTCCGGATACCTTTGCCGTTTATGTCAAACAGATCAATATGACAGAAATCCCGGCGGAGGCCGGCCTGCAGCAGGAAAAGCGTCTGTTGCGCAGTGCAAAAGCAGACAGTGTTCCTTAGGGGGGGGATGGGCGGTGACAGTAGTCAGGCCTGTTAAGGTGTTGATAATTGACGATTCAGCACTGGTCAGGCAGTTTCTAAGCAAGGTTTTATCCCAAGACAAGGAAATTGAGGTTGTGGGCACAGCTGTCGATCCCCTTTATGCGGTGAAAAAGATCAAAGAACGCCGGCCTGATGTGCTGACCCTTGATCTGGAAATGCCCCGCATGGACGGCCTGACATTTTTAAGAAAACTGATGGCTGTCTACCCCTTGCCGGTTGTAGTTATCAGTTCCCTTGCCCACCGGGGCAGCGCGGCTACTATCCAGGCGCTGGAATTGGGAGCTGTGGACTTTGTAACGAAACCTTCACTTGGTGTTCGTGCCGGCCTACAAAATATGTCGGCTGAAATTATTACCAAGGTGAAAAATGCTGCCACTATCAATATGCAGCTGTTGCAGCGTCAGGTGGACAACACAAACCGGGCCGGAAAGGTTTTGGGTGCAGGGCCGTTGCCCGGGGAAAAATCTATAAACTTTCCGGCGGGGGCAGGCAATAACTATAACAAGGTTATCGCCATCGGGGGTTCCACCGGGGGAACGGTTGCTGTCAGGCAGATTCTGGGGGCACTTCCCGTCGGCCTGCCGGGGATCGTGGTTATTTTACATATGCCGGCAGGTTTTACCGCTTCTTATGCCCAAAGTTTGAATGACTTTTGCCCGTTTCAGGTAAAGGAAGCTGATGACGGCGAGCCGTTGCGGCCCAACCATGTATATATTGCGCCCGGAGGCAAACATCTGCTATTAAGAAAAAAAACAACAGGTTTTTACCTCCGTCTGGATATGGGGCCGCCTGTAAATCGCCACCGGCCCTCTGTCGATAAAACTTTTTTTTCTGTGGCCCAATATACCTCGCCACACAGCATCGGAGTGCTTTTGACAGGTATGGGGGAGGATGGGGCCCAGGGGCTGAAAGAAATGTACAACAGCGGTTCACCAACGATTGCCCAGGATAAACAAAGTTCCATTGTTTTTGGTATGCCCAAACAGGCTATTGCCCTGGGGGCGGCAGGCAGCATTTTGCCTTTGGAAGAAATAGCGGCAGCGATTGTAAATTTTATAAAAAATTAATAGAGGGGGGAGGCAAAAAAGAAAGGAAGCCTTTTCTTTACCGCTGTGCTGCAATATTGTTGAAAATAATTTATTTTCCTGGAAAGGGAGGAAAACTATGTTTAAAAAGATGAGTCTCAAGGTTAAGTTGATTGCCCTGTTTTTGCTAATCGGGCTGGTACCGGCTGTAGTGATCAGCCTCCTTGCCTATCGCAGCACAGCAGAGCAGTTAAGGGAGGATGCCTTTAGACAGCTGGAGATGTTTGCTGTTTTGTCAGAGGAACACATGGAAAAATTTATGGATGATAAAGAAGCAGAATTAAAAGTGTTGACTGCTAGCAGGGATGTTTACCAGAGTATGAACGTTTTAAGGGAAACCGGCTGGGATACCACTGATCCCCGTTGGCATGAACGCCTGAGAATTCTAAAGGATTTTGTTCCCGTGGTGCTGCAGGAATTTGATTATGAATTTTTTTTCCTTGCAACACCTGCCGGGGAAATAGTATACAGCACCCATGAACAGATGCTGGGAGCAGATTTTTCTGGCAGGGACTATATGCAGAATGCCTTAGAAGGGCGGCTCGCCTGGTCTGAAATTTTTAAATCCGACGTCGTAAACGAAAATGTTTTTGCTATATGCATCCCTATAAAAAGTAATGGTGTTGCGGGGGAGGTTGTAGGCGCATTAACTTTGGCCTTGGATCAAAATTTGATCGACGCACATGCCCATGCAGATATAGACAACCTTGGCCGGACAGCTGATGCCTACCTGCTGGATGCTGATGGCCTACTATTAACCGATACACTACGTGGTGAATATGCCCGCGATGCAGCGTTGCAGCAAAGAATTAACACACAGGCCTCTGAACTACTTTCAGAACCAATCAAAAGCGGCAATTATGATTTTTTCTTGCAGGAGGAACATAAGAATTATCTGGGTAACGAGGTACTTGCTGCCTTGTCTGTGACGCGTATAGGGGATAAGCCTGCTGGTTTTGTGGTGGAGGTAGAGGCGGCAGAGGTTCTGGCCGGGGTGGCCAGGATGAGAAACCTTATGGTTACTATTGCCCTGGTTTGTGCGGCCCTTATTGCCGGAACAGCCTATTATATTGCAACTACCATTGTTTACCCGGTGGAAGAAGTTAGCGAACTGACGGTAAAATTGGCTGAAGGTGACTTTACTGTCAAAGCGCTTGTAGATTCCCAAGATGAAATTGGGAAAATGTCTGAACACCTGAACCGGACGGTGCAGGCCTTGAGTGAAACCCTTTACCAGGTGCAGGAGGCTGCCAACAATGTCTCCCATGCTTCTTCTGAAATCTCCTCCGGCAACCAGGATCTGTCACAGCGTACCCAGGAACAGGCTTCTTCTTTAGAGGAAATTGCCTCTACCATTGAAGAAATTCAATCTTCCCTGGAAGCATCTTCCTCCAATGCCGCCCAGGCGGATGCTATTGCTAAAGGGACTATTGAGGGCGTACACCGCGGTGAAAAATCAATGGAAGACCTGCAGCAGGCCATGAAAGAAATAACACAGGGTAGCCAGGAAATTGCTGAAATAATCGCTACTGTCAACGATATTGCCTTCCAGACCAACCTGCTGGCCTTAAACGCTGCTGTGGAGGCGGCCCGTGCCGGCGAACAAGGCCGGGGTTTTGCTGTGGTGGCTGCAGAAGTGCGCAACCTGGCCGGTCGGTCGGCTGATGCAGCCAAGGAAATTGAAAAGCGGATTAAGGACAGCATTGCCCGGGTTGAAAACGGCAACGTTCTCATGAATGAAACAGAAAGTATCTTGCGGGAAATTGTAACTGATACTGAAAAAGCCGGCGACGTTGTTGGTGAAATAGCAGCTGCCTTGCAGGAACAGGCTGCAGCGCAAGGGGATATCCGCGAGGCCATCGAGGAACTAAACCAGGTTACCCAGCAGAACGCGTCCTTGGTAGAAGAAATTGCCAGCTCCAGCGAAAACATGAACAGCGAGGCGGTAGAGCTTTCTGACAGGGTCGGTTTTTTCAAATTGGCGAATAACGGATACCATAACCAAAAAAGAACTCTTAAAACAGAAACGATGCTGGTGCAGGAAAAGAATAACAACCGCCGGGAAAAATTTAATCAAAAAGAAAGGGTGCTCACAGCGGTCGGCGGACGGGAAAACGGTTTCGATTTTAACGAAGAAGATTTTGAAAAGTTTTAATCAGGGGGGAGGTTATTGTTTTGAAGGAACAAGCCGGGGACAGTGCCTTAAGTGTCCAAAATCAACATTCAATCGGTTTTTCAGCAGAAAACCAGTACGTAACTTTCTGGATTGGGGCGGAGGAATATGGTATAGATATCATGTTGGTGCAGGAAATTATTCGTTACCACCAACCGACCAGGGTTTTTAATTCCAACCCGGTGATTAGCGGGGTTATCAATTTCCGGGGCAAGGTAATTCCGGTTATTAATATGCACCATAAATTCAACCTGCATTCCACGCAGGAATATGACGAATTTACGGTAATTATTGTCATTGAGGTTAACAATAAAACGATGGGTATGATTGTAGATCGTGTTTCAGATATCATGAGTTTTCAGGCAGAAAACATACAGGTGGTTGACAGGGAATTTGCAGATGATATCCGGTCTGAACATTTAAAAGGAATGGCAAAGTCTGCTGACAGGATTATCCTGCTGCTAGACCCTGAACGTGTGCTTTCCTTTGCGGAACTTAAGCAGGTCAGGGAAATAACTGCAAAACATGCCGCGGCAGGGGAGGCCCTGGAAAATTTGTTAGAAAAGGCCTAGAAACTGGTTGACAGGATAAATTTTCCTATGCTACAATGAGGCCAATAACAACCAATTAAAAAACCATGAAAGAGGGAAACACCTGTGTACCTGAATATAGTGGTACCGCGTGAAATAAAAGCTTCCGTTCTCAAGGACGGGAGCTTTTTTACAATGAAAGGATGATCTGCATGGAAATTTTAATCAGCCCCGTGAAAAAGATCGAAGGGCAGGTAACGGTACCGGGTGATCAGTCGATTGCACACAGGGCCTTGTTTTTTGCCTCTTTGACGGAAAATGCAGTAGAAATTGAAGGTCTGCCGGCAACCGGGGAAATATCAACTACGGTAGGATGTTTAAAAATGTTGGGTGTGGAAATCAAAAATAAGGGGAAAAACATGCAAGTAAAGGGCAAAGGGCTGCATGGTTTTCAAGAACCGGATAATGTTTTAAATGCAGAAAACTCTGAGGCAACAGCCTGCCTTCTGGCGGGGCTTCTGGCTGGGCAGCCCTTCTATTCAACCCTCACAGGGGGCAGTGTACTGCGCAGGCGCTCCCTGCAATGGATGATTGCTACCTTGCAGCAGATGGGCGCAACCGTCAGCGGCCGGCAAAAAGACAGGTTTCTGCCTTTGACTATCCGGGGGTACGATCTGTTGCCTGTTAATTTCACCCTGCCCGTACCGGATGCTTTGTTAAAATCCGCACTTTTAACGGCTGCTCTTTATAGCAGGGGGGTATCGGAAATTATCGATTTTTATGGTACCAGGGATCATACTGAAAGGGCGCTGTGTTACTTAGGGGCCGGAATTAAAAAGCTGGGTGAACACCACCTCCGGTTGCACAGCCCCGCTAAATTAAAGGGTGAAAAATTTTGCCTGCCCGGTGATTTTTCAGCTGCTGCTTTTTTTATTGCAGCAGCTGTCATCGCCCCGGACGCAGAACTTTATGTTAAAGAAGTGGGTGTTAACCCCACCAGGACTGGTTTTCTTGATGTGTTGAGGCAAATGGGGGCCCAGATCAACACTTTAAACACCAGGGAATACAGTTGTGAACCAGTAGCAGATCTACATGTTAAAGGCGGTAAAAAGTTAACAGGGGTGGAAATAACCCGGGGAATGTTACCGCGGATTGTAGAAGAAATACCTCTTTTGATGGTAGTTGCGCTTGCAGCTACCGGAAACACAATTATAAACGGGATCACTTTGTTACGGCAGGGGGAATTAGACAGATTGCAGCTGCTCTCCTCTGAACTGCAAAAAATGGGGGCCTGCTTTGAAATGTTTTCAGACAGGCTGGTAATCAGGGGGGGAGCTAAACTGACCGGTGCCCATTGTATTAGTCATGGCGATTGCTATGTGGCCATGTCTTTATCAACAGCAGCACTTTTTGCGGAAAGTGAATCTGTGATCAGCGGGGTAGATGCAGTGCAGGCTTATTTCCCCAGTTTTTTTAAAGTTATGACCGGTCTGGGAACTTGAATTGGTTTTGCCGGCCCGGGGCCTGTCATGCTTCCTTGAGGGCTTCGGAAAACAAATTTTTGGCGGATTTTTGTTTTTTGCCGGCTTGCAAGGACTGCTGGGCTTTTGTTTCTTCTCTACAGAAATTTCAGGAAAATGAAGGGCATGGAATTGACAACCTTTTTACGATGTGCTAAAATTGCTACGCATTGTTTACCGCACGGTTAAGGTTTATGTAAAAATTTTACCGTTTGGTAAAGTTACCTTAAACGGCGAGTTTGGTTTAAAAGAGAGGTTCAGCTATGTATGCAATTATTGAAACAGGTGGAAAACAATACCGGGTGGCGGAGGGCAGCATCTGCAAGGTGGAAAAACTGCCTGCCGAAACTGGCGCAGAAGTGATTTTTGAAAAAGTGTTGGCTGTTAAAAATGAAAACGGCATGCAGGTGGGGACACCCTATGTTGAAGGTGCCAAGGTGTCTGCCCGGGTGTTGTCTCATGGAAAAGGCAAAAAAGTAATTGTTTTTAAATATAAGCCTAAAAAAAATTACCGGAAAAAACAGGGGCACCGTCAGCCTTTTACCCAGGTGGTTATCCAAGGAATTGAACTCCCTGCCGGCTAAGTGAGGCTTGGCAATTGATCAGGGTAAAGGCTAAAAGAAATAGTAACGGTAAGCCCATCAGGGTTGAAATAAAAGGGCATGCCCTTTTTGCCCCGCCGGGAAATGATATTGTCTGCGCCGGTGTTTCTATGTTGGCCCAGACGGTTATTTTTGCACTTGAAGATCTGGTTAGGTTGAAGGTGCCGGTTAAAATTAAAGAAGGCTGTCTGCTGATTGCGGCCCCGTCAAACATGGAAAAAAAGAAGGCAGACAAATTTTTCCTACTGGTGGAAACGATGTTGTTGGGGCTGAAGGAAACAGCTCGCAGTTATCCTGCGCATCTTGTTTATTATGAGGAAAAATCAGCACCATAACCCCTACGGAAGGAGGTAGGAGCCTGGTTAACCAGTATAATCAGGCGGTAAGATGTCCAGACTTAATTTACAGTTGTTTGCCCGTAAGAAGGGCGGGGGAAGTTCCCGTAATGGTCGTGATAGTAATTCCCAAAGACTGGGTGTAAAAAGGTTTGGTGGACAGGATGTTTCCGCAGGCAGCATCCTGGTGCGCCAAAAAGGTACCAGGATACATGCCGGCGTGAATGTGGGTCGTGGCAGGGATGATACGCTTTATGCTCTGATTGACGGTCGCATTACCTTTGAGCGGTTGGGAAAAACCAGAAAAATGGTTAGTGTTTACCCCGCAAACTAAAACCTGGGAGGTTTGTCCCGGGTTTTTTCAAAATGGTGGAGCGGTGATTGCTTTGTTCGTGGATCAAGTAAAAGTATTCGTTAAAGGCGGCCGGGGCGGCAATGGTGTGGTATCTTTCCGGCGTGAAAAATTTGTACCCCGTGGAGGGCCTGATGGTGGCGATGGTGGCAATGGCGGGGATGTAGTGTTCATTGCCACCCGGGAAAAAACCACTTTAATTGATCTGAGTTACCGTCCCCACCTGCATGCGTCCCCCGGTACAAACGGCCGGGGTAAAAGAAAGCATGGGAAAAACCGTTCTCCCCTTTGCGTCCATGTTCCCGTGGGTACAATTATTAAAGATGAAGAAGGTACCCTTTTGGCTGATCTTTGCCGGGAAGGGGTGCAGGCCCTGGTGGCTAAAGGAGGGCGCGGGGGGCGGGGTAACGCACGTTTTACCACTTCCCGCCGGCGGG
>JAAYRR010000022.1 GCA_012518675.1 Bacillota bacterium
AAAATATATTTTAAGGGTGCATTGACGGTGAAGGTAACCTATATTTGTGATATCTGTGGTGAGCCGCAGGAAACAAGGGAGCTGGCAGGTGTAGAGGCGGAAAAGTTAGGACTGCATACATTGACGCGCTCTGTACGTGAAGATATAATAAAATACAATGAGGAACAGGGGTTACTGCTGTATTCTCTTTGTCCCGCCTGTCTGAAAAAGCAGTTAAACGCAGGCAGATCTATTGAGGAGTAGTGTTTTTAGATAAAGGCGGGCGGCTGTTATCAGGCGCATTTGCCAAATTAATGGGTATTGGAGCAGCATGTTACAGGACCAGACTTTGGCCTTAAAGTCAGGAACTAGAGGCTAAAGTCTTTTCTGGTTTATTTTTATTTGTGGGGGGTTTTAAGGTTTGCATGCTCTTCTGTTGGAAAAATGGCGGGAAGATCATTCTTTTGTTTCCCTCCGGGGGTCTTTAAAAAAATCGGGTACCCAGTTGGTAACCGGCCTGGAAGGCTCCCAGAGCAGCTTTTTGATCGCGGCTCTTTCTGACAGTATTGCCCTGCCGGCCCTGGTTTTGACCAGCGATATGGCCAGGGCGGAGAGGCTTTATGAAGAAATCCGGGCATTTTTACCGGAAAAGGAGGTTTATCTTTTTCCGGGAAAGGATTTTTTTTATGCTGATGAGGTGTTAACTCAAAGTAAAGAAATTTTGCAGCAGCGTCTGCAGGTTTTGGAAAGGCTGGCCCTGGGGAAACGCATGACCGTTGTCGCCCCTGTGGCCGCCGTATTAAATAAACTGACCCCGGTAAAAATTTGGCAGGAACAGCTTTTTACAATCAGGACGGGCCAAAAGGTTGACTGGGAAGTTTTTTTGCAGCGCCTTGCAAAAATGGGTTACGCACGATCCGAGCTGACGGAAAGTGAGGGTTTTTTTAGCGTCCGGGGAGATATCGTGGACGTTTTTCCTTTTTATACCCCCTTCCCCCTGCGGATCTCTTTTTTCGATGAGGAAATAGAAACGATACGCTATTTTGATGCAGAAAGCCAGCGTTCGCTGGAGGCTATAACAGCTTTTTCTATTTTGCCGGCACGTGAGATCATCTTAAATGAAGTTGCCTTGCAAAAGGGCATAAAGGCGCTTACGGCAGAAATGCAAAAGGCTACCCGGCAATTAAAAAATGACAACAAGGAAAAAGCAGCAGATAGGTTGCGCACCAGGGTGGAAAATTACCTGGTTCAACTTGAAAACAACGGCTACTTTGAAGGAATTGAGCAGTATATTGCCTATTTTTACCCTGAACCGGCCATGTTTCTTGATTATTTTCCTGCACAAGGGCTCCTTTTTTGGGACGAACCGGAAAAAGGGGCGGCTGCGGGGGAATCCTTGTTGAAAGAACTGCAGAGCTATCAGGCCGAGCTGTTGTTGCAAGGCGATATTTTACCCCGCCAGGTGCAAATTTTTTGGACGCTGGAGGAAATTTTCAAGAAAAATACATTGAAAATTGTGGCATTGACTGCTTTTTCCCGTCATCTGCCCCACCTGCGGGCCGCGGAGGTTGTAAATTTTCAGGCCCGCCCGGTGCCTTCGTTTATGGGGCGCCTGAACCTCTTGCGGGAGGAATTAAAGCATTGGCGGTCACAGGGTTATACGGTTTTTATCGTCTGTGATCAGGAAAAAAGGGCTGCTGCATTGCAGAAGCTTTTTGCTGAACAAGAGCTGGAGGCTTATTTTTCACAGGAACAAGGCACCGGACAGCAGATCAAATTTATTACCGGTTGGCTGGAAAACGGGTTCGAAATTCCTTCTTTACGCTTGGTTGTCCTGGTGGATAAGGAAATATTACCGGCACAGCGGAAAAAGAGAAGATGGATGACAGCGAAGGAAAAGGGTTCACGGCGGGAATTCCAGGAAATTAAAGGCGGCGACTTGGTTGTTCATGAACAGCATGGGATCGGCAGGTACATGGGCATTCGCACCATGGAGGTTAACGGGGTTACCCGCGACTACCTTTATATCAAGTATGCCGGGGAAGATAAACTTTACCTGCCGGTAGATCAGATTGACGTTTTGCGCAGGTATATCGGGGGGGAAGGGCGGCGTCCTAAAATTTCTTCCTTGGGCGGGCAGGAATGGGCCCGTGTCAAAAAGCGTGTGCAGGCTTCGGTGCAGGACTTGGCCCGGGAATTGCTTTCCCTTTACGCTGCCCGGGAGGCGGTGACCGGCTATGCCTTTTCTGCCGAACATCCCTGGCAGGCCGAATTTGAGGAGCGCTTTCCTTACGAAGAAACACCGGATCAACTGCGGGCTATCCAGGACGTTAAGGCTGATATGGAAAACAACCGCCCCATGGATCGCCTGCTTTGTGGTGATGTCGGTTACGGCAAGACGGAGGTGGCCCTGCGGGCAGCTTTTAAAGCGGTGCTGGACAGTAAACAGGTGGCTTTTTTGGTGCCGACAACCATTTTGGCACAGCAGCATTATGAAAATTTTAAGGAACGCTTTCAAGGTTTCCCCGTAAAGGTTGAACTTTTAAGCCGTTTTCGCAGCCCGGGGGAACAAAAAAAGGTGATTCGGGAACTAAAAGCCGGGGTGGTTGATATTGTAGTAGGGACCCACAGGCTATTTTCCAAAGATATCGCTTTTCGGGATCTGGGTTTGTTGATTATTGATGAGGAACACCGTTTTGGTGTCCGTCATAAGGAAAAGCTGAAAATGATCCGCCGGGAGGTGGATGTTTTAAGCATGACGGCCACGCCTATTCCCCGCACACTGCACATGGCGCTTTCCGGTGCCCGGGACCTGAGCGTGATCGATACGCCGCCGGAAAACCGCTATCCGATTCAAACTTATGTGGTTGAATATTCCCCCAACCTGATCCGGGAAGCGATCCAAAGGGAATTGAACCGCAACGGTCAGATTTATTTTATCTATAATCGTGTGCAGACAATTGGCAAATGGGTGTCCCGGCTGCAAAAACTGTTGCCGGGGGCCCGGATTATTATGGCTCACGGCCAGATGCCCGAACAGGAATTAGAAAAGGTGATGCACAAATTTTTACACCGGGAATATGATATTCTGGTTAGTACTACTATTGTTGAAGCCGGGTTGGATATTCCCAACGTTAACACTATGGTTGTCTATGCTGCCGACTATTTTGGACTGGCCCAGCTTTACCAGCTAAGGGGGCGGGTGGGACGTTCCAACCGCCTGGCCTACTGTTACCTTACTTATAAAAAGGACAGGATTATGTCCGCAGATGCCGTGAAAAGATTGCAGGCGATTAAAGAATTTACTGATTTGGGTTCAGGTTTTAAGATTGCGCTGCGGGATTTGGAAATTAGGGGGGCCGGCAACCTTTTAGGGCCAGAACAACACGGGTCGATGATGGCTGTCGGTTATGAACTCTATTGCCGTTTGTTGGAACAGTCCATCGCCAGGATGAAGGGCCAGCCGGAACAACCGCTTGCTGTTTACCCGCAGGCCGAAGTAAAAATTGATTTAAAGGTTAATGCTTACCTGCCTTCTTCCTATGTGTCCAACCAGCAGCAAAAAATTGAATTATACCGCCGTATTGCCGCCCTGGAAAACAAAGAAGAGCTACAGGATATGGAATGGGAGTTAAAAGATCGTTTCGGAAACTTGCAGTCGCCGGTTGAAAACCTGCTGTTGGTGGTGCGTTTGCGCCAAGTGGCACGGGCAAACGGTGTGGAAAGTATTGAACAACAAAAAGACGAGCTAAACATTAAATTTGAACAGGATAGGGTTTTTCAAAGCGAGGTGCTGTGGCAATTGGTGCACCAACACCGGCGCAACCTTTCTCTCTTTGCCGGCAAGGCTGTTGCACTGAAGGTCAAGGGCTTCCAGGGTACCGAAAAACAGTACCTGCAATTTTTAATTCAGATTTTAGAGGAATTGGCAAATAAGAAATGATAAGAAATGAAACTGCGTTTAAGAAATGAACTGCATCAGGGAAGGGAAGTAAGATACATGTTGGGTTGGCAAGCTTGCCTGCGCTGCGGGAGAAAAACGGAAGGGGATTGCCTGCTTTATAAGGGAGGCGTCAGCCGCGTGCTTTGCCCTGCCTGTGAACAGTTGGCCAAGGCTGAATCCCGGGCTGTGCAGGGAAAAATGAACAGAAAGAAACAGTAGGGCATAACCTGGTACAAACAGCTTTTCACATAGGGAGGGGTGTTTGTGACCGGTATGGAGATGGTGGGGGGCGCCTCGGCGATTGCTATTATTATGGGCCTGGTACAGTTGTCCAAGGGGCTGGGGATCAAGGAAAAATACTGTCCCCTTTTAGCTGTTATTTTAGGGTTGCTGATTTCGTTGGGGTACCATTTTTTTAACCAAAATACCTGGTATGAAGCATTGATCGTCGGCTTGGTTTTAGGGCTGAGCGCTGTGGGCCTTTATTCCGGGACCAAGGAAACAGCAGAACTTTTTAACTGTAAACAGAAGCTTAAATAAAGATCTACAGGTTAAATAAAAGATCTACCTGTTATTAAATAAAATTTGCAGGTTGTCTATCTGCCGGCCCCTGGAACAGGAATTAAATAATGAATCTTATTTATTTCCGGCTGCGGCCGGATATTTTATTAATACGGCCTTTCCCGGCAGGGCTGGCGGGAAACAAACTGCAGGGGTCGGTTTTTATTTTGCCTTTACCGGCAAACTGTGACCGCGGCGTGAAGGCAAACAGGTGTATGGTGCAGATATTGCCAAAGGTGGCCTGCTGTTGCAGGCAGAAATGTATGTTATAATTATGGTTGTAAGGGGGGGCAGAAAAACGGCCCGCCTAAAGGTGAAAACATAGTCAAATTTTAGGCCGGTGCTGTCGAAACCGGAACATCTTTTTTAGGGGGCAGTTGAGGTTTTAGGTAAGCAAGCTAGTGTGGAGGGGGGCTTTAAAAAGTGAAACGCAATAATCTGATCTGGATTACCTTGGTTTGTATTATCCTGGGGCTTACCCTCACAGCACAGTTTCGAACGCAGGCCGGCATCAGCAGTGATATCCCTACAAAAAGGCTGGAAGAAATGACCGGGTTGCTCAAACAGGCAGAAGAAGAAAGGGATGCGCTGCGTTCGCAGGTGCATAAACTGACAGTGCAGATTAATGATTTGCTCAGCACCAGGAATCCGACTGATAAGCTTCAAAAGGAGTTAAAGGAAGTGCGGATGGCTGCCGGGCACACTGCACTTCACGGCCCGGGGATCGTGATCACGCTTAACGACAGCACCCGCACAGTACAGGCCGGGCAGGATCCCAACCTGTTTTTAATTCATGATGAAGACTTGTTGAAATTGGTCAACGAATTAAAGGCTGCCGGAGCAGAAGCAGTGGCCATTAACGAACAGCGGGTGGTAGCCTCCACTGAAATCCGCTGTGCCGGCCCCACGATCTCCATCAACAACACGCGTATCGCACCGCCTTATGTTGTACAGGCCTTGGGTGACACCGAAGCACTCGATTCATCCTTGCACATGCGCGGCGGCATTATGGACACCTTTTCATTTTGGGGGATTCAGATTCAAATCGAAAAAGTGGACGACCTCACGTTGCCGGCCTATGTTGGCAGCCCTGTTTTCAAATATGCCCAACCGGTAACGGAGGAGGAAAAGGAATAATGATTTTTTTTATGATGCTTTTGCACTTTGGGATATTAAATGGTGTTGGTCCGGCCGGCAGGGAGGGAAATAGCTGATGGCAGTATTCCTTCCTTTATTCGGCATCCTGGTGGGCGTGATCTTAGGACTTATTTTCCCCTTTTCTTTTCCAGTTGCCTACGCGCGTTACATGGCGGTGGCCATCATGGCCTCCCTGGATTCAGTTTTTGGCGGTTTGCGTGCCAACATGGAGCATCACTTTGACCCCGTAATTTTTCTCAGCGGGTTCTTTTTCAATGCCCTTTTAGCGGCGGCCTTTACCTACTTAGGTGATCGCCTGGGGCTGGAAATTTACTATGCGGCTGTGTTTGCTTTCGGGGTGCGCATTTTTCAAAACTTGGCTGTGATGCGCCGCTACCTGCTTGATAACTGGCTAACACAAAGAAAAAGGCGGCAGTACCTGGGAAATTTGGCAAAGCAAACCCGGGAAAAGGAAAATGCCTGACAGCAGGAAAATGCCTGGCAGCAGGTGCCGGAGCGTCGGTTTGGGTGCCAAGGGACGGCCTGGGGTCACTAAAATTAAAGTTTTTGTTTTGTCATCTTCAAATCAGTTTTGGGGAGCGGTGCCTTCGTTGCGCCAATACTTTTTAATTGTTTTCCAGGATGACAAAACGGGCTTATTTGGTGATCCCCGCGGTTTCTCCGGCGCCTTTTTTATTTATTAACTGATAAAATTTTCAGCCGGGGAAAAAATAATCAATAGGAACTGATCAGTTGGAATAAACATTAAAAGGGGGCGGTAGATCTGAAAAGCTATTTGTGGAAGGCCCTGGTGCTGTTCATAGCAGCAGGGATACTTTTGGGCGGTTGTGGAGAAAGGCAGGGGACAACCCGGCCCCAAGCAATTACAGAAACTGTAAAATTATATTACGGCGATGACGGCAATGAAAAAATTGTGGCTGAGGAACGCAGTTTTTCTTACCAACAGTGGGAGGATAAATACACGGTAGTTCTGCAGGAACTGATTAAAGGGCCGGAAAAGAACCAGTACAGGGCCAATATTTCCCCGGAAACGAAGGTATATGGGACTATAGAGCAAAATGGGGCCTTGATTATTAACTTTAGTAAGGAATTTAACCGTTTTGCCGGCAGCATGGCCGAGTTAATCGGCGTTGGCTCTGTGGTGAACACCCTAACCCAATTTGAAGCGATCAAGAAGGTTAAAATATTGGTGGAAGGGGAGGAATTAACCGGCCCCGGCGGTAAACCGCGGGGTTTTATGGAAACCTTTCCTGCTGAAGTTAAACCCCCGGAGGATGAAGCAGAGGTGATACTGTATTTTAGCAATCATGATGCTACCGCTCTGGTGGGGGAAACCAGGACAATCACGTTTCCGGCAGAAACAAGCCGCCACGATTTGATCGAACTTGTACTGGCGGAACTGATTAAAGGCCCCCGCAATAAAAATCTGAAACCAACTATTCCGCCGGAAGTTAAGGTTCTCAGTGTTAAAATATTAGGCGGCACTGCCTTCACGGATTTTTCAGAGGAAATGCACACCAGGCACTGGGGCGGGGCCACCGGTGAATCGATGACGATTAATTCTATTGTTAACGCGCTTACTGAGTTTTCCTACATCCGGCGTGTTCAGATGACAGTGGAAGGCGAACCGATGAACATTGAACACGCCATTCTAAACGAACCGGTTGAAAGAAACGAAGACATGATACAAAACCGTTAGCCCGGGGCTGCTAAAGATCACCGCTTAACCCGGAAAGAATAAGCAGTTCAGTGATGGTGACAAAGTCATAGCCTTCTTTTTTTAAACCCCGGATGATCGTTTGCAGTGCGCGTACCGTAGGCAGTCGATCCCCTCCTTCGGCGCGGATCAGGTTGCCGCTGTCATGGAAAAGGATAATTTCCCCGGGGGAAACATTGCGCAGGATCATCCGGGAAATGTCCTGGGGGCGCATTTCCAACCAGTCCTGGGAAGAAAGCGACCAAAGGATGATGGTATTGCCCCGGTCTTTGGTTTCCTTGAGTAATTTAGCATCATACAATCCCCGGGGAGGTCGAAACAAAGATGGGCGCTGGCGGGTGGCATTAAAAATGGCCTCCTCCCCGCGCTCGATTTCTACAACCATGCGTTCCAGGGGGGCCTGCAGCAAGTTGACGTGGTTGTAAGTGTGGTTGCCGACTTCATGTCCGCCCGCAGCAACCTGGCGGGCCAGCTGGGGGTATTTTTCCGCATGTTTGCCCACCATGAAAAAAGTGGCTTTAACATCTTCTTCAGCCAGAGTCTTTAAAATACCAGGGGTAAAACGGGGATCGGGGCCATCATCGAAGGTTAAGGCCACAACGTGCGCGTCGGCAGGGCCCCTGCGAAAAAGTTCAACCTGCATACCAAAACCACGGTAAACATAACGGTTCAGAAAAAAAGCAAAGACCAGTAAAAATATTCCTAAAACGCAGGCCAGGCGCCGCAGGCGTTGCAGGAAAAATAAGGAGGGGCGGCCCGGGGCGGTTGTAAAAGCAGCCGCGGGGCCGTTTGTTTGGCACCGGCCCGCCCTGTTTTTGTTTTCCCCTGCCCAGCTGCTTTTTGCCTTTATTTTACCTGCCGAAAGGTTTGCGCCTGTTAAAAGGCGGGAGCCGGTTTTACAACCAGGGGCAGTATCCGGGCCGGCGTTTACGCCTGTTCCTGTTTCCAGGCTTGTTTTTACCCCGGGGGTTGCAGCAATGCCCGGTTTTCCCAAGCCGGCATTTAGGAGCTGCTGCAGTCCGGTTTCCAGTTGTTCAAAATTATCCAGCAGGACAATGCTGAAGAGCACGATGCTGAAAAGAATGTAGACATCGCTTTTACCGGTGAAAAACAGCAGCAGCGGCAGCATCAGATAAAAAGAAGCAAGGAGCTGTTCTGTAAAGGAGTGCCGCAACAGGCCCAGGGCCAGGCACCACAACAACAGCAACAAGAAAAGAGCGGGGGCCATAAAGAGCAACAGGCCGGCCGCCAGCCCGTATATTTTTCTTTCCCGTTCACGGGGGTAAGGGAACCAGCGTGTGGCACAGAGCAACCCGCAACCGGCTGTCACCAAGGCCGTGGGAGTACCCACTAAAAAGAGTGCTGCCAAGGCCACAACCGCACCTTTTAAGAAATCGGCAAACAGGCGAAATTTAAGCTGCCGGTAAAAAGGCACATAGCTGCTGGCCACCCCGGCTAAAAAGGAACAAATGATTAACAAGAAAAATGTTTTCAAACTGCTTCCTCCGTTTTGCGCATGGTTGATCTTAATAACCCAGATTACATAGTCAATATTATATAATTAACTGCAGTAAAATGTTAGTTGCATTTATTGGAGGCGGCAGGTTTGAAAGCTAAGCCTAAGGAAAAAAAATGCCCGGGTGGTAGTTCCCGCAAGAAGGTATTTTACATTAATGAATAATTGTTCCAGGGCCTCACCCCGATGTCCGCCGGGCAACCCTGCCCTTGGCGCAGGGCCTTTGCAAGAACAAGCTTGAAATTACCGGGGATGTGTTGCCCAATGCTACGGCAAAGCGGGGAATATGTTCGGCAGTGAATTATGCTTCGAGTGTAACGGGTTCCGGTGTATCAGGTTTCCCCATTTTCCCAGCGATCAAGTTTTTCCATAACCAGGTCGTATGTTTGCAGCGATAGGTCCGGCAATGTTCCCAATATGTTTTTTGCCTGTCCAAAACCTTGTTCAATGGCCTTTCTTATTTCCGGGAGCTTGGATTTGTCCCCGCCTGATATGGCCACCGCAAAATCTACAATGCGATTGCTGACCGCTTCAGCACCCCAAGGGCCGTCAGCGGCAATAAGTTGGGCTGCTTCTGTTCTGGCCGTTTCGTCAATTTCAATGGCCGGTGGATATGCAGGCCGGGCCTCTTTTGCCTGTTCGGCGCTGTACCCCTGTCTTGCCAACAGTTCTGTTACAATGCGCCTTAGGGAAGCAAAGGCTTTTTCACTCTCCGCTTGCAAACGGGCAATGGTGGACCTGTCTGCCTGTGCTGTCTGTTTGTGATAGGTTATTACTTTTTCAGGCCGGGTGTTGCCGGCAATAAATTGTTCTGTTTCTGCCGCCTTTTCTGTTTTGGTTGCTGGGGAAATTTTCTTACTGTTTAAACTTTCAGTTTTTCCTACTAACGTGGTTGCCGGATTTACAGGATTTATTTTCATTGGCTGAACAACTCCTTTCAGAAAACTATCGGCCGAAACAAATATTTTTAAACACCGCCGGCTAAAAATGCAGGGGTTTTTAAAGGGGGTTGTAGAAACAAGACTTAGGGTTGCCGGCACTGCCTGCCGGCAAAAGGGGGGTGTCGAAAAAAATGAAAAAGAAAACAAAAAATATGACAAAAAAAATGGCAGCGGCCAATTTGGAAAAGATAGCGGCGCTGTTTCCCCATGTAATTACAGAAACAACAGGCAGCGGTGGGAATGACCACAAGGTGGTTGATCTGGAGCAGTTGCGGCAGGAACTTTTGGCGGTAATTTTTGGCGATGGGGAGCGCTGCCGGTTTACCTGGCCGGGCCAAAAGGAAGCCATCCTGCTGGCCAATACACCTGCCGCCAAAACCCTGCGGCCGGCCAGGGAGGAAAGCCTGCATTGGGAAACCACAGAAAATCTTTACCTGGAAGGGGACAACTTAGAGGCGCTAAAAATTTTGCAGGAGACATATCTTAACAGCATCAAATGTATCTACATTGATCCTCCCTACAACACCGGGAAGGATTTGATCTATAAGGATGATTTTAGACAGGATAAAAAAGGTTGCCTGTCAGTGCCGGGACAGGCAGGCGCAATAGGCAACCGGCTTTTTAAAAATGTGGAAACAACCGACAGGTTTCATAGCGCTTGGCTGAATATGATCTATCCCCGTTTGATACTGGCCCGGAAGCTGTTGCGGCCGGACGGTATTATTTTTATTTCCATTGACGACGGTGAGGTCCATAATTTGCGAAAAGTCTGTGATGAGGTGTTCGGCGAAAGGAATTTTGTAGCTTGCATAACTTGGGCTAACAAAGAAGGGGGCGGCAGATCAGACTGCCGGCTTTTTAGAATAAAACATGAATATATTATTTGTTATGCCCAAGATATTGAAAAGATAAAAATTATCGGTGTCCCCGTCAGCAATGCCGGCCGCTACAGGCTGGCGGATAAATATGTAAAGACCCGCGGCAAATATTATTTGCAAAAATTAGGCATGGGCTCCATCCGGTACTCGCCGACTTTAGACTACCCTATTGTTACACCGGCAGGAACAACTGTGATGCCGGCGGATAATAATAAAGGCCGAAAAGCCTGTTGGCGCTGGTCGCGGCGAAAGTTTGCCTGGGGCCAAAAAAATGGATTTATAACGATTAAAAAAGACAAAAAAGGCATTTGGACTGTTTATACCAAGCAATATCTAAATTGTGATCATGAAGGCAATCTTATTACCAGAACGCAGCGCCCGCTGGGGGTAATTGATAACTTTTCCAACACACAGGCTGCCAAATTGCTGAATGCCCTGCGGTTGGGAAACTGTTTCAGCTATCCTAAACCTGTAGAACTGATTGCGTATCTCATCAACAGGGTGATTGCCAAGGAGGGCATCATTCTTGATTTTTTTGCCGGTTCTGCCACCACAGCTCACGCTGTTATGCAGCTCAATGCAGAGGATGGGGGCAATCGCAGGTACATTATGGTGCAACTGCCTGAACCCTGCCCCCAAAAATCTGAAGCTTACCGGGCAGGCTTTAAAAATATTGCAGAAATAGGCAAGGAACGCATCCGCCGTGCAGCCCAAAAGATTAGAACAGAAACGGGTGCAGATATTGATTACGGTTTTCGTGTCTTTAAAGTTGATTAAGCAGGAATAATCTTAACAGGTTCTGGGGGCTGGCTAATGGAGATCCTGACTACTTTTATCCGGATAGCTTTGTTTGTTTTTATCGCAGCAGCTATCTGTTTGCTGTGTGTACCCTTTAAATACAAAATCGACGGTGAATTTGATAGGTTTCTAGTGTTAAATTTTAGCATCTTTTGCACACCTTTATGCGGTATCAGGGGGTGCTGGACGAACGCCCCGGGAAAATCCTTGCAGGTTCAGGTTGCCGCTGCAGGATTGCCCTTCAAGCTAAACCTTAAAGAAAAAGTTAAAAACAAAAAGGAAAAGGAAAAGGAAAAGGAAAAGGAAAAAAAAGGGAAGGGCAAGGGTTTTCCGGTACGGCTTGCCGTTTTAAGCAGCCTGGATAAGGAGTTTATAGGAAACCTTTATGTTTTTTTAAAAGATGTCCTGAAGATGTTAAAGCCCAAGGAGGTAACGGTCGGCGGCAGGATCGGCTTTTCTGAACCCCACTATAACGGTTGGCTGTCAGCCTTGATCGGGATGCTGCATTTTTCAAAAGTGATCAGGCTGGGGATAGAAACTGTCTGGGAGGAGGAATGTTACGAATTTTCCTTTGTGGTAGCAGGGAAGGTAATAATCTTGGGCCTCCTTTTCAGGACAGCACAGTTTCTGCTGCGGCGCAGGACGTGGGAACTTTTGAAAACTATCAGGCAAGAAAAAGCACTGTCCGCGGCCGGGACAATTTTTTAAATTATAGGCAGGGGCTTGCTATTACCTTTAGCAATTTTGTAGTATTATGAATAGGGAGACATTCTTAATACAGGTAAAACTGTTTAAGTCTGGTAAAAGCTTAGAAGGGGGGCAAAAGCATGAACAGCGAAAATGGTGTTTTTAAGGCTCTTTTTGAGAAGTTGGAAAAATTTTTGCGCACCGAAACAGTGGTTGGTGATGCTTTGCAGGTGGGTAATATCACCCTGATACCGGTAATTTCCGTTTCTTTCGGGGTGGGGGCCGGGCAGGGATCCGGCAAGGATCATAAAGGCAACGATGGTGAAGGCTACGGCGGGGGCGTAGGTTGCAAGATTGCACCCAATGCAATGCTGGTTATTAAAAATGACGAAGTAAGCGTGGTACCCCTTACCAGCAGGGGCTCCCTGGAAAAAATTGTGGAAATGGTGCCGGAGATAATCGGTAAAATGGACGGCTTCAAAACAGAAGGAAAATCGAAGAAAAGCGATCAATAAAGGCAGAAAAAGCAGCTTATAATATTTTGCCAACCTTTCACGAAAAATATTATTATTTCATTATTACCAAAAATGGGGGAGAAAACCTTTGACAGCCAATTGGGAAGATAAAAAGTCAACCTTTGCTGTAATTGATGTCCGGAAATTAACAGGTAACTTTTTGCCTATGATTTTGCAGCGGGCGCAACAGGTAAATTTGCAGCACGGTATCTGTGTGGTCCAAAGTTTTGAACCCAAACCTTTGTATTCAGCGTTGCGGGATTTAGGTTTTGAACACCTGACCGAAAAAGTTTCGGCGCGTGAATACAGGGTTTATTTCTACCGGACGGAAATGAAAACCATCACCTATGAAAGCGGGGCGGATATGCCCTTTAAACCGACGGCAATTGTAAACTATAAGGTGATCGATGACTTCTTGGCGGGTACGGTTGTCGATTTTTGGGAACTAATCTGGGGTAAGGAAGATGCAGCCCTAAATTTGAAAACCAAGTTACTGCTTTCCATGAGTAACGCCATGGGCGCTTCCCGGTTCAGGCAGGCCACCAGGGAGCTGATCAAGGCCTATTCCTTAGGTGTTACCGTGCAGGAATTAGACGAACTGTTTTCCCTGCTGGCCTGGAACCAGGGGATCGGGCATTTTTCATCAGAAATCGGGCCTTCACCGGTTTTTGGCGTATATAAGCAGATTAAAAAAAGGGAAGAAGAAGGTTTGGGCAGGAGGCAGATCTTGGAGGAGATTATGGAAACTTTCGGGGATAGGAACCCTGCTGTAAACCCGTTGTTTAAAAAACAAGTTAAATGTTGCGATGTGCGCAGCGATCTGCAAAATTTGCCAGAGGTTTAAACGCGGTCCCGGTCTAGGCCGGTTGGGGATTTATAGCAGCCCCGGAGTTCTTCCACTTTCGGTTTATATTTCCCCGGATGAATTAACGTTGTGCTGCATCCTTGCTGCAGCCAGTCCGGGGAACTGTCGAAGGCGGCAGTTTACGTTGTTATAAAACCTCCCCAAGGTTGCCTGGCACGGCAGGCGCCGGCGCCGGTCATTAGAACAGTATTTTCATACTTCGCAGTTGGCACCGGCGTTTTTTTCACGTTACGAGTTAAATAATTTGTTGGAAGAAAGGTTGTGCTTGCATTGAAAAAGTTAGTTAAAAATAATGTCTACTGGGTAGGCAAGGTTGACTGGGAACTGCAAAAATTTCATGGCAACGAATATTCAACCCATAAAGGATCGACCTATAATTCCTACCTAATCCAGGAAGAAAAAATTGCCCTGATCGACACGGTTTGGGCCCCTTTTGCGGAGGAATTTGTTGCAAACTTGGCCCGGGAAATTGATCTGCAAAAAATTGACTACATCATCGCCAACCATGGAGAAATTGATCACAGCGGGGCCCTGCCGGCTTTGATGAAACACATTCCAGACAAACCCATCTACTGCACGGCAAACGCTGTTAAATCTTTAAAAGGGCAGTTTCATCAGGACTGGAACTTCCAAGTGGTGAAGACCGGGGATACGCTAGCCCTGGGGAATGGGAAAGAGCTTGTTTTTGTCGCAATGCCCATGCTGCACTGGCCGGACAGCATGGCCACCTACCTGACCGGGGACCATATATTGTTTAGCAACGATGCCTTCGGGCAGCACCTGGCAACAGAAAAACTGTTTAACGACCAGGTAGACCAATGTGATCTTTACAATGAATCCCTTAAATACTACGCCAACATTTTGACGCCCTTTAGCGCTGTCCTGCGAAAAAAACTAACTGAAATAACGGCGTTAAACCTACCCTTGGAGATGATTGCCACCAGCCACGGGGTTGTTTGGCGGGACAACCCGCTGCAGATTATTGAAAAATATGCGCAGTGGGCCGACGACTACCAGGAAAACCAGATTACTATCATCTATGATACCATGTGGAACGGAACAAAAATACTGGCAGAAAAGATTGCGGCGGGGATTACACTGGCCGCGCCGGAGGTGGTCGTCAAAATTTATAACTTGGCAAAAAGAGATGTCAATGACATGATCACCGAAGTTTTCAAATCCAAGGCGGTAATAATCGGCTCACCAACTGTTGCCAACAGCGTCCTGCATTCTGTTGCCGGTTTTATCCACCTGATGAAAGGGTTCAAATTTAAAGGGAAAAAAGCTGCCGCCTTTGGCTGTTACGGCTGGAGCGGCGAAGCAGTGAAGGTGATCAATGAACTGCTGGCAGATGCGGGTTTTGAAGTTGTCAACGACGGCTACAGAAATCAATGGAACCCGGCGGCCGCTGCCCAGGAAGCAGCTGTGGATTTTGGTAAGGAGCTGGCAAAAATTTAGATCTGATGTTTCTAACAGTAAAAAGGGGGGGCAAGTGTGGAAAAGCCTTGGAACAGGGATGCAGAAAGGAAATTTTTTTTAAAATCAATGGAATTTGCAACCCCGGAACAACTTTTTTATCTAACAGACTCCCAGGAATATTTAGCATATTGGCCAAAAGGATATAAGGGGAAAAAAAGTACCTTACAAAGTAGAAATTCCCTTATAGGTAAGTTTACAGAAAAATGGGTAACTGATCTAATTCAAAAAACTGTAAAGGGCAATAAGTTGTTTGCCGTTCAAGGTGCAATCTGTAATGAACTGGGCCTAACAAGCAGAGCGCCAGCTGATGTAGTAATATCTAGAAGCAATGAAATCACACAAAGGGCTGAAGACGTCCTAATAATTATAGAGGTTAAAATGTCTGTTGTCTGGAATTGGAGGTTAATAAAGCATAAGGTCAGTTGTAGTTTAAAATGTATCGGGGACTATAAAAGCCACCAAGGAACACCGGGGCTGTTAAGGTCAGATTCAATGTTAAAAGCTATAGGCAAGGGTGCAAATATTAGAGCAACCTGGAAAGCATCAACTATACCATTTATTATTATAGGGAACACGCCCATAACAAGTTATTATTATGATAAAGTTGATCATTTAAAAAAAATTGGTTTTATCCAAGGTTTTTGGTCAATTAACCCTGATCCGATAAGCACCCCTGAAAATATAAAATCTACAGCAGGAAAAGGTTTTTATAGATTTGATAAATTTAAAGAGCTTAAAACACAGGTTAACAACCTGCTTTCAGAAAAAAGGAACTTTTTTTCGGGTATGATCAGCAAAGAAGAACTTGGTAAGATTATTGAAATTGCCGGCAAGAAAACAGCCTATAAGGATAAGGCGGAGGAATTTTTAAAATTAATAGGGGGGCGATGACATGCGTATTTCAGATTCCAAAAGAGGTGGTACCAAAACAAGTTCCTTTGGTACACCCGGCAGGGTTAACCATGATGCGTCTGATTTTTATAATAGCAATCTCTACAAGGGGCAAAAAAAGTCTAAAAAGGGTCTAAATTACCTTGAAAATAAAATTGACAAAGAAAATCTTAACAAAATATATTGTAAAACCAGTGAACTGATGGATGAAATACCTGATTACAGTGTTCATTTAATGGTTACTTCACCGCCATATAATGCCAACAAGGAATATGACAAGGATTTATCACTGGATGAATACCGTGCTTTACTAAAGAGGGTGTTCCAGGAAACCTATAATAAGCTAGTTACCGGGGGCAGGGCCTGCGTCAATATTGCCAATTTAGGCCGGAAACCCTACATTCCTCTACATGCCTATATTATTGAGGATATGTTGGCTATTGGGTTTTTAATGCGTGGGGAAATAATTTGGAATAAAGCTGCCAGCGCCAGCCCTTCAACTGCTTGGGGAAGTTGGTTGTCGGCTTCCAATCCAGTATTGAGGGATATTCACGAATATATTTTAATTTTTTCCAAGGAATCTTTTTCAAGGAAACGGGGTAACAAGGAAAATACTTTAAAAAAAGAAGATTTTTTGGAATGGACAAAAAGTGTTTGGACTTTCCCGGCAGTGAGTGCCAAGTCTATTGGCCATCCGGCACCTTTCCCGGCGGAACTGCCCCACCGTTTGATTCAATTATATACATTCAAGGACGAAATTGTGCTCGACCCATTTTGTGGCAGTGGGACCACCTGTCTAGCTGCACTGAATAACGATAGATATTATTTGGGGTATGATATAGATCCTTCTTATGTAGATCTGGCCCGCAAGCGTATTCATGAAAATGCGGGACAGTTAAGCCTGCTATAAATTAATAAATGTTTTTCCGCAAGATTGAAGCCTGGTTTTTTCTGCATGCACCAGCAGTTTTTTTTCCCCTTATCTATACGGCTGGGATTTTCACATTTAAAATTAGTTTTTGTAAAACTATTAAACGTATCCCGTTGTTTATGTAGCAGGTATGCAAAAATTTTTAAAGGATCGGTTGGGCTGCTGCTGTTTTGTTTGATGTAAAATGAGAAATTTGGGATGTTTTTTTAACCAGGGGAAGGAGATCATTGTTTTTCTGGAGAAAATTACTGTAATTCCCATGCCCTATCTGTTATAAAATCTTATTGTTAAGGGGAGAAAAAAATTGTTTCTTAGGAACAATGGCAAGGCTCAAAAAATTGCAGTAATATTTCTGGTTTTTCTATTTGTCTCTACCTTGTTTTCTTCGTTCGCCCTGGCGGCTAATTCCCGAGTAGATGTTTTTGGATTTGTGCGGGATGATGAAAATGGCAACCCAATTTATAATGCCCGGATAGATCTGTTTTATGACCGGGACAGTGTGCCCTTTACCAGTGTCTTCAGCGATAGCGGTGGAAAGATAGATCAGCCTGTTTATGCTGCTGGAAATATCAAAAGGATTGAAATTACCAGAAGCGGCTACAAAAAAGCGGTCTATACGGCCCCCAATTATTCCAGGACGCTCGATTTGGGAACAAAGTATCTGGTGGCAGGAGTAACCAGGGAAAACGTATATACGGTTTATGGGGATGTACTCGATGATAGGGACGATGCCCCGCTTTTTGATGCTAAGGTGGTGTTGGTCGATGAATATGACGATATTGCCTACACCGGTTATACAAATGCCAGGGGCTATTTTGAGGTCGTTAACCTGCCTTTGAGCGATTATGAAGTGTTTGTAACAAAATATGGTTACCGGGACTATGAAATGAAAAACCTGCTGCGTCTGCGGTCAGGGGATTATGATTTGGGCAAGATTAGGCTTGAAAAAACCGGTGGTACTTCTGCCCCTGCCGTCAGAACCCTGACCGGGCGTATTACAGACGAAGACGGTTATTATGTGCAGGGGGCAGAGGTATACCTGTTGGCAGGCCACAGCGAAGAAATTAAAACAAAAACTGACGCCCGGGGGTATTACACGTTCCGGGATCTGGAGGCCAAAACATATACCATCGGGGTAAACGCGGCCGGGTATGAACTGCTGGAGAGAATGGACTTTATAAAAATCAGTGCCGGTGATCTTGAAAGAGAAGTAAACCTGATGGTTAGGGTTGAAAGCCGGACTGGTTATGATGTCTACGGCAGCGTTGTTGATGAAAACAGAAAATACCTTGCGGATGTTGAAGTTTCGTTAATTGACGGTAATACCAGAATAAAAAGAGTGCTTTCAGATGCCCAGGGCTATTATGAATTCAGGTATGTTCCTGATGGAAGGTATACTCTTGAATTTAAGAAATTAGGCTTTCAGACGCAAACGCTTGGCAGGGAAATCAGGGTGGAGGGCAGCTATTATCCTGTTCCGCAAACTGCACTGCGGGAAAAAAGGGGCAGCACCTCTGTTGTCGGCGGCCTTGTGGGGGACAGCCAGTCCGGTTTAAGTAACATCACCACCTACCTGGAGGGGGGCGCCAACAGCTATAGTGCCCAGACAAATTATTTTGGTTTTTTTACATTTAATGACGTTAAAGAAGGCAGCTATAAGCTCTATGCAACCATTAATAACAGCAAAAAACTTTTGGAATCAAACATCAGGGTGGCCGGATCACGGCTTGACATTGGGGATATCAATATCAACAGGGTGGATTCGGGCTATAAAATCAGCGGTAACATTAAAGATGCCGATAACTTTAAACTTCACCATGTAAAAGTAACGGTTACCGCCGGCGGGACAAAAAAAGAAACATTTACGGATAGCAGCGGTAATTATATCTTAGAAGGGCTTGCACGGGGGGCATATACCCTTACGGTGTCCAAAGAGGGTTACAGCTACGCCAGTGAAAAAATAGATATTTTTAGTTATGATCTGGAGAAAAATTTTATATTAAGACCCAACGACTATATCAAGGTGCAGTATGCCCCTGTTAGCTTAGCTGTAAATGAAAGGGTAAACCTGGATAAATTTATTTCCAAAGTAGAAATTTTTTCTGCAAGGGGGGCCTTGCTCGACAACATAACTTCCCGTTATGAAATTACAGTTCCATCAGAATATACCGCTTATCTTACGGCCCATGCAGATCATGAAATCAGGGGGGTAAAAACGGGGGAGGCCTACCTGGAGGTAAGCATTAGAAACAGCCGTGAATATGATCAACTTTTGCCTGCTTTGCTTAAGGTAACCATCACCGCGCCTGTTTTGGCCAGGGAGGCAATTTTGACCATCGGTACAAACAAATATACAGTTGACGGCCAGGTGAAAATTGCAGATGCCGTACCTTATATCAAAGAGGGCCGCAGTTTTTTCTCGATCAGAGTCATGGCCGGGGTGCTGGGGGTAACAGAAGAAAATATTAAGTGGGATGCTGATACTAAGACAGTCACCCTGCTTAAAGGTGATCAGATTATGGGGGTCACCATGGGAAAGAATTTTTACTACCACAACGGCATAACCAAACCGATGGATGTGCAGGCGGAAAATGTTAAAAACAGAATTTATCTGCCGGCGCGCTATGTGACTGAATCTTTAGGGGGCCAGATTGAGTGGGATGAGGCCACCAAAATGTTGGTTATCAGATCAAACTGACCATTTTAAGCCTGATCGGCCCGGGAACAGCGCCGAAACGGTGATATATCTGACCAGGGCAAAGCCCCCCGGTAAATAAAACATGGTCGGCGGACATTAGCGTTACATATTTACCAGGGGGCCTGTGTGTTTTAAAAATTTATGTTAAAAGGGCTGGGAATATATTTGCCGGAACCGCTAAAGAAATCCTGTTGCAGGGTTACCCGGTTGCCCGATTACCCGGCCTATTGCCTGGGATAATTCTGCCATAGTGAAAGGTTTTTGGATTGCTCCTTTAAAACCAAAATCATGGAACCGGGCCAGGACTGGATCTTTGGAATAGCCGCTAATGACGACTGCCTTCACCTTGGGATCAAACTCCAGCAATTTTTTAATGGTTTGCTTCCCGCCCAAGCCCCCCGGGATGGTTAGATCTAAAAGTACAAGGTCGAAGGGCTGGTTTGCTGCCCAAGCATGGGTATAGAGTTTGATGGCCTGCCTGCCGTTTCGGGATAAAGTAACATCATAACCCAGGGCGGATAAGGAGTCTTGCATTACAGACAGCAGATCTTCTTCATCATCCATCACCAAAATTTTACCTGTTCCCATAAGCAGGGTTGTGTTGCCGAGCGGTTGCCGATCTGCTTCCCCGTCAACAGCCGGCAGGTGGAGAATAAAACTTGTCCCCACCCCTATTTTAGATTCAACACCAATATGGCCGCTATGTTTTTTAATAATGGAATAAGAAGTAGCCAGGCCGAGGCCCCGTCCTCTGTCTTTAGTAGTGAAGAAGGGGTCGAAGATTTTCTGCAGGTATTTTTCCGGGATGCCCGTGCCCTCGTCCTTAATCGTTATTTTAATATACGGGCCTGCCGGCAGGGGTGCGGGGAAGCAGTTCCCGGCAGTATGCAGGTTCACATTTTTAGCCCGCACTTTTAGGGTTCCCCCTTCCGGCATGGCTTGCACGGCGTTGATAGTTATGTTTTGTAAGACCTGGCCCAGCTGGCCTGTATCTACCTCCACTGAAGGAAGATCCCCGGGCAGGCGAACGTCAGGACGGACCGGGGAACCGCTTAAGGCAAATTCAATGTTGTCTGTGAGCAGCGGCCCGGGTGAAACCTTTTCCTTGACCGGTAAACCTCCCCGGGCAAAGGTGAAAAGCTGGTTGGAGAGATTTTTGGCACGCAATGTTGCTTTTTCCAGGCTCCCCAGTTTTTTTAGTGTTTTTGAAAGGTTATTGCTGTTGCTGTACAGCCTTGCCAGGTTAGCGTTGGCCATTATTACGGCCAGGTAATTGTTAAAATCGTGGGCGATACCGCCGGCCAGGATGCCAACAGCTTCTAACTTGTCAGCCTTACACATTTCGTCTTCCATTTTTTTTAACAGGGTAACATCGGTTAATAAGGTAAGGATGGCATTGCCGCCTTTCCAGTTTATATTAACTGAATTTTCCAAGATATGTTTAATATTGCCAGCATGGTCGACCAGCCTGTAACTAAAAGGAAATTCCGTCCTCCCTTTTTGCAACCTTTTTTCGATGCGTTCTGAGATAAGATGCCTATCTGCGGGGTGCACAAATTTCCTAAAGGGAACAGTGATCATTTTTTTCATTGGACAGGACAATATTCGTTCGGCCATCGGGTTTGCAAATTTAATAAAGCAGCCTTTAATTACCAGGATGGCTTCATTGGCGTTTTCCACCAGGATGCGGTAAAACGCCTCACTTTCCGCCAAGGATTTTTCAGCCTGTTGGCGTTCGCCAATTTCCCTTTGTAAGGCTTTGTTGGCCTGGGAAAGCTCTGCGGTACGTTCTTTTATTGTTTGTTCCAGTTTGGCGTGTGCTTTTTTCATTGCTGTTTCTGTTTGTTTATAAGAAGTAATGTCTGAAATCAGGAACATAACACAGATGAATTTACCCCTGTCATCCCAAATGGGGCTGGCATTGGCGTGGACCCAAAATTTGGAACCATCTTGATGTATAAACCTGTACTCGACCCCTTCAGAAATGCCTGCCCGGCGTTTTTCCATGTTTGCCCGGGCAGCAACCTGGCTTTTGTTGTCCAAAATTTCCATCAGACTCCGGCCCAGCAATTTTCTTGCGCTGGTTCCCAACATGCGGGCTAGCATTTCGTTGGCAAACAGAATGTGGAATTCCGGATCAATCAGGGCAATGCCCTCATGGGCGGCTTCCACAATGTTCCGGCACAAGGCAAAGGTGCATCCCTTATCCATAACCTTTCCAGTTGATTCCCTGTATTCATACACTGTATGTACCCCCTGTTACTGTTCTGGAAACCAGATTATGATTTATTGGTTTTGCCGGCGCTGCTCAAATTTTATAAATATAGATGCTGCAAAGTTAAGGTTGACACCAAGCTTAATATAGGTTATACAAATAATTTAGAAATTCCTGCGGTGATATTGTATTTTTATGTCGAATGGAAAATAAAGTAGAAACTTTGCCGTTTCCTGTAAAACCGGGGCAAAAGGCCTCCCCTGGAAACCTTAATGGGGACCTGCGGAGTTGAATTTTAATTCTAACTCTACAGATCCCCATTATACGGATGTTTCTTCTTTCTGGTGGGGCTGCAGGGATTTGAACCCTGGGCCTCCTGAATGTGAGTCAGGCGCTCTCCCCCTGAGCTACAGCCCCCTGTTGAAGAAAAGGCACCGGCAGTTTGCTAAAACAGGCAAATGCCAAATACTTTCCCTCTAAACTATTATAAAACCGCTGCCGGGGGTTGTCAAGCAGAATCAACGGCAGCTGCTTGTTATACTATGGAATTTGTATAAACCTTAAAGGAAATTTGTTCTTGATAGTAGAATAAGAAATAGATAGGCACCCTTTTTATACTTATTGCAAAAATCAAAAGTTTTTTGCAAGCCTGTTAAATCATCGGGCCAGCAGAGAAGGGAAAGCTTTTTTGTGGTGTTGAATATTCTCCTGAAAGGAGCTGGGGTTTATGCAAGTGGAGGAAATACAAATTATGGTGGATGGCCTGCGATTAAAAGGTTGGGCCTATGGGCCTCAAACGGCGGACGACCATGCGGGGGGGAAGGAAAAACCTTTATTAATTTTGTGTCATGGGGTTCCCCGCAGTAAACCCTCTCCTGAAGAAGAAAAGCAAGGGGAAGGGGATGGCGGCTATGCAGCCCTGGCCGCACATTGTCTGCGGGAAGGGTTTCCGTGTTTTCATTTTAATTTCCGGGGTACCGGCGAAAGTGAAGGGGAATTTGATGTCTATGGCTGGACGAAGGACCTTGCTGCTGTTCTAGATTATTGGGGAAAACGCAAGGAAGGGCAAAACGGTTTTTATCTTTGGGGTTTCAGTATGGGGGGGGCTGTTTCCTGCTATGTAGCTGCCCAAGATCAGCGTGTTAAGGCTTTGGTTTTGGCTGCTAGTCCTGCAGAATATAAAACGGTGATCACCCCTTGGGATGCGGCAGGGCGCATTGAGGATTTCCGGGAAATCGGCATTATCAAAGATCCCAACTTTCCCCCGGATCTTGACGAATGGCTAAAAAATCTTTATTCGGTAAATCCGTTGCAATATGTTTCCAACATAGCACCCCGCCCGTTGTTGATTGTTCACGGCACAGCGGACGAAGTTATCCCTGTAATGCATGCTGAAAAGCTTTATGAACTGGTGGGGGACTCGGCAGAACTTCTGTTGATTACAGGTGCCGCACACCAGTTGCGCCGTGAACCGGAGGCTGTTGAACAGTGCCTGGAATGGTTAAAAAAGCTTGCTTGAGGGAAGGCCCTATTTTGCGCAGCGGACCTTTATGGCCTTTCAGCGTTAATTTTTAGCGGTGTATCCATACATGTTAGTGCAGTAGGTACAAGGCTGCCCGGACATTTCAGCCCGGGCAGCCTGCATTTTGGTGTCAGCCTGCGGTATTTCCCGCAGAGCAGCGGTTTTTGTTATGTTGTGTTGTTGAACTTGCTGTATGCTTATATTTGTATGTTGTTTTTTTAACTCTGAAATGGGCGCTTTTAAGGCAGTGTGTATTTCATAACCCAAATTTCAGTTTGGGCGGGCATTCCCTTGCTGGTCAGTTTCAGTGTGCTGTGCTGCGGTTCAATGGGATAAGGTATGTTGTCCAGCACAAGAAAATCATCCAGGGTGCCAATGGGGGTGTCCGGGTTATGTTTGGTCTGGTAATGCATCGGAACAACTACGGCTGGGGAAAGCTGGTCGATTAATTCCAGCACTTCCGGGGGGTCGATAGTATAATGGCCCCCGACCGGGACGAACAGCACATCGGGTTGGCCAATTTGGGCAATTTCCTCTGCCTGCAGGGTATGGCCGATATCGCCTAAATAGGCCAGGCGCAGGGTGGGGGTTGTGAGCACAAAGACCCCGTTTTTGCCTAAGTTGCCGCCATGAAAAGTGCCTGTCACACTCGCTATCTGCAGGTCACCCAGGCTGTGGTCCGTTTTTTGCCAGTCGCCGGCAGCAGTGAGGGCGCGCAGCACTGTGGCCCCCTGGCCCCCGCCCGGGGTGTAGTTATGATCGGTATGGTCGTGTGTGACGAGCACAACAGTAGCGTTGAGGTCTATTTTGCCATAGTTGCCAAAGTCAGGCTGATAAGGGTCGATGAGGATGCCGGCCTCCCCATATTCCATCCAAAAGGTGGAATGTCCCAGGTAAGTAAGGGTTAGCGGTGTTTCAGGATCTTCTTCATCTGCCGCTGCGGCGGGCTCCTCCTGATCGGTAGGGCTTTCTGACGTGCCTGCCTGATTCCCGTTTGATTCCGGTCCATCTTCTATTTTTCCCGCATTTTCAGATGTAGCAGTGCAGCCGCCCAAGGTAAGGCCAACCAACAGTAAAGTTAGCAGTAAAAAAAGAAACGTTTTTTTAACATTTTGCATTTTTTTCACCCCCTTCATCGTTGATAGCAGTTGAATGTTTACCCAACCGCCAGGTAGGTCGGGCCGTGTGCAAAGTCCCCCAAAAGGGGGCGATCCGCTTATAAATGGGGTGGGCAGTTTAATTATTATGCCAATCGGGCCGTCGAATACCAAAAACAGGCCCTCAAACAGCTTTAGTGGGGAAACCTTTTACAGAAATTGTTTTTATACAGTCTGATACCCCCTGGTCGGTTGCCCCAGCCCGGGGCTATTGATTTTGGTTACGGGTTTGGGCAGCCACCAGGTTGGTGACACCGTATTTTTCCCGCAGTAGCGGTTTTTCTATTTTGCCGGTGGGGTTGCGGGGGACCTGGTCGAAGATGATGGCCCGCGGACGTTTGTAGCGCGGCAGAGGAGCGCAGAAGTCCTTAATATCTTCAGCGCTGCATTTACTGCCGGCTTTCAGTTCGATGATTGCAGCCGCAATTTCTCCCAGACGCTGGTCTGGCAGACCGATGACGGCTACATCCTTAATTTGGGCATGACTGCGCAGGAAGTCTTCAATTTGGACCGGGTAGAGATTTTCCCCCCCGCTGATGATGACATCCTTTTTACGGTCAACTAAAAAAATGAACCCGTCTTCATCCACCCGGGCCATATCTCCGGTATGCAGCCAGCCGTCCTTGATGGTTTCCCTGGTTGCCTCCGGGTCATTATAGTAGCATTTCATCAGGCCCGGCCCCCTGACCAGCAGCTCGCCGACCTGCCCGTTGTCCAAAACAGTGCCCTGTGGATCGACAATTTTGGTTTCCCAACCGTGGCCCGGAATGCCGATCGCACCTACCTTGTGGATATTTTCTGTGCCTAAATGTACGCACCCGGGTCCGGATGATTCCGTCAGGCCATAGTTTGTATCATAAAGGTGGGTGGGGAAATACTTTTTCCAACGGCGGATGAGGCTGGGCGGGACCGGCTGGGCGCCGATATGCATCAGTCTCCACTGGGACAGTTCGTAGTCTTCCCGGTTTACAGCGCCGCTGTCGAGGGCATCCAAAATATCCTGGGCCCAGGGCACCAACAGCCAGACAATGGTGATTTTTTCCCGGGAAACAGCTTCCAGAATCCAGTCCGGCTTGACCCCGCGCAGCAAAACAGCCTTACTGCCGGCCAGCAGGCTGCCAAACCAGTGCATTTTGGCCCCGGTATGGTAAAGGGGGGGGATGCACAAAAAGTTGTCCTCCCGGGTCTGGGCGTGGTGGGCCTGTTCGGTTACAGCTGACGCCATCAGGCTGCCGTGTGTATGCAGGATGGCTTTGGGGAAACCTGTGGTTCCCGAAGAAAAATAAATGGCTGCTTCGTCGTCGCTTTCAAGGCTGACTGCCGGGGCCTGTGATGCGCAGTTGGCCGTCAGGCGGTCATAGCTTTCGGCAAAAGCCGGGCGGTCCTCCCCGGCATAAAATATTGTTTTTACCCCGGGGATCTGTTCCTTGATGGTTTCCAGCCGGCCGGTAAACTCCGGCCCGAAGATCAGGGCGCAACTTTCGGACAGCTCCAGGCAGTATTTTATTTCCTCAGCGGTGTAACGAAAGTTCAGGGGGACGGCGATGGCGCCTGCTTTTAAAATCCCAAAATAAATGGGCAGCCATTCCAGGCAGTTCATTAAAAGCAGGGCGACCTTGTCACCTTTTTTAAGGCCCCTTTTCAGCAGCAGGTTGGCACAGCGGTTGGCTTTTTCATCGAAAACGTTCCAGGTAATCTCCCGGCGATATTCCCCGGCGGGGTTGTTTTCAATTAGCTCGTACTCCAGCCAGGTAACATTATCTCTATCCTGCAGTTCCAAGTTGATCTCCGTCAGGCATATTTCCTGTCCATATTGTGCAGCATTGCGCGCCAACAATTCTGTAATGGTCATTTCTTCCCCGTTCCTCCATTTCGACAATTTTTATGGAAACTTTACAGCACCATTAAAATTATAAGGCTATCTTGGCAGTTACGCAATGTTTTGTGAGAAAAAGAAAAAAGTAAACCGTTGTTTATTTGCCGCCGGCTTGATACAATAAAATATAAAATAGCACGGATTTTTTGCCGGGGAAATAATCCCTGCTTTAATTCCTGTTTACGCCGCTGTTTAAGCGGGTGCCGTGGCCGGTCTGGCAGTCTGGGCCGGTTGAAAAATGTTAACCTTGTTTTTATGGGATTAACGAAGAAATTAAAATGCTGATATTGTAAAGGAGAAACTGTTTTGTTAAGATGTTTTTTTAAATATTACCGGCCGCACATGCCTTTGTTTCTGTTCGATTTCGGCTGTGCCTTTGCCATGGCCGGGCTCGATCTTGTCTTTCCGGTGGCTGTGCAGTGGATTATTGACGAATTGCTGCCCAAGCAGGAACTGACTCTTTTTTTCTGGATCTGCGGCGGCTTGCTGGGGCTCTATCTGTTGCGGGCCGGCCTGCAGTATATCGTAGATTACTGGGGTCATGTGCTGGGGGTGCGCATAGAATATGATATGCGCCAGGATCTTTTTGGACATATTCAAAAGCTGTCCTTTCGCTACTTTGACAATACTAAAACCGGCCATATCATGTCACGGCTGGTCAATGACTTAAACGAAATTTCTGAACTGGCCCATCATGGGCCTGAGGATCTGTTCATTGCGACGGTAACGCTGATCGGCGCCTTTGTGATCATGCTGAAAATTAACTGGCAGCTGACGCTGCTCATTTTTCCGCTGGTGCCGGTAATGATCTGGTTTGCCGTTTCCAAAAATAGGCGCATGCAGGAAACTTTCCGTGATGTACGCCTGAAAGTGGCTGATATTAACGCCCGGGTGGAGGACAGCATCTCCGGTGTGCGGGTCGTCAAATCCTTTACCAACGAAGGCTACGAAAAGAAGAAGTTCGCACGGGATAACCGCAATTTTCTCCATTCCAAGCAGCGTTCGTTCCGGGTGATGGCTGAATTTTTTTCCGGCATCAATTTTTTTTCCAACCTGATTAACCTGATCGTGGTTTTTTACGGCGGCTATTTTATCCACCGTGGACAGATTACGCTGGGGACCTTGGTGGGCTTTCTCCTCTATGTAAACCTGTTTCTGCAACCCATCCGGCGCATCACCATGCTCGTGGAAATTTACCAGCGGGGGATGGCTGGTTTTCACCGCTTTATAGAAACGCTGCAGGTTGAACCGGAAATTTCAGACAGGAAGGGTGCCCGCCGGGCCGGCCGCCTGCAGGGGGAAGTTGTCTTTGACAACGTTACCTTTGGCTACAACCCTGAAAAAATGATCATTACAGATGTCAACCTGCGTATTGCCCCCGGCGAAACGGTGGCCTTAGTCGGCCCCTCCGGCGCCGGCAAAACGACAATCTGTAACCTGATCCCCCGTTTTTATGATCTCCAGCAGGGGGGCATCCTGATCGACGGCACCGATATCCGTGATTATACCCAGCGTTCACTGCGGCAAAACATCGGCATTGTGCAGCAGGATATCTTTCTTTTTAACGGGACCATCCGGGAAAATATTGCCTACGGCCGGATCGACACTACAGAGGAAGAAGTTGTGCAGGCGGCTGTGCAGGCTAACGCTCATGATTTTATCATGGAACTGGCAGACGGTTACGACACTTACACCGGTGAGCGCGGGGTTATGCTTTCGGGCGGGCAGCGGCAGCGGATCGCCATCGCCCGGATCTTCCTGAAAAACCCGCCCATCTTAATTTTGGACGAGGCCACTTCGGCTTTGGACAACGAAACTGAAGCTCTCATCCAGGAGGCCCTATTCGCCCTTTCTCGCAACCGCAGCACCTTGGTGATCGCCCATCGCTTGACGACGGTGCGCCGGGCTAACCGCATCTTGGTGCTTACCGACGACGGCATTGTGGAAGAGGGCACCCATGAACAGCTTTTGGAAAAGGGCGGCTATTACGCCCGGCTCTACCGTGCCCAATTTGACGGCCTCATCCCGGAAACCGCTTGAAACATTTCTTAATGTTGGGGAAGGGCGGGGCTGTTTTCGTACGTCCGTTTATTGAACCTTTGGTAAACGTGTTTTTAGCCCGTCAATGTTGGCTGGCGCAGTTAGTTAATGCTGTCTGTTAGAAAGGAAGGGTTTTATTGTTGGAAACACAAAATAAAAATAAAAAACAGGATCGCACCCATATCCTGGAAAACATGCCCGTTGGTAAGGCCATCTGGACCCTGGCTATCCCCACCATGACCGCTATGTTAATTCAGGTTCTCTATAATATGACCGATACCTTTTTTATCGGCAAGTTAAACAACCCCCACATGGTGGCTGCAATTGCCATTTCCATGCCGGTTTTTATGATTATCCAGGGGTTCGGCAACGTGTTTGCAGTCGGGGGGGCTTCGTTAATCTCCCGCCTGTTGGGCAAAGGGGAGATGGACAGCGCCAGTCAGGCGGGGGCCGTTGCCTTCTGGTCGGCCTTGATTGTCTGCAGCGTTGTTTCCCTGGTCAGTATCTTTTTTACAGAGCCTATTTTAATGCTCTGCGGCGCCAGTGAAAACACCATCGGCTTCGGGAAAAGCTACCTCATGATTATGTTCCTGGGCAGTCCGTTTATCGGTATCAAGATGGCCCTTTCCGGTCTGTTGCGTTCCGAAGGCGCCACTAAGGAAGCGATGATCGGCATGATGACCGGTTCTATTTTAAACATGGTGCTCGACCCTGTCTTTATCTTCCTTTTACAAATGGGGGTCGCCGGGGCTGCGGTGGCAACTGTGATCGGCAATATTGTGGGTTTTTCCTACCTGCTCACCTTTTATCTGCAGAAAAAAGGGGTGGTCTCCATCGCCTGGCGGCATTACAGTTTTAATAAAAAAGTCTATGCCGAGATTTTTAAAATCGGCATCCCGGCTTCCGCCGGCATGGTTTTGATGAGCATCGGTTTTGCCCTGGCCAATGTTTTCGCCGCCGGTTTTAGCGACGATGTGGTAGCCGCCAACGGCGTGGTAATGCGGGTGACCAACATCGCCGTCATGCTGGCCATGGGTTTGGCTTTTGGCTGCCAGCCGCTGATGGGTTACAGTTACGGCGCGAAAAAATATGGCCGTCTTTTGGCGACGGTAAAAAAATCAATGTCCATCGGCACCGTGATGTCTACTGTTTTTGGGCTGCTTTTTATTGCCTTTCCCCATTATTGGGTTAAGGTTTTTATCAATGACGCCGGGGTTATCGACTTGGGTGTAAAAATTATGCGGCCGTTGGCCGTGGTGATGCCTGCCTTGGGGGTAGAAATGATTTTGCTGACCATGTTTCAGTCCCTGGGCAAAACAGTGGAATCTTTGATTGTTTCGCTGGGCAGGCAGGGCTTGTTTTTCATCCCGGCGCTGTATTTCTTCAGTTCATCCTGGGGATTTAACGGCTTTATTTTTGCCCTGCCCTTTGCTGATGTAGCTACCACCCTGCTAGCTGTAGCCCTGTTTTTTAATGTCAGGAAAAACCTGCATCTTCCTGCCGAAAAAATTGTCAACGCCCCCCACCCTGTGCAGGGCCTTTAGTGGCCAGCCGGTCGGTTTCCCTGGGGGCAGGTTGGTTAAATTACCAAAAAATAACGGACAGGCTTTCTAAGGTTTCTGTAGGATTATGGAAACATATGTCGAAGAATACAACTATAGGTTTTACAGAAATTTTTTGTAGGGGCGGTTGGTTATGAGCAGTTTTTCAGAAAAGGGAAAACAAGAAAGCACTGTTTGGGGCAATTTGACAGGCAGGGATAAACGAAGGTGCACTGTTGGGGGCGCTGCGGCCGGCAGAGGTAAACGAAGCATAATTCCGGCAGTTGTTTTGCTGTTGGTTGTTTTTTTAATGGGTACGCTTTTTCCACCGGTCTTTGATGGCCGGGCGGCGGCGGCGGCAGGCTTTTCAGATCTGCAGGGCCACTGGGCGGCAACTGAAATTTTAGCAGCGGCAGAGGCAGGCTATATCAAGGGTTATCCCGATGGGGCTTTTCGGCCGGGCCGGGAGATTACCAGGGCTGAATTTGCCACCGTGATCAACAGTTACTTCGGGTTCAAGGCGCCTGAAAACCCCGCAGGCTTTAAGGACGTAGCCAGCAAGGACTGGTACTTCCCGGAAATAGGCAAGGCGACGGCGGCCGGGTATTTTCAGGGCTACCCCGGTGACGTTTTCCGGCCGGGAGCACCGATTACCCGCCAGGAAGTGGCCGGTGTTTTGGGTAAAATATTGTCCTTGGGGGAAACTGCCGGTGTGGAGGTTGCAGCCGCCGGGGGAGAACTGAATTTTACCGATGCGGGGCAAATTGGGAACTGGGCACGGCCTGCAGTAATAGGGTTGGCCTCCCGGGGCCTTTTTGTTGGCTATGACGATGGGAAGTTTCGCCCCTTACAGGCAGTTACCCGGGCTGAAGCAGCAGTATTGGTTTCCAGGGTAGGCGATCACCTGCGGGAAAGGATTAAAACGGACTCCCCATACCTGCAGGTTGCCGGGGATATTGTTAATGTTAGAACAGGGCCCAGCCAAAGCTTCGGCGTGTTGGGAAAAGTTAAAGAACAGGCTGTACTGGCGGCGGAAACGTTTTGTAACGGGTGGTACAGGGTGGGGCACCAGGGCCAAGCGGGCTGGATCGCCGGTTGGCTGGTGCAGGAATGTGCTGTCCCACCGCGGGACAACCCCCCGCCGGCGCCGGTTGAACCGGAGGGGCCCGGCAACCCCGGTAGCCCGGAAAACCCCGGACAGCCGGTGGAACCGGGAACGCTGCATATTGACGTTTTATACGGGGAAGGGGCCCTGAAGGTGTGCCTCCGGGCCGGGACGGATACAGAGGATTACAGCTGGGAAGAAAAGCAGGCGCCACAACGGTTGCTTATTGCAGTGCCGGGCGTTGAATCTTTAAATTCGCCCCACAGGCTGGTGGTTGACCGGGGCGGACTGGCACAGGTTATCTCACAACTAAACGACGACGGGGCGGTAGTGGAACTTGAATTTGCTGCATTCCCAGCCCCGGTCGGCTACAGTGTGGAAGAAAAGGGGCCGGGCTGTCTGGAAATTGTTGTGCCTTACCAGCTGTTGGTAATCGATGTTGAAGAAACAGAAGAACTGGTCGCTGTGCATCTTCAGGCTACCGCGCCCTTAGAATGTGAGACCTTCCGGTTGCGTAACCCGCAAAGGGTGGTTATGGACTTTCCCAACCTGCACCTAAACCCCGAACTTGCCGACTGGGAAAAGGATTTTGTGGCATCTTTCCTGCAAAAACTGCGCCTTGGACAGTTTTCAACGGATGTTGTTAGGTTGGTGGCCGATCTGAATGCAGCCGCCTCCTATGAAATTATACCGGGCACAAAAAATAATATGCTTACCTTGGAGCTGCAAAAAGCTTCTGTGCAGGGGAAATTAGTATGCCTCGACCCCGGCCACGGCGGCAGCGATCCCGGTGCAGTGGGGCCCACCGGGCTGCGGGAAAAGGATGTCAACTTGGCTATTGCCCAGCAGACAGCGGCGCTGCTGCGCGCGGCCGGGATGGAAGTGATGATGACCAGGGAAGGGGATTACTATGTAGACTTATCCACACGGGCAGTAATGGCCAACGATCACGGGGCGGCAATCTTTGTAAGCATTCACGCCAATGCTGCGCTCAACAACCCCGCGGCGAACGGGACTTCTACCTATACTTATGACGGCTGGCAGAAGGAGGAACGTGCTTATCTTTCCGCGCTCTTGCAAGCGGAACTGGTTAATGCTTTGGGTCTGCGGAACATAGGCATTTTCAGGGAAGATTTTGCTGTGTTAAGAAATACCCAGATGCCGGCGGCCCTGGTGGAGGTGGCCTTCATTAGCAACCCGGCGGAAGAACAGCGCCTCGCCGGCAGTGATTTTCAAGAACGGGTTGCAAACGCGTTGGTGCAGGCGATCACACGGTATTTTACAGAATAAAACCCGGATCACGGCGGGCAAACCGTTACACCGGGTTAATTTCAATTATCATATTAGGTTATGTGTTTTTGGCAGGTTTAATCAGTGCGGATAATGCGAACGAGGCATCTTTGCCGGTTGCTATAAATATGCTATTAGACAGGCTAAGGCAAGCGCAGAAGAAACCCGGTTCTCCCAAAAGGATCCCCGTAACCGGGAAAAACCGTGGCCGGAAGTCAACCGGCAGCAACTAGTCGGGCGGCTAACTCGGCCACAGTTGTTTTTTCAAATACTGTCAGCATTTTTTCCTGGGCTTCCTGCCAGACGTCCCGCAGGGGGCAGGAAGGTTTATTTCCACAGGGCATGCTCTGGAATAAACAGCGGGTGATGGTGATGGGGCCGTCAATGAGTTCAATGGTTTCCCGTAGGGTAATCTGTGCGGGATCTTTACATAGCGCAACCCCGCCGCCCGCACCCCGGGTGCTTTCAACCCAACCGGCGTCCCGGATGACGGGTAAAAGCTGGGCCAGCAGGTTGGAAGGGATTGCCTGACGGGCAACAATCTCCCGTGTTGTCGTTTTTTGACCGGGTGGCAGTGTAGCCAAATCGGCCAGGGCGATGATCGCATATTCCGCTTTTTTAGTGATCATGGGGGCACCTAATTTCTATATAGTAATATAACCAAGTTAGTTATATTTTACCGTAAAAAACTGCCCCAGTCAAGCACCGGTTTCCAGCCCTTATTTCTGTTAAGTTTATGGCATTCGGCTACGGCAGTGGGCCCGGGATAATAATACACCCTGCACGTCTGCGGCTGCCTGCTCTCCCTGAAACCCCCGGTCCGCGGTCCAATCTTTGGCCGGTCCGGCCAGGACTACGGCCTACGGCCACGCGCATGAAGGCGCAAGCAAGTGTCTAATTTGGTACTACAGGGCTGTCAAAGGGTTTGCAGTTCGCTTACTTCGGCCTCCGGGGCGGCGTTTGTTCCTGCTGTTTTCAATTTCCGGTTAAGGTAACTGCGCACCCAGAGGGAGCTGATGGTGCCAAAGCCGACATTGGCTAAGGCGACAGCCCCCCAGGCGCCCCGCGGCCCCAGTTGCAGGCACAAGGTAAAAAAGAAAGCCCCGGCAACTTGAAAAAACAGCAGCCTGATGAGGATGTTGATAAAGGGCGGGTAGCCGCAGCCCATCCCCTGAAAAGTGGCATTGGCCAGCAGGCCGGCGCCTAAAAAACAATAGGTCAGGGCTGTAAACTGAAAATACTGGCTACCATATTTTACCACAGCAGGGTCTGTGCTGAAAATTTTGATCAGGTAGGGTGACAGGGCAATGATAACAATACCCATCAGGATCATAATCTGAAAAAGGAATTTACGTCCCTGTAAAAAAATTTCTTCAACCCGCTGCAATTTGCCAGCACCAAAGTTTTGCCCGGCCATGATTACCGTGCCGGCGGAAAGGCCCACCAGGGGCAGGATCATGATGGCTTCAGTGCGAAAACCGATACTAAAAGCAGCTACTAAGGTGTTTCCCAAGGGGAGCCGCATTAAAATATAGTTAAAGAAGAGCAGGGACAGGGAAAGAAAGCCCTGATTCATCGAGGCCGGCACACCGACAGTGACAATTTCCTGCAGATGCTGCCAGCCTAAGGTGAAACGACTAAAGTCAAGGTTGAAAATCCCTTTGCCCCGCCGGTAGTAGTCCAGGGCGTAAAGACAGCCGATTACCCAGGAAATAGCCGTCGCAATGGCCGCGCCCTTTACCTCCAAGCGGGGAAAAAACCAGATACCAAAAATAAAAAAAGGATCAAGGATAATGTTGCTGATGCTGGCAACCAACAGCATCCGCATCGAGGCCCCGGTATGCCCTTCACCCCGCAGGGTGCCATCAAAAACGTGTAAAAGATATTTGGCGATGCCGGCAAAAATGATCACACTTACGTAATCATAGGACATCTGGAAAATATCGCCTTCGGCGCCCATAAAGGTGAGGACTTTAGGGGCAATGGGGATCCCGATTAAGGCGATGAAAAGGCCGATGGCCAGCGCCAAGGCAACCCCCTGCTTTCCTGTTTCTGCAGCAAATTCCTTATCGCCGGCCCCTAAAGCCCGGGCCACTGCAGAGCTGATACCGATGGTGACACCCGCACCGATGGCGATTAAAAACATATAGATGGGGAAGGTAAAGCCCATGGCTGTGATGGCATCATCCCCCAGGCGGGACACATAAAAAGTATCTACAATGTTAAAAACAGTTACGAAAAACATGGCGATCAGGATCGGGTAGGAAAGTTTTAGCAGGGTGGGCAGGATGGGGCCCTGCAGAAGATCGGCGGCGGCATTTACCCGGTTTTCGTCAGCCGCAGCTCCCCCTGCAGCGGTGACCGGTTGTTCCGGGGCGGTTGTTGCCGCCCTGCCTGCAGTTGTTGTAGCCGGCTTTTCTGCGGCCGGGCCCGAATGTTCCCCGCCGTTTGCGCCGGGGTTTGCGGTATCTTCAGCTGCCGGCCCGGTTTTTTCAGCTGTTGCTTTTGCCTTTGCGGCTGCCAAATCCTTTTCCGGTTGTTCCTTGGCAGTTTCAATTTTAGCGGTGTTTTGTTTGTTACGGTTAGAATCCTGTTTTTCGTTCATTATATTCCCCTTAAAAAGTGTTACAAACATAAAAAAAATGCAGAAAGAGTACATAAAAACATACTTTTATTATGTCATTAACGGCTGCTGCTGTCAACAAAAGCAAGCCGGTTGATTCCCGTACGGGGGCTTGCCTTGCCGCCGTACAAACGGTGCCCGGCCGGAGGGATGCACCTTCCGGTCAGTGCGGTTTTTAACTCTGTGCAATAGCATCGGCATCAAAAAATTTTCTTATTATTGTTGCCGGTTGGCAAAACAAGAACCAAATGGAAGGTACGTCCCCCTGGTTGTCCGGTTACCCGCCAGGCAGGCGTTGATACAGGGCCATGCAAGTTTCTGCGGCAAGGGGGCTGTTTTTGTGTTAAAATAATATGTAAACAATTTTAAAATAATCCTATGGGGGCCATCGATGATTTTAATTTTAGCAGCACTTTTACTTTTAGCCACCTTTTCAACAAAAATTGCAGCACGCTTGGGTATCCCCGGATTGGTTTTATTTTTAGCTTTGGGCATGATTTTTGGCAGCGACGGGCTCAATATTGTGCCCTTTGATGATCCCCTGTTAACCCAGCAAGTTTCATCGGCTTTTATGATTATCATTCTTTTTGAAGGCGGTTTTAACACCAAAAAACATCTGCTGCATCTTGCCTTCAGGCCTGCCTTTTCCCTGGCCACAGCCGGGGTTATCGTTACCGCGGCAGCGCTGGCACTGTTTTCCCACTTAGTTATCGGTATCGACTTGTATGCCTCCTTTTTGATCGGGGCTATCATTTCCTCGACAGACGCCGCGGCTATTTTTGCGATATTAAGGGATAAAAATGTGCAGCCCAAATCGGCTGCCACCCTGGAAATAGAATCAGCCTCCAACGACCCGATGGCCATTATTTTAACAGTCACGGTCATTAATTTTGTGCAGGGTGTTTTAACGAACCCGGTTTCCATTGTCGCCAGCCTGACATGGCAGATTGTAATCGGCATTTTGATCGGTTACCTCATCGGTATGCTGGGCCCCTATCTAATCAATAAAATCCGGTTGGATACAGGCGGGTTTTATTACCTGCTTGTTTTAAGCCTTTGTATTTTAAGTTATGGCCTGGCTGAAGAGCTGCAGGCCAACGGTTTTTTAGCTGTCTTTTTTACCGGTTTTTATTTGGGCAATGCCGAATTTGTTTATAAACAGGGTGTTTCCCGTTCAATAGAGGATACATCTACGGTTTGCCACGTGATGCTCTTTCTGATGCTCGGGCTTTTGGTTTTTCCTTCGGAACTGCTCACTTTTTGGAAACAAGGCGTTTTCATCGCCCTGATTTTAACCTTTCTAGCCCGGCCGATAGCTGTTTTTCTTTGCACCCTGTTTTGGAAATACACGGTGAAGGAAAAGTTACTGCTCTGCTGGGGCGGCATTAAAGGGGTTATCCCCATCGTGCTGGCCACCTACCCGGTTGCTGCCGGGCTGGAAGGGGGCCACTACTACTTTAACATCGTTTTCTTTGTAGTTTTGCTTTCCGCCTTGGTGCAGGGTTCCACCATTGAAGTGGTGGCCCAAAAACTGGGGCTGTTAACAGGCAATAAACGCCTTTCCCCCCATTCGCTGGAACTCATTTCTTTGGAACACCCGGGTTATGAACTGTTGGAATATGATGTGGGGGCGGAATCCCCGCTGCTTAAAAGGCAGTTGCAGGAGATCCCCCTGCCGGAAGGGGCTCTGGTATCGGCGATTGTCCGGGAAAATGATCTGCTCGCACCCCGCGGTGAAACAGTTATTACAGAAAACGATCTATTATATATTCTTGTCCGGGACGAAGATCAAAAAGAGCTGGCCGGGGTGCTGGAACCGTTTGCGGTTGAACCGGCAGCGGCAGAGCACGACCGGGTTGCTTTTCCGGCAGCAGCACCCGGGGTGCAGGGAGGACTTGGGGAAAGGGATGAACCAGCGGCAGCAGGGGCAGGGGCAGGGG
>JAAYRR010000023.1 GCA_012518675.1 Bacillota bacterium
AAGGAAATTAATTGCAATGGGATACCACATTTTCCCTGAATTGGCTCCCCCCTTTTTATGTTATAATACCTTTACAGTTTACATAAAATAAATTAACAGGAGCCCGTGATGGATACTTTTACCCATGCAATTGTCGGCCTGGGTGTGGGGGCCCTTTCAGGCCAACCCCTTTCCCCCTATAATCCCATTTATTGTGCAACGGTAGTGGGTGCCGTCATTCCAGATCTTGATGTGGTCACCCTGCTACAAGGGGAATATGCTTTGATCAAACATCACCGGGGGCCCACACATTCAATCGGGGGCCTTTTACTGTTATCTGCAGCGGTTGCCGGCATCATCTATGTAGATTTTGGCCTTAGCCCGCTGCCTTATTTTTTCTGGGCCTGGGGCGGGGCACTTTCCCATGGGCTGCTGGATTATTTAAATTCTTATGGCATCCAGGTATGGTGGCCCTTCCATAGAAAGCGTTATGCCGGTAATCTGCTCATGTTTTTTGATCCAATCCTTTTCATGCTATTCATCCCGGTGCTTGTTAATTACCGGCACCCCTTTAAAACAGCCCTGTTGGCCTTCACGGGGGTGGCCCTGCACCTGTTTTTACGCTGGAAAATGCGTTTACAGGCCGCACATTTTTTAAGAAATAAATATAAACCTCAAACAGAAAATAAAGGCAGGCTGGCCTTAATGCCAGCCTTAAACGGTATTTTGCGATGGGATTTTATGGTTGAAAAGCAACATGAAATAATTGTCGGTACCCTTGATTTTTTTAGTCAGAACATCAGTTCCTGCCGGCACCTGAATAAAATAATGGCCTCCCCCCTAATTAACAAAGCCTTACAGACTGTTCCCGCACGCCTTTTTTGCCAGTTTACATCCTATTATTTTGTTACCCAGTGGCAGAAAAAAGGCAAATACTATGTCAAGTTAGCCGATCTCCGTTTTAAATATCAATCAGATTTTTTATATAAACTTACTTTTATTTTTAACGAACAACATCTGCTTGAGGAGGCTTATTTCTGCCGTCAAAATAACTTTGTGCCGCTGGATATCACTTAAGACTTATGAACACCCTTATAAAATAACAATATAGCGATAATTACCAAACCCAAATAAAAAAGAGGGGAAAGCAGAACTATCGGTGCAAAAACAAAAACAACAAGAAAAAGCACCAGACCTAAAATAAGCAGCATATAATAGCGGGCTTGGCCCTTTTTAGGCCAAAATAAAATCATGATCACTAGCAAAAGTGTAATCGCCAAGTCCATACACTGTTTCTTCCCCTCTGCTGCTGTTAATTACAGTATATAAAAAATTTAACTAAAAATCTATCCCCGCAGGCAATTCCCCGCTGAATTTAGGCTGTGAGATGCTGTAAAATGAGCAGTAAGATCACCCCCGGCACCCCCATCACACCCACAACCACGGCTGTAACCGCATTTAGCCCGATTTGCACCCCCCAAAAAGTTCCAAATACGTTGAACAAAGCCAGCAACAGCCCACCGGCCAGCGCATTAATTAAAAAACGTAAAAACAACCGCAAGGGAAAATACAACACTCTTGCCAAAATATAAAGGACTAATACCCCGAAAAAAAAGGCAAGCACGAAGTTAACATCTATATTCAACATGCTGGTTTGTTAATAGGCCCCCTTTATAAAATAATTTATTTACTTTTCATTTTTTTTACGGGCTTCCTTGAGCAAAAAAACATAGCGGCGTTCAGCAGCATTAAGGTTATAGATAGCATGATCGACAAGATCCTTTTCGCAAACACTGTTAAAAAGGGTTCTCGCCGCCAACCAGTCCTGCCGGGCCTTTTCCAGAAGGAACAGTGCGTGGTCTTCATTTTCTGTTATTGTTGTTATTTTTTGTTTTTCTCCCAGCAGCCTTTGCGAAAGTTCAATTAGAAAACTACTTAGATCCTTCACAAATTTCCCACCCCCATTTTACCCCTATATTATAATATTCACGACCCCCTAAAAAATGAACCGCCAAAAGGGTATAATTTATTAGGGAGACCTCTGTGAAAAGCTGCTTAATAATGGGTTTTCCTAAAGGAGGCAGGAGGGGGAAAATGAAAGTCGAAAAAAATATACTTTTTACAACATCCTTGTCATCACCCTTGGGCCCCCTGCTACTGGCCGGTGATGGTGAAAATATTAGCGGCCT
>JAAYRR010000125.1 GCA_012518675.1 Bacillota bacterium
CGAGTCACCGGTTTTCAAGACCGGCTCCTTAAACCGCTCGGACACCCCTCCCGGTATTTTCAACAATACAGGCACTACCTATAAAAAAATTATAGCACAGGCACAGTCCCTTTGTCAACCGGCCCGGGGACAATGAAAGTCAGGCACTACCGGGCCTGATAATGCCGTCGTGGGCGGGTGGAAAATAAGGGCGCAGCACCTCGGGGATAACGACACTGCCGTCTTCCTGCTGGAAATTTTCCAGGATAGCCGCCAAAGTGCGGCCGATAGCCAAACCCGAACCGTTTAACGTATGGACAAATTCAGCCTTGGAACGGGGGGCCGGCCGATAGCGGATACCGGCCCGGCGGGCCTGGAAGTCACGGAAGTTACTGCAGGAGGAAACCTCCCGGTAGGTTTCATAAGCCGGAAACCAAATCTCCAAATCATATTTCCGGGCAGCGGCAAAACCTAAGTCACCGGTGCACATCAGCATCACCCGGTAAGGCAGGCCCAAAAGCTGTAAAACTTTTTCAGCATCGTTAACCAGTTTTTCCAATTCTACATCGGAATCATGGGGCTCGGTAAACTTTACCAGCTCCACCTTGTTAAACTGGTGCTGCCGGATTAGCCCGCGCGTATCACGGCCGTGGGCGCCGGCTTCGGCCCGAAAACAGGCGCTATAAGCCACATAACAAAGCGGCAATTTTTCACCGGGGATGATCTCCTCCCGGTGAAAGTTGGTCACCGGCACCTCTGCAGTGGGTATTAGCCAGTATTCTGTCCCGGCCACGCTGAAGGCATCTTCGGCAAACTTGGGCAGCTGCCCGGTGCCGATCATGCTTTCCCGGTGAACCAGGAAAGGGGGAAAGATCTCCTTGTAGCCGTGTTCGGAGGTATGCAGATCGAGCATGAAATTAGTCAAGGCTCTTTCCAGCCGGGCCCCCAAGCCCCGGTAAAAAACAAAGCGCGCCCCGGTTGTTTTACCGGCCCGGGGAAAATCAAGGATATCCAAGTCTTCTCCTAAGTCCCAGTGGGCTTTGGGTGCAAATGCAAAACGGGGCGGTTCCCCCCAGCGCCGGATTTCCAAATTATCTTTTTCATCCATACCAACGGGAACATCAGGATCGGGGATATTGGGCAGGTGCAAAAGAATTTTTTCCAGGTGTGTCTCTACCTCTTTTTGTTTACGATCCAGCTCTTTAATGCGTTCGTTGACCTGCCGCATGGTTTCAATCAGTTTTGGGGTATCCCGCCCTTCCTTTTTCAGGCGGCCTACCTCCCGGGATACCGTGTTGCGCTGGTGTTTTAAGGCCTCAACTTCTTGCAGCAGCCCCCGCCTTTGCTGCTCCAATTGTAAAAATCTTTCCAGCGCAGCCTTTTCTCCTTTGGCCTTGATGGCCTGGCGCACTGCTTCGGGATTTTCCCGCACAAAGCGCATATCCAGCATTATTCAGCTCACCTACTTAGCGGTATTTGTTTAATTTATAGCCTTATGTTTGGTCTGGGCCTCGTCTTACATTTCCTGCGGAACGTCAATCCCTAAAAGGTACATGCCCTTTTGCAGGACAATCTGTACTCCTTGTATGAGCAGGAGCCGGGCTGCCCTTAGATCCTCATCTGCAACCAAAACCGGGCAGCTGTGATAAAATTTGTTGAAATCCCGGGCCAGCTCCACCAAGTAGCGTGCCAGGTAGGAGGGCCGGTAGTCTTCGGCTGCACGCCAAAGTTGTGCGGCAAAGCGCCCTAAAGCAACTGCAAGCTGGCCTTCTTCCGGGGTTTTCAGCAGGCTTGCTGCGGCTGCAACCTGTTTTGGTAAATCATTTTTAGCCCCCGGTTGACCCGGCCCCGCCGGTGCCGCCTTGCGTAGAATGCTGCAGATCCGGGCATGGGAATACTGCACATAGGGGGCCGTCTCGCC
>JAAYRR010000126.1 GCA_012518675.1 Bacillota bacterium
ATAAGTAACATTGTTGATAAGGTACGCTTCAGAGTCTACGGGGCGGCCGTTAAGTGTTCCTTCAACACGGCGCTGGGGTTGCCGGTAGAATGTATAGTTATATATTCCGGGGCCAGGTGTAGGCCCGGCCGTCGGTTGTTAGGGGTGTTTGCAGGAATATGGTCAACAAAGTAGCTTATTTTCATGTTGTTTAAACCTCCTTTTATAAAATAGCTGCCCTTCTAATATGGCAATCAAAGGGTGCTTACAGCATTTTGGCCACGTTACCGCTTAGTTCCCTAATGCAGGCTGTCAGTTCATCCAACTTGCCTTCGATGCGGGTCAGCAGGTAAAGACTGACCACTACAGGAAAGCCGATATTCGCAATCAAAGGGATCAGTTCTTCTACCCCATAGCAGCATCACCTCTTTTCTTAAAATTGCAGAAAGGAACGGCGGGTGCACGCTGTTCCTTTCTGGTACTCTACTCCAAGGGATGTACTTTTGTGCTGTTTTTCGTTGACTAACGGCAGGGCACGGGGCGCAGGGGGCATCCTGCGTCCCCCAGCGCCATCCTGTGTCCCTTGAAAGTGACAGCTGCTTAGTATTCCAGGACTGTGGTAACCTCGCGGGCCACTATCTCTGCCCTGACCTTTTCTACAATGCTGCCGCCGCTGGTTTCAAAGACGTCGGCACTGATAATCAAATTCATGGCGTTTTCAACATCTTCGGCGTTCAGGTCATCGACAGGATCTCTTACAGTTTTTGTTACTGTTTTGCCTTCTGCGTTACGGAAAATTAGGCGTAAGGTTTCTTCCATGATTGCACCTCCTTCCCCGGTAAATATTTGCCTGCTATTTCAGGCAGAAAGCTGCCCGAAATAGCAGGCAGCCACCGCAAAACAACTGCCTGCCGCTGGGGCCCTTTTAGGGTTCCTCAATAAGCACGGCTTCGCTGACACGGCGCACTTCCTCTAAACCGTGTTCCTGCAGGCCGGCCAGGGCGCTGCCTACTTCGTAAACATCCTGGTCGGAAGCCGACGGCTTCAGGTTGGAATAGGACTGGGTACGGTAAAGATGGTTCCCCAGATCATCCATTCCCACAACCAGCCGGAGCTGCAGGCGGCCGCTCAAAGGGTTGCTGCTTACAGCCATGTTGTCACCTCCTTTGTTTTTGCTATATCCAGTGTAACCGCCCCGGCAGGGGCTGCCAAATACCGGCTATGGGCGCCGGGGAACACAAAAAAGCCCCCCACGGTGCGAAGGGGGCGGGTAACAGGCCGCTTTCGCCACAGCGGGAGGCAACGCCCGCCCGGCCGCGGCAGGAAGGCAGTAAGCAAACAATTTTATAAATGTGCAAAACAGCATATAGCTTATTAACCATCATGATCGGACGACAACAGGGGGATAAAAGTGCGTGGAATTATAAAGCACTTTCGTGTGAACTTATGGAACATTCAGGCAGGAAGTATTTTTAAGCTTCTGTTTCTTCGTCACCAAAGATGTCATCTGTTGGATCCACATAGTTAGTAGAGGCTGCCTTTGCAATTTTATCAGCTTCTTCGATTAATTTTTCAACTGCGGGTCTAACCTTGCGATTGACCTTTTTGAACTCAGCTAATAACTTTTCGCCTGAAAAACCCTGTTGAATTAAATCTTGTAAAATTTCTTCGGCAAAAGCGGGATCCTCTTTTTTCACAGGCAAAAGGATTAGCATATCCTTGAATAGGACAGGGGGACGCTTCGAGACCACTGAAAAAGTCCCTTTTGTCATCCTGAGCAATAGCGAAGGATCCCTAAACCATTGAAAACATCAGACTCCTCAATTTCGTTTTAGAATGATAAATAAAAAAACATAGTTTTTCACTGGTCCCGGACGCTTCTCCTGTCCCATCCGGCTGCCGGGGATTATTTTAAAATAAATTGAATAAATTTTCCTAAAAAGGCCTTTTTCAGCAGGAGTTTATCCGCACGCATAGAACATATATGCGTATGGAAGGAAAAAGATTTTGCCCGGCGTATGTTTCGCTACTATGCCCGCCTATTTCTGAAGTATGACATGCGGATCCTACCGGTAGCAGTTTTATCCCATGGAATAAAAAAAGAAGAACCCCGCTCCTTTGAGATAACATTTCCTTTTCATAAGGTATTGCACTTTAATTTTTTGCAGCTACATTTAAAGAGGCGCAACTGGAGAGAATACCTGAAAAATGATAATCCTGCTGCAGCAGCACTAATGTCCTGCATGGATTACAAGGAAGAGGAAAAAGGGCAGCTGAAGTTAGAGTTTTTTAAAATAATACCGCGTTTGGAACTGGATCCGGCCAGAATACAGCTTTTGATCGGTTTTTTCGAGAGCTACGTGAAACTTACGCCTTCAGAAGAAAAATTGTTTCAGCAGAAACTGATTGAAGAATTACCGCTGGAGGAGGTAAAAAAAGTGACGGAAATTCTTACTTCGTACCACTTGCGTGGGAGAGAAGAGGGTAGAGCGGAAGGAAGAGAAGAAGGAAGAGAAAAAAGGAGAAGTTGAGGCTTTTCGGAAGAGTTTAATTAAGCTGGCGAGCCGCAAATTGGGTTCTATCAGACCTGAAACAGAAAAAAAGATCCTCGAAACAAAAGATGTTGTCCTGTTGGAAAACATTCTGGAAAACATTTTTGACTTGGAGAGTGAAAAAGCGTTATTAAATGCGCTCGAAGGATAGCACGCATGTTGTGATAATTTTAGATGCTGTTGAAAGGATAGAAAAGTATATGGCAATGATGGCAATGATGTTTATGACGCCTTTAAATGACTAATTGCTAATGGTCTTGCCTGTCCAGGAATTGCATATCCATAACAAATCTTAAGAAAGGAAAGACGCCCCTGCTGCCACAACAGGTGACAGGGGACGGCAGACTGTGTGAAAACCCAACCCTTTTTCCCTAAAAACCCCCTAAAAACCCACAAA
>JAAYRR010000127.1 GCA_012518675.1 Bacillota bacterium
CCCGTTTTGTACATCCTGTTTGCCTTTTGCTACAGGTAAGCAGGGTTTATGGGCCTTTCAGGCGAGGGCTACAGATGAAATGGTTGTTGGCACTTAAGTCCTATAGTGGGGGGCCGCATCGCCTAAAACTGTTTTAAAGCTAAAAAGAAGGTGCCCCCGTTCCACCATGATTTTCCTCCGCAACCCTATTCATGGTATAATTATGACAGTTATGTTCAAGGTCTAATTAATATTCGCAGGGCACCCTTTTGACTGCCCGGAAAGGTAACAAACCGGTGCAAAAAAAGATAGATTTAAGCCTTTATGTCATTACAGATCGTCTTCTTTCACGGGGCCGTCCTCCCATGGCCGTGGCAGCAAAAGCGATCGCGGGCGGCGCAACCTGCATACAGTTGCGGGAAAAAGATGCTGCTGTCACTAGTAGGGAACTTTTTGCCCTGGCGGAAAAATTAAGGGCGCTGACCAGGGAAAAAGGGGTGGCCCTGATTATTAATGATCGCCTGGATATTGCTTTGGCGGTGGGGGCTGATGGTGTGCACTTGGGCCGGGATGATCTGCCGCTTGCAGTGGCGCGACGACTTTTGCCCCCCGGCATGATTTTGGGGGCTTCGGCCGGCGATCCCCGGCAGTCCCGCAGGGCTCAGGCCGCAGGGGCTGCCTACCTGGGGACCGGCGCCGTTTTTGGAACGTCTACCAAACCCGATGCCGGCGCAGCGATTGGGCTTGCAGCCCTCAATGCCGTCTGCCGCAGTGTGGAGATACCTGTGGTCGGGATTGGCGGTATAACTGCTGCCAACGCCGGCCGGGTTATTGCAGCCGGGGCGGCGGGTGCAGCCGTGATCTCCAGTGTGGTTGGTGCTGCCGATGTTACAGCGGCTGCCCGCGAAATTGCTTTGCAGGTGAAAACCGCCCTGGCCCGGAGAAATACAGGAGGAAACATTTGATAAAATGAAAGAAGTGATTGTTTACACTGACGGTGCCTGCAGTGGCAATCCAGGGCCCGGTGGCTGGGCTGCCCTGTTGAGGTATAAGGATACTGAAAGGGAAATTTTTGGTGCCGAAAGGGAGACTACCAACCAGCGGATGGAAATGCAGGCGGCTGTGAAGGCCTTAAAACTGTTAAAAGAACCCTGCCTGGTCAGGCTGCATTCTGATAGTGCCTACCTGATCAATGCTTTTCAGCAGGGCTGGTTGGACAGATGGCAGAAAAACGGTTGGAAAACTGCAAAAAAAAGCCCGGTGGAAAACCAGGATCTCTGGCAGGAGCTGTTAAAGCTTTCCCGGCGGCATCGGATCACGTGGGTGAAGGTCAAAGGCCATCGCGACAATGAAGGTAACAACCGCTGCGATTATTTAGCCAAGCAGGCTATTACTTCACTTTACACTGACTAACAAGCTGTTTAAAAAAGAAGATCACTATGGGGGGATTTTTATGCACCCGATCATATTTAAAATAGGTGATTTTCCGATCTATGCCTATGGTATTGCCCTTTTTGTTGCCTTTTCGGTAGGCATTATCTGGAGCCTGCGGGAAGCTGAAGCCGGGGGCGTGAATCAGGATTATCTTTATGAAGTGATTCTGATCGGCATTGTGCTGGCCCTTTTGGGTTCCCGTTTGACCTATGTTTTTCTGAACTGGAGTTTTTACCGCGGGGAACCCTGGTGGAAAATATTTGCCTTCCGGGAGGGCGGGCTTACCTTTTACGGCGGGCTGCTGGCGGCCCTATTGGGAGGGTATTTCTACTGCCTGTACCGTAAAATATCTTTCTTAAAACTGTTGGATTTTGTAACACCTTTTATTGCCTTAGGCTATGCCATTACCCGCATCGGTTGTTTTTTAAACGGCTGCTGCTATGGCAAGGTTACCTCCTTGCCCTGGGGTCTGGTTTACCCGGCCGTCGACAACCTGCCCCGGCACCCCACACAGCTTTATGCTTCGTTTTCAGCTTTGTTGATTTTTTTTCTATTGCGTTATCTGCGCAGACTTAAAACCTTTCAGGGTTTTATATTTGCTTGGTTTTTAGTTTTTTACGGTATTTATCGTTTCATTGTAGAATTTTTTCGGGTAAGTTTGCCCACCGTTTGGTTTTTAACACCGGCCCAGGCTGCAGCCTTGATCTTTATTCTGGCTGGCGGGGCCCTGTTGTTGGTGCAGCAAAGACCGCGCCACCGGCAAACCTAAATTTTACTGTAAAGCCTTTAAATTTACTTGACACCTTCTTTTGTAAACTGTATAAAAAAGGTGTAAGGGTCAGGGTAAATATTATGAGTGTAAATACTGTAAGGTAGAACAATGAGGTGATTGTGTGAGCAGCAAGCAGGAGAACAAAGGGCTGCAGCTGGGACTGGATTTAGGGACCTTTGCTGTAAAAGGGGTTTTGTTGGAAAATGGGGTTTTACAAGAAAAAATGCTTGTTCCTACGTCCGGTAATCCCGTGCAGGCGGCTCGGGAATGTCTTGCTTCCCTTTTGAAGGAGCGCCAGGATAGTTTTATTCAATGCGGGCTGACCGGGGCTAATGCCTACCTGATTGCCCGGGAAATAGGTGTTCACCCTTTATTGGAAATTGAGGCTTTGCAGGCCGGACTGGCCTTCCGGGAATTGCAGGCCGCCGGCGTTCTTTCGTTGGGCCATGAAAATATGTATTACCTGGAAATGGGGCCCGCGGGAGAGATCCTTTTTTTCAACCGTAACGGGCAGTGTGCAGCGGGCAGCGGGGCTTTTTGGTACCAGCAGGCCACCCGGATGGGTTATAACGATCAGGAGTTGGCCCAGATTGCTTTGGAGGCGGACTCTGCGGTAAAGATTTCTGGGCGCTGTGCTGTTTTCGCCAAATCGGATATGACCCATGCGATCAATGAAGGGGCGACGCAGGGTGCGGTTTCGGCCGGTATGGCCCGGGCTCTGACGGATATGATTCTGACCGGAGTGGCTCTGAACAGAATAAAAGAGGCAGGAACCTTAATTGCGGTTGGCGGGGTGGCCAATAACCTGGCGGTGATGAAATACATAAAGGAATATTGCCGGGAACGCGCTGTGGAAGTTGTTGTCCCCGCCGGCCATGAATATATCAATGCCCTGGGGGCGGCAGTTGAAGGGACCAAGATCAAGGCAGCTTCTTTGCAGTTGGAAAATCTTTTAAGCCGTGAATATTCACCAGAAAATCCTTTACCTGCATTGGAGGCGGGTAAGGTGAAATATATGGAATTTCCTGCAGTAGAAAAAAACTATGACCTTTCTACTGTCTTTTTAGGGGTGGACTGCGGTTCAGTTTCCACCAAATGTGTTTTGTTGGATGCACAGGGTACCTATATCGGTGGGATCTACCTCCCCACTGCCGGGCGCCCGGCGCTTCAGGTTTTGGAGTTAATGAAGGAAGTGGAACAAAAATACGGGGAACTGCTGCAGGAGACCCGCCTCGTGGCCTGTACCACCGGTTCGGGGCGTTTTTTATCACAGAAAATATTAAGTGCGGAATATGCTGTTGACGAAATTACCTGCCAGGCGGAGGGTGTAAAATACCTTTGCGGCGCACAGGAAACCTTGGCGGTAATTGAGATCGGCGGCGAGGACTCCAAGTTTTTGCAGTTAAAAAACGGTCTACTGTATGACTATAATATGAACCCCGTTTGCGCTGCCGGGACGGGCACCTTTTTGGAAAACTTAGCCGGGCTATTGGGGGTGCAGATTAAAGACGAATTTTCGGAGAAATCTTTTGCTGCCGAATACGCCATTGATTTGGGGGATACCTGTACGCTTCTTTCACAGACAGCGCTGGCGGCGGCGGCTTCACGCGGCCTGCCTTTAGGTTCCCAGCTGGCCAGCTTGGCCTATTCTTCGGCCCGCAACTACCTTAGCAAAACGGTGGAAAACAGGCCCTTGGAAGGCCGGGTGATCTTTACCGGGGCGACTGCCAAAAACCATGCCTTGGCCAGTGCCTTTGCCGCAGAATGCGGCCAGGAGATCAGTGTGCCCCCTTATCCAGAACTTTCCGGGGCTTTTGGCAGCGCGGTAATCGCCAAAATGTTCCATGAAACAGGCCAGGAGGGCCGATATTCTTTCCGCAGTTTGCAGAACCTGCACAGCTTTACGGTTAGCAAGCGTAAATGCAAGGCTGAATGTGAACATGAACATAACTGCACCTTAGATGTGATCGAATTCAGCGACGGCGGCAAGTTCCTTTATGGTGATCGCTGCGGCCGTTATTCCGGGCTGGATAAGAAGATCAAGGGTTATGAACAACTGCCTGATTATATAGCCCGCCGGAACGAGCTTTTTGCTACAGCGGCCGGAGAGCCCCGACAGGAGGGACCGCAGGTCGGCTTGGCGCGCAGCGGGATGTTTTTTGAACTCTATCCTTTTTGGGCAGCTTTTTTCAGGGAACTAGGCGCTGCTGTCATCCTTTCCGGTAAAACTACGGACAGTACCCTGGAAAAGGGCAAAAAGCATCTGGGAACGGAAATGTGCTATCCTTTAGAGGTGGCGATCGGTCACTACCAGGAACTGCTTGAAAAAGATATGGACTATATTTTTATACCTGAGGTTGTCGATATGGAGGCCCTTTCCTGGGCACCGGACTGGCCGCGGGGTTTTACCTGTTCCCTGATTCAAACGATTCGAGGGACAGTGGTTAATTCCCTGCAGATGCCGGAGGAGAAAATTCTTTATGCCCAATTAAATTACCGGCATGGGAAGGAAGGGATTAAGGCCCAGTTGGAACCTGTAGCCCGGAAACTACTCGGTGACGGTTACCGGGAGGACCGGCTGCAGGCTGCTGTGGACGCCGGCTACCGTGCACAAGAAGATTACCGCCGGGCAATGCTTCAGGAAAGCCGCCGTGCTTTTGCCGAATTAAAAAATTACCGGGAGGCGGTTGTAGCTGTTTTCCTGGGCCGGGCCTATACGATCTATGATGATTTTGTTTCCAAGGGATCTTTCTATTTTGCCCGGCAGCGGGGGTTGGTAGCCGTTCCCCAGGAATTCATCCTGGAATATTTGCGGGGCTGGTTTGAAGGGGAATTTACAGATGACTTATTGACAGAGGAAGACAAGGAGGCTTTCAAAAAGCACCTGAAAAAATATTTTGCTCATGTTGACAATGTATACCCCATCCAGCTGCAAAAAATGATCTCCACGGTCCTTTTTGCCGGCTTTTTAAACGAAAGAATGGCAAAAACGGGGCTGCCCCGCCTGCAGTTTTGTTTGCAGGACCCTTTCAAATGTGGCCCGAACAGCATGTTGCGCCATTACCTGGAAGGCATGACCGGTTACCTGCGGCTGACCCTGGATGGGCATACCGCGCCGGCAGGGATGATTACCCGCCTGGAGGCCTTTAAAAATACCTGCCTTTCGCAAAAGGAAGTTCTGCAACCGAAATTTTATTCGGCCTGCACCAAACGTGTTGTGGACCGTACCTGGGAAAAAATATTGATTCCCGAGCCCACCTATCATGCCCGGGTTTTTGCAGCCATGTTCAGAAACTATGGTGTCGACGCCGCAGTTTTGCCGCGCAGCAAGGATAAAGATCATACCCTGGCCCGGCGTTTTGTCAACGGAGACGAATGCCTGCCCATGATCCAAAACGTGCAGGACTTTTTGGACTATCTTTATAATAACGGCGGGGATATCGATCTGGAAAAGACGGTATTTTTCCAGGGCTGGGCCTGCGGCCCCTGCCGCTATGGACTTTATGCGCCGACCCAGTCTCTGCTGATTAACAGGGCCGGCTTCGGTGCTGCCAGGGTTTGTTCCATACGGGTGGATGATGTTCTCAAGCGGTTTGGTTTTAAATTCGTCGTCGGTCTTTACGCCGGTTTGTTGGCGATAGATGCCCTTTATAAAATGCTGCATGCCACCAGGCCTTATGAACAGGAGGCGGGCGTCAGCGAAGCCCTGTTTGAAAAATATGCCGCGCGGCTGATGGAAACCCTGGAAAATTTACGCTTCAGCCTGCCCCGGTTGCTTGCCGGCACCCATCTGCTGCCTTTGGAAAGGTTGCTGGGAGAAGCTGCTGCAGAATTTATGCAGGTACCGCGTACCGGCGAAAAAAGGCCGCTTATTCTGGTGGGGGGAGAATTTTATGTCCGCCTGGATGATCGCTGCAACCAGGAACTGATTAAAAAAATTGAAAAAGAAGGCGGCGAGGTATCGCTGGCTCCGGCCTCCGAGCTTTTTGCCTATACAGCCTATATCAACTACCGGGAGGCGGCAACAGCCTTTACCCTGCAGCGCACTGTACCAAAATATTTGCTGAAAACAGGCTACGGCCTTGTGCAACGCCTGGCCCATAGGGATGAACTGCGTTTATTGCAGGCGGCAGAGGAGATGCGGGATAGACTGGAAGAACCTACCCCGGAGGAAATCAGCACCCTGGCCGGAAAATTTGTTTCCGGGCATTACGGGGGGGAACCCCCGATGACAATTGGCCGGGCCTGTGCCTGGGCGCAGCGCAACAACGTCGACGGAGCTGTTTTTGTAGCACCTTTTACCTGTATGCCCGGTTCGGTGGTTGAAGGGCAGATGGGTGCCATGCGGAAAGAGCTCGGTTTTCCCATGATTACGCTTTACTATGACGGCAAAGACAGCGCCAACCGTGACGAATTTATCGGCAGCCTTGTTTTCCAGGCCCGGCAGAAAATGGGCGTCTAGAATAGTGTAACAAAGGTTTTTACCTTTAGGACAATAACGTTTAATTGCCAATACTGGAACCCTACAGGGTACCGATATTGCATGCGCTTATACTAAAGTTAAAGGTTATAAAAAAAATTTAGAATAAAACACGGCCTGTTACACCAAAAATCTACTTGGGCCGTGTTTTATTCTTTATAATTTATTACAAAAGCTATTGGCATTGGCATTTTGGAGATTTATTTTCAACAATTAGCTGGTGCTCTTTTTAACCTGGGGTGTCGTGACTAGGTCACCATTGGGAAAGACTAAGCTGAATATATATGTTGCCACTGCCGCTGTAAAGACAGAAGCATAGGTTTCGGAGATAGCGGGATGAATAGGGTAATGACCTACTATGGAGCTGTAAACAACCCAAAATATACCTACCACTGCTGTGCAAATCATCCCGTAGATAGCACCTTTCTGGGAAGTCTTAACCCAGTAAATACCAAATAATAAGACAACAAACAGCGCCCCCCTGATGGAATAAGCAAAATATACAATGTCCAAAATACGGGTGGTGCCGTACATCGCGATAGCAACTACGGTACAGATTACCCCCGACACCGCTGTAGTAATCCTGGACATTTTCAATACCTCTTGATCAGTGGCCTCCGGTTTGATCACCTTTTGATAAAGATCCTTGGTAAGCATTGTTCCTGAAGCCAGGATAATAGGTGACATTGTAGAAAGTATGGCTGCCATGGTAGAGGCCAACACGATGCCCCCCGCTAAGGGTGGCATATTCATCATCAAGGTAGGCAGGGCTAACTTGGCGTTAGCCAAATCGGGAAAGTGCACCTTGGCGGCCATCCCCAACAGGGCTACAAATATTCCGAAGGGGGCGACGGCAACAGCTGTCAATATGGCAGATTTTTTGGCTACGTTGACGTCCTTTGCTGCCAAAATTGGTTGAATTCCTGCCTGCGCAGTGCAAGCCCCCAAAATAGAGGCAATAATCCAGGAAGAAACCCGTGTGGGGCCGATACTGAAGAAGCTGGCATAAGGTTTGGCAGGCAGGGCAGCTAAAAGCCCGCCGACGCCGCCCACATCCTTGGTGGCAATAAATAATGCTAAAATTACCCCACCGTACATCATAACAAGGTGCATGATGTTAGTATAGGCTACCGCGGTCATGCCTCCGAACAGCGTATAAATAATAAAACAGATACCAAAAACGATTACTGAGATATCAAAATTCAAACCCAAAACACTAACACCTAAGGTTCCTGCTGCAATCATCTGCGAAACCCCTACTGCCAGCATCACAAACGTTAATAAGATACTCGATACGGTCCGGGCATCCTTACCGATAAACCTTTCAATTATTCCCGGCACGGTTACCGTGTCAAGGCTGCGGTAAAGTTTGGCGAAAAAAATTGCAAGAAAGATGATACCGATAGCATTTGCTATGGTATACCAGGCACCGGAAAAACCATAAAGAAAACCATATTCGGAAACCCCTGTTGTCGAAGTGCCCCCCAACCATTCACCGGTACCGGCAGCTACACACATTAAAACTCCCAAACCAGCGCCGTGGAAGGAACTGGCGGTTTTGGAACTTTTTTTTGCATATATCCCGATGAGCACTGTGATAAGAATATAGATTAGGATAATCCCCAGTTGCATGGACATAACAATTCCCTCCCTTGAGAACAATTTTATGGATGTTTAATTTGTTTATCTATAAGATGCCTGACCTATGGGGGGTCAAATGATGCTGTTGCCCAAATCTGACAATTTGAACAAAGCTTCAAGTTTATTATTATTACTTAAATTACCTTGTTATTGGTAAGTTCCTCTATTTTTTCCGGACTCAACCCCAATAAACCCTGGTATATTTCTTCATTGTTCTGCCCAATCGTCGGTGCCGGTTTATCAAAATTAACATCAGCACTGCTGAAACGTATGGGGTTCCCGGCAGCTTTTAAAGCTGGGATTTTACCACAGGTGGGGTGGTTAATTCCCACTATAGCCCCCTCCTTCAGGAGATGTTCATCACTGTATACCTCAGGTATCTCCCGCACCGGACCACACGGGATCCTATATTTAGAGATCGTTTCAATTGCTTCTTTAACGGTGACGTTATTTGACCATTCGTTGATGATAGCGTCTACTTCATCGGCACGGTTAACACGATCTGAAATATCAATATAACGTTTATCCCCAATGAGGTCTTCCCTGTCGATGGCTTTTAATATTTTTTCCCAGTGGGCGTTGGCACCGCTGGCAATGACAAAATAGCCGTCACTGGCTTTATAAATGTTGAAGGGGGTTAACCTGGTTAAGCGGCTGCCACTTCTGGTGGGCATCCCTTGGGTTAACCAAAAATCGGGTGCTTCGTCCATCATTAAGGATAAAACGCTTTCCAGCATAGAAACAGTAACCAGCTGCCCCTGCCCTGTTTCCCTTCTGTATTCCAGGGCCGACAAGATACCGATGGCCGAAAACAGTCCCCCAGCCTGATCAGAAATAGCGATACCTATTTTGGTAGGGGGGCCGTCCGGGTGACCGTTAATACTCATGGCCCCGCTAAGGGCCTGTATAACAATATCAAAGGCAGGCAGGTCCTGATAAGCTGCAATTTGCCCAAACCCTGTCAGGGAACAGTAAATTACTGCAGGGTTCTTCTTGGCCATATTTTCGTAACCCAAACCCAGTTTTTCCATCGTTCCCGGCTTAAAGTTTTCTATAACAACATCAACTTTTTTCACCAATTCAAAAAATAACTCTTTTCCTGCC
>JAAYRR010000128.1 GCA_012518675.1 Bacillota bacterium
AAATCGGCAAGGTAAGCGTTGGCAAACGCGTGGACGGCAAACTGTGTGAAAACCCTACAAGAGATCACATAAACCCCCATATGTTGTTATAATTATAACAACATATAAATTCAGGTGACTAACTTGGGCTAATATATGCAGGAACTGAAAGGGGGCGTCCCCCCAGAAGGTGAAAGTGCAGGTGGTTGACCTCCTGCCCCCCATCCCGACCGCAGTTCATCAACAGGCGATAGCCCTTTTCTTGAATATTTTCCTGCCTGGCAATCTTCTTGGCCACTAAGAGCAGGTGGCCTAACAAGTCCTGCTGTGCAGCCTGCAGATCATTAAATGTTGGAATATGCTGGCATGGGATAATGAGGATATGCACTGGAGCCGAAGGCGCCTGATCACGGAAGGCTACCACCTCTTCGTCCTGGTAAACAAAGTCGGCGGCTATCTCCCCCCGGACTATCTTACAAAAAACACAGTTTTCCATAAAGACCCTCCTCCGGTTAAAGTTTTCCTTTTAATCATTATAACATTCCGCGTGCATTTTTTAAAAAAATATCGTTCTGGTATAATAGGGTTACTAAGAGCAAGCTTGTTGTTTAACGGAAGGACTGAAAAAATGTACGGGGAAATTACTGTTCAGGAAGCAATCCGGCTGCCTGCCGCGGTTTTCATCGATCTTCGTTCCCCTGGCGAATACGGGCAGGGCGCTATTCCTGGCGCCATAAACGTCCCCCTTTTTGATGACCAAGAGCGGGAGATCATCGGGCTGCAATATAAAAAAAATAAACACCACGCCCGCCTGGTGGGGTTAAACTTGGTTTCCCCCAAGCTGCCGGCAATTGTGGAGAAAATTTACGGGTTGGGATATAATAGGATACCGGTTGTTTACTGTTGGAGAGGGGGGTTGCGAAGTAAAAATGTTTACAACCTTTTGGAGACGTTGGGGGTACCCGCCTACAGGTTGCCCGGGGGTTATAAGGCCTATAGACGTTTTATTTTAGACCGTTTACTGTCTTATAAACTTAAAAAACCCCTTTATGTATTAAACGGGCTGACAGGCACGGGTAAAACAGCGGTATTACGCCTATTACTGGCCCAGGGCTGTCCGGGTATTGACTTGGAAGCACTGGCCTGCCACCGGGGTTCTTTTTTTGGACACATCGGTTTCCGGGAAAAGCGCTGTCAAAAAGATTTTGATGCGTTACTTTGGAACCACTTAGAAGAACTGCAGGCAGCCCCTTATCTTTTTTTGGAGGGCGAGGGGAAAAGAATCGGCAACGTCTACCTGCCCACCTTTCTTTTCCAGGCCCTACAAGGGGGCAAACATATTCTGTTAACAGCTTCTTTGGAAAACAGAGTGGAAAGGCTTTTGCAAGAATATACCCCCTCCCTCCCGGCTGAAAATGGAGAAATTAAAGAGGCCCTGCAGTCATTGCAAAAATATTTGGGGGCCAAAACAGTCACACACCTGCTGCTACTATTAAAGCAGGCCAACTATCAAGAGCTAATCCGGTTACTTTGTGAAAAATATTATGATCGTCTTTACAGTGAATCAAAACCGGAAGAAACAGATTTTGCCCTAACTGTAGACAGCAGCAATCCTGAACAGGCGGCTGCTGAAATCAAAAAATTTGTACGGCAGGAAATAGCAATGTTTTAAGAATGTTTTAAGAATGTTTTAAGATCCTGCCTCCAACCTTGAAACCTTTTTCTTTTGTCTTTAATATTATGGAACGAAAGGAGTAGAAACAATGAACGTTTATGATCATGCCCATGCTTTAGCCAAGGCCATAAAATCATCACCAGAATATAAGGAATTTATGAAGTGCCAGGAAGGGCTGGAAGACGATCCCCATGCCAAAGAGATGCTTACCAACTTCCGGAAAAAACAATGGGAACTACAGAAACAAAAAATATCCGGCCTGGAGGTGTCGCCGGAACAAGAAAAGCATCTGACCCAAATTTGGGAGATCATCAGCCTCAATACAGTTGTCAAAGAATACCTGGAAAAGGAATATCACTTCAGCATCATGCTGGCTGATATGCAAAAAATTATCGGGGACGCGCTGCAAGATATTGTAATATTGGAAACACCTGCTGCAGACGCCACCACCGCACAGGACCAGTCCTGAAAAAGCAGGCCTTGGTGCCCGGTTTTGCCCCGGGGGCGGGCCCTTGCAGCAAATCTAACTGTTTTATTTAACCGTTTCCGTTATTTCATCCCCTGTTTCGTTTTCAGATTCATCTTCCGGCTGCCAGAAAGGGACAATGCGGCTTAAAATGCGGCCTTCTTGATCTACAAATTGCCAGACAGCGCTTTCTAAGTCTACTGTAGCGCGATCGACGGTAATCACATGGAAATAGTTATCCTTTGGTTCCACCAAAACCCTGATTTCCACCTCGCCGCTTCTGGGTATGACATTCATATTGTGGATTTCACTGTTAACTGCAAAAACAGCTACCTCGGCAGCGGCATTAAAGGGATAGTCGGGCAAGGAAAGGCCCATATCCTGAGAAACCCTGGTCCATTCTTCATGGTCGGCCACTAAGCTGAAGGAAGTCGGCGCCGTCAAAGCTCCCCGTTCAGTGGTAGTAAAGACTAAGCTTTCCCGGCCGCCTTCCGGCAACCCGGTGGTCGGTTCAGCGCGGAAAAAGTTGTCGTAGACCGTCAGGCCGATAAGCAGCACCAACAAGAACAGCAGTGGAATCAGACGGCGTGCTTCCACAACAAAAAATTTACCCCTTTTTTTCATTAGTTTTCCCCCTTCAATGTTTCCTGCAATGATTATATGCGGGGGAAAGCCAGGGTATGACTTTCAGTACATATTTTACCGGGCGGCTAAGGCGGCCCGGTTGGCCTGTACGGATAGTCCGTACAGGCTGTTTTGTTATTCTGCAACTATGCCCCGGGTTGCCTGTACAGCCTGCCTGTGCAGTATATTTGTTGTTCTTCAAGACGGCGTGAAGGCAGCCTGGTCAGGGGTTTTTGTGATGCTGCAAGGCCGCCTGGCAGGCAGCCGGGAAGGTATTTTTGTTATGGTATTTTTGTTATGGTGCAAAGTGGCCTGGGAGGAGGCTGGGACGGGTATTTTTATTATTCTGCAAGGCAGCCCAACAGGTGGCCGGGACAGCTTTTTACCATGCGCACCGTACCTATTTTACCCCGCCAATTGCCTGGGGGCAGGGCGGCGTGGACCCGCAAGTAGTTGGAGGTTAGGCCTGCGAAATAGCTGCCGGCTACCTGCTTTGTTTCAGCTTTAAGCTGCAGGTCGGCAGCCTGGCGGTCTGCTGCGGTCAGCTTATTTTCAAAGAGGACGGGCAGCTTGCACCCAGTAAATTTTTCCTGGAAAGCAGCAGCCTGTGCTTCTCCCAAGGAGAGCAGCGCCTGGCTTCTCTGTTCTTTTGCCGGCGGGGAAACCTGGGGGGTCATCGCTGCAGCCTTGGTGCCCGGGCGGGGTGAGTATCTAAAAACGTGCAGGCGGCTGAAGGCACATTCCCGTACGAAATCAATGCTGTTTTGAAAATGGGTCTTTTCTTCGCCGGGAAACCCGACCATGATGTCGGTGCTCACCGCTAAATTGGGCAGTGCCTGCCGCAGCCTTTTTAATAGGCCGGCGTAGAAGGCGGTGTCGTAGGGGCGCCCCATCTGCTTTAAAATTGTATCGTCGCCGCTCTGCAAGGGGATGTGCAGGTGGTGGCAAATTTTTTCCCGGGACTGCAGCACAGCGATCAGTTCTTCTGTGCAGTCTGTCGGTTCAATAGAGCTGAGGCGGATTCTGGCCAAACCCGGCACTTGGGCAGCCTCTTGCAAAAAGGCCGCCAAATTTAACGGCGGATCAAGATCCACCCCATAGAGCCCCAAGTGAATGCCGGTGAACACCACTTCTTTGAAACCTGCAGCGCTGATTTCCTGTAGGTACTGTAGACCTTTGGCCAGGGGCAGGCTGCGCAGCGGCCCCCGGGCATAGGGGATAATACAATAGCTGCAATATTGGTTGCAACCATCCTGTATTTTTAAAAAAGCCCGGGCCCGGCTTTGCTCCGGTAAAAAGGGCATCTCTTCAAAAGCAGCTTTTTTGCCGTAGGGTTTCACAGGGGCAGCGGCAACATCTTCCCCGGCAATTTTCTTTTTAATCTGCTGCGGTAAGGAAAGGCGCCCGGCGGTGCCGGCCAGCAAATCCGCTTCAGACAGGGAGGCGATATCATCGGGGTTAACCTGTGCATAACAACCGATGACCGCCACCAGCGCCCCGGGGTGGCGTCTTTTTGCCCGGCGGATCATCTGCCGCGATTTGCGATCTGCCTGATGGGTGACGGTGCAGGTGTTGACCACATAAACATCCGCCGGTTCTTTGAAATCAACAATTTCAAAGCCTTCCCGGCGGAATTCTTCTTTCAGGGCTGCGGTATCATAGTAATTGACTTTGCATCCCAAGGTATAAAAAGCTGCTTTTAAAGACAATAAAAAACACACCCCTGTAATAGATTGCCAAACGTAAGGTAACATATTTTAGTTTTATGCCATGGGCGGGAAACCCTACCGCCCGGCCCGGCGCCCTGAAGACCTAAAGTTTCTGGTGTGCCCATAGAGCCGGTTCCCTGCCACCCAGCTGCCCGGCGCTCTGTCACCTGGAACCAGCACCCCAGCCGGTAGCCCTAAGTTTCGCATGTGCCAAGAGGACCGTCCCTCCGTCACCCAAGGGAGCCATCCCCCCGCCGCCTCACCTGCGGCCCCGGGAGGACGGGCGGCCGGCAACCTAAGGCCCCCAGTCCCCCCAAAGGTACATCAACACAGCTAAAACGGCTAGAGGGGCTGTCTCTGCCCTGAGGATGCGCGGCCCTAAAGTAAAAGGATAAAATCCGGGGAGCCCTTTTAACTTTTCCATTTCTCGGGGGGAGATGCCTCCCTCCGGGCCGGTAAAGACGGCTGCTGTGCGGGGGGGCGCCGCCAAATTGGCAGCAAGCTGCCCCAACCCCCGGTCCTTTTCTTCTTCATAGGGGACCAGCACTAATTTTTCGGCGTGCAGCAGGCCCAGCATTTCTGTAAAACTAAGTGGTTTGGAAATGAGGGGGATGGCGCTACGGCGGCACTGGGCGGCCGCCGACCGGGCTACGTTTTGCCAGCGGTGGGCCCGGGCCTCTCCCTTATCCCCTTTTAGCCGGATGACCGTCCTTTCTGTTAAAACCGGTACAATTTTATGGACGCCCAATTCAACAGACTGGCGGACGATCTGATCCATCTTTTCGCCTTTAGCCAGGCCCGTAAACAAAGTAACCTTCAACGGGGGTTCGGCATTATTTTGCAGTTCGTGTAAAATCTGGGCTGTTGCCGACCGGGAGCTGAGGGCAAGCAGGCGGGCGGCAAAGGCCCGGCCCCGGCCGTCGGCTAGGACCAATTGTTCACCCGGCCGGAGGCGCGCGGCCTTGAAGTGCGCTATCACCTGGCCCTGCAAAACAATTTCCCCCTGCCGGGCCAGATCCTCCGGGGGAAGAAAAAACCAAAAAGACACCCGCATCGCTCCTACATCATGGTTCGTCACCTACAGTAAAAGACTATTTGGCATTAAACGTATCTTTCACGCGTTCAAAAAAACTTTTATCCCCCTGTTCAGGCACCTCCAAATTACTGACCCGGGCAAATTCCTGTAAAATTTTCTTTTGCCGGGCGTTTAACTTGCGCGGCACTTCTACATTAATCTGCACGAGCTGATCGCCCCGGCCAAAACCCCTGACAGAGGGCACCCCTTTCCCTTTCAGCCGGAAAACAGCGCCCGGCTGGGTGCCTTCCGGGATGCGCAGCTTGGCCTTCCCTTCTAAGGTGGGGACTTCAATTTCCCCTCCCAAGGCCACTTGGACAAAACTAAGCGGTATTTCGCAAATTAGATCGTGATCTTGACGTTTGAATACTTTATGGGGACGCACATGGATGATCACATAAAGATCGCCCGGGGGTGCCCCTTTGGTGCCGGTTTCCCCTTCACCATAAACACGCAGGCGGGAACCTGTATCCACACCGGGGGGAATTTTAATTTCTATTTTTCTTTCCCGCATCACGCGCCCTTCACCGCGGCATTTCGGGCAGGGTTCCTTAATAATTTTACCTTCGCCCTGGCATCTTTCACAGGTTTTTACGCTCACAAAACGGCCGAAAGCAGTGTTGCGCACAACCTGTTGCTGGCCTGTGCCGCCGCAGACGATGCAGGTTACAGGGGTGGTGCCCTTGCGGGCCCCAGTCCCCCCGCAGGCAGAACACTTTTCGGCCCGGGGGATTCTGAGAGAGGTGGTTTTCCCCCGGATGGCCTCTTCCAGGGTAATTTCCAGATCATAGCGTAGGTCGGCGCCGCGCCGGGGGGCGGAACTTTGCCGCCCACCGCTGGAAAAACCACCCCCGAAAAAAGAGTCAAAAATATCTTCAAACCCGGAAGAAAAACCGCCAAACCCGCCAAAACCCTGGAAGGATCCCCCTTCATGACCAAAACGATCGTAGTTACTTCTTTTTTGAGGATCGCTGAGGACATCATAGGCGTCTTTAACTTCTTTAAATTTGGCCTCGCTGTCCGGCCCGGGGTTGACATCCGGGTGATACTGCCGAGCCAGCTTGCGGTATGCCTTTTTAAGTTCCTCCGGGCTGGCATCTTTTTCTACACCTAATACTTCATAGTAATCTCTCTTCACAGTCATTCCTATTCCGCCCCTTTAAAAAAGAAGCTTTATTTCTTTTCGTCGTCGTCAACAACTTCGTAGTCAGCATCGACGACATCTTCCTGTGCACCGGCCCCGCTTGCCGCCCCATCGGGGCCTGCCCCTGCACCGGCCTGGGCCTGTTCTTCCTTGCTAACCTGCTCATAAAGCTTGGTGGATATTTCATGCAGAAGGCTGTTTAGCTTTTCGGAGGCAGATTTTATTTTTTCCAAGTCCTCGCCTTCAGCAGCTTCCTTCAGTCCTGCGATCGCCTTATTAAGGTTTTCCTTGGCGGCGCTGTCTACCTTTTCCCCCAGTTCACGCATAGTTTTTTCGGTGGAATAGACGAGGGAATCGGCCTGGTTGCGGGCATCCACCAGTTCTTTCAACTTTTTATCCTCGGCGGCGTGCTTCTGGGCATCGGCCACCATCTGTTCTATATCCTCGTCGGCCAGGCCGGAGGAAGCCGTTATCGTAACCTTTTGTTCACGGCCGGTCCCCAAGTCCTTGGCAGAAACGTTGACAATACCGTTGGCATCAATATCGAAAGAAACCTCTATTTGTGGTACACCCCGCGGTGCCGGGGGAATACCGTCTAAGATAAAGCGCCCCAATGTTTTGTTGCCGGCGGCCATGGAACGTTCACCCTGCAGCACATGGATCTCCACGCTGGTCTGGCTGTCGGCGGCTGTGGAAAAGATCTGTTTTTTGTCCGTGGGGATCGTGGTGTTGCGTTCAATAATTTTGGTAAAAACCCCGCCCAAGGTTTCGATACCCAGGGAAAGGGGTGTGACGTCCAGCAGCAGCACGTCTTTCACTTCACCGGCTAAAACCCCGCCCTGAATGGCAGCGCCCAAAGCAACGACTTCGTCGGGGTTGACCCCTTTATGGGGTTCCTTGCCCAACAAATCTTGGATTACCTTTTGCACCAAGGGAACCCGGGTGGAACCGCCCACCAAGATAACGCGGTCGACGCCTTCTTTCCCCAGGCCGGAATCGGTCAGGGCCTGGCGCAGGGGACCCATGCTTTTTTCGACCAGATCTTCAATCAGTTCTTCAAATTTGGCCCTGGTGAGGTTAATATCCAGGTGCTGGGGCCCATCGGCTGTCGCCGTGATAAAGGGCAGGTTGATGTTGGTGCTGGTCACGCTGGACAGTTCAATTTTTGCTTTTTCTGCAGCGTCCTTTAAGCGCTGCATGGCGGTGCGATCTTTGCTAAGGTCGACCCCAGTTTCTTTCCTAAACTCGGCAACCAAGTGGGCGATGACCCGTTCATCAAAGTCGTCGCCGCCCAAGCGGTTGTTGCCACTGGTAGCTTTTACCTCGACCACGCCTTCACCGAGTTCCAAGATAGAGACATCAAAGGTGCCCCCGCCCAAGTCATAAACCAAAATGGTGTGGTCTTCGCCTTTATCCAGGCCGTAGGCCAGCGCGGCGGCTGTCGGTTCGTTGATAATACGTTCGACCTCCAGCCCGGCGATCCGGCCGGCATCTTTGGTGGCCTGCCGCTGGCTGTCTGAAAAATAGGCGGGGACGGTAATAACGGCCTTTGTAACCTTTTCCCCTAAGTAACTTTCGGCATCGGCTTTCAGCTTTTGTAAGATCATCGCTGAAATTTCCTGGGGCGTATAATCCTGCCCGTTGATGTGGGCTTTAAATTCTGTGCCCATCTCCCTTTTAATGGAAAGCACGGTCCGATCGGGGTTGGTAATCGACTGGCGTTTGGCCACCTGCCCCACTATTCTTTCCCCTTCCCTGGTAAAGGCTACCACGGAAGAAGTTAACCTGCTGCCTTCGGCATTTGGTATTATCTCCGGTACGCCGCCTTCTAAAACGGCAACAGCGCAATTTGTTGTTCCCAAGTCAATACCGATTATTTTGGACATTGTTATTCCCTCCTTATTTGATCACCGTTTTATTGTTTATTCTACAGAGACCTTAACCTTGCTGGCCCGTAAAACCCTGGTATGCATCATGTATCCTTTTTGCAGCTCTTCCACGACCATGTCCGGCGGGTGGTCTGAGCCTTCTTCCCTTAAAACAGCTTCGTGAAAGCGGGGATCAAAGGGCTGCCCCACGCTTTCGATGAGGGCGACTCCTTCCTGCTGTAAAACCTCCAGGAAATGCTTTTTGATCGCCTCCAGCCCTTCCCTCATGCCGGCCGGGGCTTCCTGCAGGGCAGCCAGGGCCCTTTCCAGGTTGTCTATTACGGGCAATAGTTTTTGGATCAGCACAAAGTTTGCCAGGCCGATCATCTCTTCTTTTTCCTGGCGGGCCCGTTTGCGGTAGTTGTCAAAGTCGGCCTGCAACCGCAACAACCTGTTTTCCACTGTGTTTTTTTCCTGTTTCAGTGCAGCAACTTTTACCTGCAGCTCCTCCGGGGATAGCGTTGTTCCTGCTGCGCCGGTGTCCCCGGCGGCAAAAGCTTCTTCTTCATTGCCGGTTTCCTGTTCCTCGGTCCCCTGTTCTAAGGGTGCTTCTTCCCCTGCAGGTGCATCTGAAAACAAACGCGGGTTTTTTTCCTCCACTGCTTGTTCACTCCTTTGGCTAAAGCCGGCGCAGATGACCGATGATCTGCTGCATTACGGCTACCGTTTTTGCATAGTTCATCCGTGTGGGGCCTAAGACGGCGATGGTCCCCATGATTTCCTTGCCCAGGCAGTAGGTAGCCATTACCAGGCTGCACTCCTGCACCTCTTTTAAAACATTTTCCTTGCCGATGCGGATCACAATATCCTCACCGGCAGCTACCGGCCTTTCTAAAAGGGCCGCCAGTAAGGAATGTTGTTCAAAGAGGGAAAGCAAGGTCTTGATTTTCTTGATATCTTCAAATTCCGGCTGGTTAAGTATGTTGCTGGTGCCCCCTAAAAAGACCCTTCTTTCGTCTTCGGCCAAACTGTCTTCCAAGAGCATAAAAGTATCTTCCAGGAATTTAATATGGTGGTAGAGATCGCGGCGCAATTCACCGATCAGTTGCGAGGTTATTTTATCAATGGTGAGACCCTTCAACCGTTGGTTAAGATAGGCCACGATGCGCCCCAGCTCGCCGGAAGAGAGCGTCCGTGGAAGATTAATAATTTTATTTTTGACAAACCCCGTATCTGCTACCAGCACCAGCAAACCCCGGCGGGCATCGACCGGCATGATTTGCATTTTTTTAAAAGCACTTTTTTTAAGCTGCGGCCCCAAGATTAGGGAAGTGTAATTGGTAAGCAGGGACAATAGCTGAGATGTATATTTGATAATTTCCTCTATTTCTTTTAATTTTTCGTAGGCATATACTTCCTTAATGCGGGCCTTTTCCTTTTCCTCCAGCTCCGGGGCCTCCATCAGTTGATCTACATAATAGCGGTAGCCTTTTTGGGAGGGCACCCTCCCGGCAGAGGTGTGTGGTTGAAAAAGGTAGCCGGCTTCCTCCAAGTCTGCCATTTCATTGCGTATGGTGGCAGAGCTTAAACCTATTTTATAGCGCCTGGCGATGGTGCGGGAACCGATAGGCTGGGCTGATTTGATGTGTTCGGTAACGATTGCCTGCAGGATGACCTGTTTACGGGCACTGATCCCCATCCCCTTGACCCCCCATCGATTAGCACTCCTGTGCCGAGAGTGCTAACCATTCTTTTTTACAATAACACCCGCCTAAAATTTTGTCAAGCTAAAAAACCCGTTGGGGCTGGCCTTTCGCCGTGTGCATCCCTTTACAAAGAATTTATGGCTGTAACCTCCCCTTTATTATATCAGAATAGCCTGCAAATTGGGCCTGCGCCCACAAATTCTGTAAATAATAACCGGTTATCAGGGGGCCGGGGCAGGGACAGGGCCGAAGCCGGGTCGTGACCGCAGCTGAAACCGGAATCAGGGCCAGGGCATAGTTTATCCCCGGGAGGGGCCGGCAACAAGCACATTTGGCATGTTTGCAAAGGTTAAAGAGCCAGGGTAAAGTATATCCCGGCGACAGGTCTTTTTTGCATGCTGTTCATTTAAAAGACAACAGGTAGTCCCTGCCGGCAAAAATAAGGGTGATCTGGTTTTCGCCCCACTTTAAACTGAAGGCCTGGGGCGGCCCCTGCCCGGCGGTAAGCTCCAAAAGACCTTTTTCTGTTGCATAAAGACCATAGTAAACGAGCAATAAAAAGAACAAGATACCGCAAAAAAATAAGGCTGCCGGTTTTAGTTGCATGCTGACACCCCTTCAAAAACCTTCAGCCTGTACTTTGTACCAAAAAACAAATATTTATACGAACAACCGCGGGGTGTACTGTGGCCGGCAATTACACAAACAAATGAAACAGCTGAAAATAATAGCCGGCCTGCGCTTTTGGGATGGGACCGGGAATAAAGCTGTTTATCAAATTTCTGTAACTGCCATCATAACATTGTCGCCATAACATGCTGAAACACGTTGCCCAACCCGGCCTGTATCTGGCCCGGGGTGCAAACTACATGATACAAGCTGCATAGTGAATAACTGCCGGGTACATCGCGGTTTACTGATAACGACAGCTTATTCAAAGACGCTGGCCAGTGCCTTTGCCAGGTGGGGAACGGCCCTTAAAAGTTCTTCCTTATTGTTTTCGTGCCCGCCGATCTCTACAATCAGGCTGCGCGGATGCAAATGCTGGTTGTAGCAGTCATAGGCATTTTTGTGGATGCCCCGGGAAAAACCCGGGTATTTTTCCTGCATAAAATTTTCTAAGAAAAGGGCAAAGCGGAGGTTGCCCGACCAACTTTCATGGCGGGTGCCGATGACAAAAAGTATCCGCGCTGTTTCCTGCCCGGCAATATTTGCTGTCGTAATTTTGTGGGGGGCACCATCCCGGTGTAAGTCAATTACTACCTCTATTTGTGGGTTTTGCTGCAGAATTTTTTCCACGGCCGGGCCGGCTTTTTGGTAGGCTGCCCGCCGGGGCTGATCATAAACCCCCTGATGGTGCAAAAGGGGGATACCATAGTCCTCGCGCAGCGTTTTAGCCAGGGCTGCCCCAAAATGAACCACGGTTTGTTCCTGGCTGGTGGAAAAAGCTTGGCCGGAAATGGGCAGAAAAGATTCGCTGGCATGGGTGTGGTAAAGCAACAGCAAAGGTTTGCTGTCTGCCAAGCTGACGGGCTTTCCTGCAGGGCCCAAGGGCTTTTCTAAGGAGCCCCCTCCTGCCGTTTTTTCTACTAAAAAGGTTAAGCCTTCTGCCCCGCCGGCGGCTGTATCACTAAAAATAGCAGTGCTGTCGCCGGCTGCAGCAGGGACAAACACCTTGGCTACCTCTGGCACGGGGAGGCCGGTTAGTTCATTGCTTAATATTAACCGCGGGTAATCTTTCCACAAAGACGGCTTGGTAGGCAGCCCCGCCTCCTTGTCGGGCACGGCATTAACCGGCTGCAGGCCCGGTAGGGAATTGGTAATCAAACGCAGGTAATCTACGCAAAATATTTTTTCCGCAATTGCTGTTTTGATATAAGCGGCATTAAAAAAGGCGCCTGCTCCTGAGGGGTAGGTGAATAGAATAATAGCTATAATCAAACTGATCATCAGGAGTACAGGCAGGAAACCCCGGCCCGGAAGAAAACCCTTGAAACCCTTCCGGAAACGGGAACGCTGTAAAAGTTTTGAGGCACGCCTTGTACGCCTTGCCGGGAAACGCTTTTTGGCAAACAAAATTACCCCCCCTAAAAAATATCGTATTTATATGCATATGCGGGGGGAAATAACAAATATGCTTTTTTTAGAAAGCACACCGGGAAAAGGCTGCCATGAAAAGTTGCAACCCTGTGTAAGACTTGGGGAAATCAAACATGTTCTATTTTATTCCTGTAATCGGCAATCGCGTTTTGCAGTGCATCAGCCGCTAAGTTTGAACAATGCAGCTTGGCCGGGGGCAGCCCGCCCAATTCTGCAGCCACATCCATGTTGGTCAAAGCCAAGGCCTCTGACAGAGTTTTTCCTTTGGCCATTTCTGTCAGAATGCTGCTGCTGGCAATTGCCGCGCCACAGCCAAAAGTTAGAAATTTAATATCCTTGATGGTGTCGTCCTCTACTTTAATGAAGATTTTCAGGATATCCCCACAGGTAGTATTGCTAATTTCGCCGACACCGTCAGCATCGTCCATTTTTCCTACGTTGCGAGGATTTTGAAAGTGATCCATCACTTTTTCATTGTACATTTTTCTTCACTCCCCAAAGTATTATTCTTACATTCACTATTGCATGAACACCTTTTTAGTGCTATTTAAACAACGGGGACATTTCCCGCAGTTTGGTTACAATTTCCTGGACAGCCTGCAGTGTATAATCAACCTCTGCAGGGGTATTATCACGGCCCAGGGTCAAGCGCAGCGATCCCTGTGCCGTCTGGCGATCCAGCCCGGTAGCCAGCAGGACATAGGAAGGCTCCAAGGAGCCGGCAGTGCAAGCTGAACCGCTGGAAACGGCTATGCCTTTTAAGTCAAGGTGCAGTAAAAGTGATTCCCCTTCAACGTAGAGCACACTGACGTTAACATTGCCCGGCAGCCTTTTTTGGGGGTGGCCGTTCAGCCGGACATCCTCTATCTGCAGCAGCCCGGCGATCAGCCGATCCCTTAGTTCCCTTAAGGCCCCGGTTTTCGCCTCCATGCCGGTGGTAGCCATTTCAATAGCCCGGCCCAACCCCACTATGCCCGGCAGGTTTTCCGTCCCGGGGCGCAGCTTATTTTCCTGTGCACCGCCAAAAATAAGCTGTTTGATCCCTGTTTTTTGACGAATATAGAGCGCCCCTACGCCCTTGGGGCCATAAAATTTATGGGCGGAGAGGGACAACATATCGATCGGCTGCTCCTTTAAGTTAAAGGGAATGTTCCCCACCGCCTGGACAGCATCGGTGTGGAAATAGACGCCTTTTTGCCGGCAAATTCGTCCGATCTCATCGATGGGCTGGATGGTGCCTATTTCATTGTTGGCGGTCATCACTGTTACTAAAATAGTTTTAGCCGTTATCTTTGCAGCCAGCTCTTCGGGATCAACCAAGCCATAGCGATCCACAGGCAAAAAGGTAACATCAAAGCCGGTCCGGCCCAAGTAGGCCACCGTGTCCAAAACAGCATGGTGTTCGATGGCACTGGTGATAATGTGCCGCCGTTCGCCGGCGGAAAAATATCGGGCCACACCTTGAATGACCATATTATTTGCTTCTGTGCCCCCGGAGGTAAAAATTATTTCTTCCGGGTAGGCGCCCAAGGCCCGTGCAGTTTTTTCCCGGGCTGTTTCCAGGCCTGCGCGAGCCTCACGGCCGTGGAAGTGCAAGCTGGAGGGGTTCCCGTACTTCCCCTGCAGGTAGGGCAGCATTGCCGCCAAGACTTCCCCATCTAAGGGGGTGGTAGCACCGTGATCCATATAAATCTTTTGCATGCTGAAAGGCCCCTTTCAATTTTTGTTCAGAACCGCCGCGACGTTTAAAACAGACAGGAAATTAAAACCTGCAGTCCAGCATATCCTGTAAAGTAATGTTGTCTAATAAGTTGTTGATATGATCCCGCAGTTTTTCCCACACGTTTCTGGCCAGGCAAATATTTTCGCGGCTGCAAAGCTGTTCCCCATCTTTCCTTTCATGCAAACAGTCCACCGGCACAATCGGGCCTTCCAAAGCCCTGATAATGTCACCAACACAAATTTTTTCAGGGTGGTGTGCCAAAGAATAGCCGCCTTTAATGCCCCTGGTGCTGTTAATCAGGCCTTCGCGCCTTAAAGTTGCAAATATTTGTTCCAGGAACTGCCGGGAAATATTTTCCATGTGGGCAATTTGGCTTAAGGGGGTCGGCCCGGCTGGATAATTTAAGGCTAAGTTGATCATCGCTCTGACACCGTATTCTCCCTTTGCCGTTAAACGCACCCGTTTCCTCCACCTTTCCAGATCATTTTTAGCTTATTTAAGTGTCTGTTATTTAAGCATCCGTTAAAAGGAATTTGCTCATATTGAACGTCTGTTAATGTTGAGTGATTTACTCGGGATTCGAAAAATAAAAAAGCAAACCCTTTTAAAAAAACAATGTTGACTCTTGTTTAAACCTACTAAAACAATAGGGTTTACCACAAAATTATCACAAAATATTTTTGTAGTCAAGAGAAAAAACACAAAAATTTGCCGTGGAAAGCTGCCAAATTTAAACAGGGTGGTTATATTGGAAAAAAGGGAAAAAAGGTTGTTGGTCTCTTAATAGGCGATTGCCTGGGCAATAGCGTAATAGTTGTCATGGGAAAGGGAAATTTCCACCCCTTTGACCCCCTGTTTTTTAGCCAAAGACTGTGCTGCCCCCTGCAGGAACACAACGGGCTTTCCCCCGGCAGCAGGTAAAATTTCCAGGTCGCGCCAGCCAACGCGACCGATGCCGCAGCCTAAGGCTTTGGCTACCGCTTCTTTAGCCGCAAAACGGGCGGCCATGGAGGGGAAAGGATTTGTTTTGGACTTTAAAAACGCAATTTCTTTTTCTGTAAATATTCTGTTTAAAAACCGTGCCGGCCGGCGGCGGTAGGCGCGCCTGATACGCTGGATGCAGACCAGATCGATACCCACGCCTTTCAGCACCGGCCTGTCGCCGGCGTTTTTTTGCCGCCCGTTCATTCTACCGGACCCTGTTCCGGCGTTTGTTCCGGCGTTATTGCAGCTGTATTTTTTGCCTGTTTAACACGGGAACGGCGCCTGTTTTCCAGGTACAGGTTGAGGAAGGATAGATCGGCCGGGGTAACACCATCGATGCGGGAAGCCTGCCCCAAGGTCCGCGGCCTGATTTCTTTCAATTTTTCCCGCGCTTCCATTGAAATATTGGTTAGCTCATCATAGGCAAAGTCGGCGGGAATTAACTTTGATTCCAACCGGGAGAGCTGTTGGACACTTTTTTCCTGTTTGGCAATATAGCCGGCGTATTTAATCTGCGTTTCTGCCTCGCGGATGACATCTTCGTCGGCGGAAAGCTGCCGGCGCTGTTCTTCATCCAGCACCTCCACCAACTTCTGGTAATTTAATTCCGGCCTTTTCAGCAGTTCTTCTAAACTTTGCGGTTTATTCAGGGGGGCTGTGCCTGTTTCTTTCAAGGCGGCGTTCAGGGAATCAACGGGGTTTAAGCGGATTTCGCGAAGCTTTTCCTTTTCCTCCTGCAGCAGGCGCTTTTTAGCCTGTAAAAGCGCATAGCGTTCTGCAGGCACCAACCCCAGTTGAAAACCTTTTTCTGTAAGGCGCAGATCGGCGTTATCGTGCCGCAGCAGCAGGCGGTGTTCACAGCGGGCTGTAAACATACGGTACGGTTCCATAACCCCCTTGGTTGTCAGGTCGTCGATTAAAACGCCGATGTAGGCCTCCGTCCGGGCCGGGACATAAGGGGCCTCACCCCGGCAGGAAAGGGCCGCGTTGATACCGGCGATTAGCCCCTGGGCGGCTGCTTCTTCATAGCCGGTGGTACCGTTAATCTGGCCGGCAAAATAAAGGCCCTTGATTTGCTTGGTTTCCAGCGTAGCCTGAAGCTGTGTGGGCGGAAAATAGTCGTACTCAATGGCAAAGGCCGGACGGGTAATGATAACCTCTTCCAAGCCGGGGATCGTGCGCAGCAGGGTATATTGCAGTTCTTCCGGCAGGCTGGTATAAACCCCCTGCAGGTACATTTCTTCAGTTTCTGCCCCTTCCGGTTCTATAAAAACCGGGTGCCTGCCCCTGTCGGTAAACCTGACCACTTTATCTTCCAAGGCCGGGCAGTAGCGGGGCCCCTTGCTGCTATCCATCAGGCCGGAATAGATCGCTGCATAGTTTATATTATCCAAAATTAACCGGTGGGTCTGTTTGTTTGTATGGGTCAGATAACAGGGCATCTGTTTAAATTCTTTGTCCCTTGTGGCATAGGAAAAGCTGCCAGTTCCCGCTTCCCCCTGCACGGGTATCAGGTCGGCAAAGTTAATACTGCGCTTGTAGACACGGGGCGGGGTTCCCGTTTTGAAGCGGTCTGTTTTAAAACCCAATTGTAGCAGGCTTTCCGCCAGTTCATTGGCGGGGCACTGGTTTCCCGGGCCACCGGGGAAGTGGTTGTGCCCCACAAATATCTCGGCATGCAGGTAGACACCGACCGCCAAGACCAGTTTCTGGCAGAAGTAGGTGCTGCCCTGCCGGGTAAGAACGCCCTTAACCTCCCCCTGTTCGCAAATTAGGGCGGCAATAGCCGCCTCCCGCAGCGTTAGGCAGGGCTCGGCCTCCAAAATGGCCTTCATACCCCGCTGGTAGGCATTTTTGTCAACCTGGGCCCTTAAAGCCTGCACGGCCGGCCCTTTGCTGGTATTCAGCCTGCGCATCTGCAGCGCGTGCCGGTCGGCGTTGATGCCCATTACCCCGCCCAGTGCATCAATTTCTTTAATCAGGTGGCCTTTGCCGGGCCCCCCTAAGGAGGGGTTGCAGGCCATTAAAGCGGGGTGATCCAAATTAGGGGTTACCAACAGAGTATTGCATCCCATTTTGGCAGCCGCCAGCGCCGCCTCGCAGCCTGCATGGCCCGCACCAACCACAATAACGTCAAAAGATTGTTGTTCAGGTCTGCCCATCACTTTATCTATTCCCAAACCAGCCTTTCTTTACAAAAATATAGCAAAAATAACTACCTACATTATAGCCGCCCCCCTGCCCAAAAACAAGCCTTTGGCACAGGGCTACCAGAGCTAGGCGTGGTAACTAGGAGGCTACGGCGTGGTGGCGGTGACAGGGGGCCTCCCTGTAACTATATATTATATTTTGGGGGAGGATCCGCCATGCCCTGCTTTCAAGAATTCTGAAAATGCGACCTTAAAAAAACATCCGTAACAATTAACTCAATGCATTAAAGGGTGACGCATTTGGTAGCTAAGCTTATATTTTCCACGGTGTCGTACATGTTGGTTACACTGCCTATTTCTAATTTATCCTGCAGCTGATAGTAGTCCAGGCAGGTGCCGCAGGATAAAATTTCCACACCCCGGTCCTTTAGCTGTTTTAATTCGTCTAAAACAGGGCTCCCCGCTGTGGTTAGGAAAACACCGCTGTTAAAAAATAACATTTTGTCGGGTAAAGATTCCAGTTCCTGCTGGGAATACATAAAGCTGCGCATCAACATTTTCCCGAGTTCTTCACTGCCCTGCCCCAAGGTGGGGGAGGTAATCAGAAATATTGTTTGTCCTGCCTGCATCCCACCCGGGTAGTCGCAGGATATTGCCGCCTCTGGCAGGCTGCTTTCTTTGTGATCACCTTTTTCGGCGGGGTTTTGAATCAGCAGATAAATGCCATTTTCCCTGTTTTCTGCAGTA
>JAAYRR010000129.1 GCA_012518675.1 Bacillota bacterium
CCACCCTGGAACAGCTGGGCACTATCCTGCAAGAAGACTTAGGCGTTGCCCAGGCTATAAACTTAGACGGCGGCGGTTCAGCCGGCCTTCTTTTGCACGGCCTGACGATCACCAAACCCAGCCGGCCGGTCCCCAACGCCTTAATATTTTATAGGGATAACGGTGGCAAAGAACTTTAAGGACAACTACAAACAGCTGTAATCATGCTTTTAAAGCAAGCTTAAAAAAATATGGCCGCAACCCCTATTACTATCAGGGGTTGCGGCCTATTTGTTTTGTCCCAAATATGTAGCGGAACAACCTATTGACCCCCAAATTTTTTTAGACAAAGGCGGGTAAAGCGCGGGGACGTCCCGTTTCTTTTTTTGCCGGCACCACAAAACAAGAGGTTACCTTGCGGCGGCCTTTTGCCGCGGCAACATGGTTTTAGCCTCCCAAACATAGCCTTTGGTTTTAAATGTTACTGCGCCGTGCAAATCTGTGCGGAAAATTTGCAGGCCCCTTTCATCCAGGGCAGCCAGGGTATCCGCATGCGGGTGGCCGAAAGAATTGGGCCCGACACTGATCACCGCTGCCCAGGGAGGAAACTTATCCAGAAAAGAAGGCAGACTGGCCAGGGCGCTGCCGTGGTGGGGTATTTTTAACACCTGGTATAATGGCAGATCCTCTTGTTTTAAAAGAAATTCGACAGCCGCCGTTTCGACATCTCCCGTCAAAAGCAGCCCCGCATCCTTGTAGCGCAGATGCACAACCAGCGAATTGTTGTTCGTATCGCTGCCCGTTCCCCGCCATAGCTCCCGCGGGGGGTTCAAAATACGGATCTCCAAGGCCGGCTCCAGTGTTAAACAGTCACCCGCACACAGAATTTCCCGGGAAATACCCTTATCCCGGGCTAAAGCCAAAAGCTCAGGGTAAGGGCCCTCCTGCGGAATTTCGTCATTAATCGCCAGCATTTTCACCGGTATTTTTTCCAGAACTGCAAAAAGCCCCCCGTAGTGATCTTCATGGGGGTGGCTGACGATCACCAGATCCAGTTTTTTGATACGGCGGTGTTCCAAAAAAGGCACCACCACCAAGTGGCCTGTTTCTGCAATATTTCCCCTGTAAGCCGGTTTGCCGCCAGCATCCAAGAGGATGTTTTTCCCCCGGGGGGTTTGCATAAAAATGGCATCCCCCTGCCCCACATCAAGGAAAACCACCTCTAAGGGGCGCCGGCCGGCGCCCGGCACCCCCCACCAGGTAAAAATTAGGGCAGCAACCAAAAACACAATTAAAAAATGAAACAGGCGCACCCTTCCCCGCAGGTATTGGTAAAAGGAAAGAAAATATTTTTTCCCCCCCGCGGCCCACAACACAAATAAAGCATAATACAGGCCCAGTTCCCAAAGGCGCGGGGGATAAACCCGGCAAGAAGAAAAAGGCAGGGCACCTGCCTTGGAGGTAACAAAAAGAATATAGGCCAGCAGCGGATAGTTAGCCAGGTTAAAAAATGCACCGGCCGCAGGCAGGAACAGCCCCAGCAGTGCTGCCACAAGCCCGCCACCCAAAACCAGGGCCATCACCGGCAAAATTAGCACATTTGTAAAAAGGGCAACCAGGGAAACCTCCTGGAAATAATAGGCTGCCAGGGGCAAAACACCGATTTGGGCCGCCATGGTCACCGCCAACAAGGGAGCTATTTTTTCTGTAATACAGGCCGGGCTGCCCCAACCTGTCAACAAAGCGCCCATTTTTTCCTGCAGATAAGGGGCAAAAAAAATAAGCCCGGCCGTGGCCGTATAAGAAAGCTGAAAGCCGACAGAAAACAAATAAAAGGGGCGGTAAAAAAGGGTAAACAAAGCTGCGGCAGCCAGGGCTGTAGGCAGATCGTTGCGCCGTCCAAAAAAAAGGGCGGCCCCTGCCAAAATAAACATCAACAAAGACCGCAGTGCGGCAGGTTTGAGGCCGCATAAAAAAACGTACAAAAAAAGAAACAGCACACTCAACAAAAAAGAACACCAGCCCGGCCCGGCAACCCTGCGCCAAAAAAGTAAAAAAAAACCTGCTACCAACCCGACGTGTAGTCCGGAAACGGCCAGCAAATGCGCCACGCCGCTGCGGGCGAAGAAACCCTCCACTTCCGCATCAAGCGCCCGGCGTTCGCCAAAGAGCATCCCCACCAGCAGGTTCCCTTCCCTGGCCGGCAGGTAAGCCCTTAAAATAGCAGACATCCTCCCCTTGACCTGCAGGGCCGCCCGACGCAGGCTGGACAGCTCCGGGGAAAGGCCAAGGCCGTCCACATCTTTGGCCGCGCCATAAAAAGTGGCCGCGATTCCCTGCGTTTCCAGGAAATCACGGTAGGCAAAACCGCCGGGGTTGCGCTGTCCTTGCGGCTCATAAAGCACACCTTGCAGGGACACCTGTTGGCCGTAAGATAAAAAGAAAAGGCCCGCATCTCCGGTTTTGTTTTCTAAATTTTTCGGGGCCCCTTTGTTGCTATCTGCATACCAACTTTCGCTCCCGTCCCCATCCCCATCCTTGTCCTCTTCATTAGTCCTAAAACTTTTTTCATCCCCGCCGCCCTTCGCGCTGTTCCCTGGCGCGCTGCCGCTCCCCGGTGCGCTACCGCCGCCCTTGGGCTCCAGTCGGAGGGTAACCCTCACCTTTCCGTTTACGGGGTATTCCTTCCCTTTTAGAACTATTTTCTCCGGGTACAGGGGGAAAACCACATCATCTTCCCGCCACAAAGGCTCATCTTCCACCATACCCACCAGCGTACACTTTTCCCCGCCAAAGTCGCGGATATTGCCTTTTACTCCGGCCAGCGCATAATAGTACCTCATCCCTCCAGCTACTAAGAAAAGAAGCAAGAGAGGGATAAAAGGCTTAAAAGCCTGCAGCCCTTTTTTTTCGTTAAAAACTTGCCACAAAGCCCAAAGAAGGGCGGCGGCCGCCGGCAGGATAAAAAAAGTGAACGTAAAAAAACGCCCGAGGGTAATTCCCGCGATGTACGCCAGTATCAAAATAATAAGAGGACGGGCCATTAACAATTAAAATGCCCCCTCCCCCCGTAATTATGATTAGCAAATACAACCTGCCACAACAAAACCTGTACCGTTAAAGTATTTTCCTGGCAACCCTATTTCATTATACTCCATTTTTTGCTACTTTTATAGCATCACATTTTATTAACTATTCTACGTATTTTGCTATATTCCTCCCCTTGGGGCCGGTATCTTTCATAAATCGAACTTCCCCCAAAACGACATGGTTGGAAAAGAAACTATTTAGGTGTTGACCTTCTTCCATCAGCTTTCAAAAACAGAATAATAGAGACAATGATAAATGGTATCCCACCCACAAGACCGGTTATGGCAGGGCCAATGAGGGGATTATAACCTTGTTTTACTATAACCATTGGAAGGGCCGCACCCGCATTTAAGGTGGAATGGATCATGGCAGCCGGGATAACACTATTTAATTCAATTGTTGCATAACCCTCGATAATACCCAAAACAATACAGAAAATAATCATAGCCAAAACACCCAGATAGGGGTAGCCAAAATAATCTGTACCGTAATTATGTCCCATTACAATGGCAGGTAAATGCCAAAAACCCCAGATAGCACCACTGACAAGCAATGCGGTTCTAGTGGCATAAAGTTCCCTCAGTTTGGGAAGTAAGTATCCTCTCCAGCCGATTTCTTCCCCCAGGGTGGGGATTATGTTGATAAAGGGGCCAATGATAACGATCTGTATAATAGAAATGATTAACATATTGACAGCAGTAAGACCTGCCGGCCCCTTCCCTGCAATAATTTCATTCAATTGTGAAAGACTGGTGTCAAACATTCCAGGAAAGAGCAAAAAGTAGACAACGCCACTAAAAAGCAATAATAGTGAAGGGCCAAAAAACACAAGCGAATACTTCCGTAAATTGCCCTTGAAATTGGGGTGCAAATACATATCTTTGAAGCTCTCTTTAGTAATTAATCTTGTGAGAATACTGCTTAGGGCAGGCGTAAACATCATGGCAGCTAGAATTAGTATTGATGCTTTGTCGCCATAAGTAAGCCCAAAAAGAGGAATCAACAAAGCAACCAGCCAGCCGATAAAGAAGGACAACATAACATATATGACAATTCGTTTCTCTGTCCCAGGGTTACCCCTTGCCACAATAATTCCCCCTGCTTTACATTGTTTCAACGACACTGCCTTAAAGTAAATCATAACCCCTTACTTGACAGCTTTACAATATATCCATTGGAACAATTTCAGCACAAAAATCAAAAATCTATATATATTCATAATAACGCATTTCCCTGATGAGGTTTGCCTCTGGTTCCAAATATGGAACACTTTCTAGGTCCAGCCTCCGGTTTAATTCCATATATCTGCGTATAGAATTTCTATTTCTTCCCGCTATGGCTGGCTATTCGTTCAATGTTGGAGGGTTACCCCGATTACCGCTCGCCGGAGAAATTTGGGAGGGGCAATGCCGCCTTCCAATTATTTTTGCTTTATTTTCTTCCAACCGCTTGTGATTGGGGTAAGAGTGTGTTATATTTACATACATAGGGTATCTATGCATAGATAAAATAGGTAAGGGGGGAGACTTTTGCAGGTTAGTCGGAAATTACAGCGGGGCAGCACCTCGATCTTGGTTCTTTCCCTTCTAGAAAGGGAAAACATGTATGGCTATCAGCTTATCAAGGAATTGGAGCGGGTTTCAGGGGGGGTTTTTCACTTAAAGGAAGGGACTCTTTATCCTATCCTACATTCCCTAGAGCAGGATGGTTTAGTGTCCTCATATTGGGAAGATAGCGATACCAAGCGGAGAAGAAAGTATTATTTGGTAACAGAAAAGGGGAAAAAGGCCCTACGGGCTAAAACCAAGGAATGGGGATTTTTCAAATCAGCAGTAGATCGGGTGTTAGGAGGAGAGATACCATGTCTCGCACTGA
>JAAYRR010000130.1 GCA_012518675.1 Bacillota bacterium
CTAAAAACTTAGTTGACTCAGAAGAAATTATAGGAAATCTAAGCCGGGCAGGTTGCCGTTTGACCCGGCAGCCTGCTCATTCGGATTTTGTAGTGGTTAACACCTGTGCTTTTTTGCAAGAAGCGCGCCGCGAAGCCCTGGCAGTGATCGAGGCGCTGGGGAAAATCAAAAGATCACCAGAATACAGGTTGGCAAAAATAGTTGTTGTCGGCTGTCTGGTTCAATATTTTGCCCTGCATAAAATTAAAACAAGGCTGCCGGTGGTAGATCTATTAATTCCAATTAAACAGTACCCTTTACTACCGCACTTGCTAAAAAAGGCTTTTTTCCCCAATATAGACTTTCAGAAGCCTACTTTACAGCCAAACAGCCGTTTTTTAAGCCGGCCGCCGCAAAGCGTATATATTAAAATTGCTGAAGGCTGTAATAATAGGTGTGCTTATTGTTTGATTCCCTCCCTCAGGGGAAAACTGCGCAGCAAAAGAATTGACGATCTTGTATCAGAGGTGCTGGGCGTGCAAAAACTTGGGGCCCGGGAAATAATTCTGATTGCCCAGGATGTTGCAGCCTATGGCCTTGATTTATATGGGAGGCCTATGCTGGCTGAGTTGCTCCGGCAGCTTTGTAAAATTGGGGGTATCAGGTGGATTAGGCTTTTATATCTGCACCCGGCACATGTTACGGACGATCTGCTTAAAATGATGCAGCAGGAACCTAAAATATGTAAATATCTCGATCTCCCCATTCAGCATATCAACAACAAAATTCTATACCGGATGGGGAGAAAAACCAGCCGGGAGGAAATTATTTTTCTCTATGACAAGGTGCGTGCCCTTATGCCGGAGGCTGTGTTGCGGACGACCGTTATGACCGGTTTTCCCGGGGAAGGTGAAACAGAATTTGCCGAACTCCTTACTTTTCTGCGTGAACACCCTTTTGAAAGGTTGGGTGCTTTTTCTTTTTCTCCGGAAAAGGGGACTGCTGCTTATAAAATGCCGGCTAAGGCAAAAAAAGAGACGGCTGAACAGAGACGGGAAAAAATTATGAAACAGCAAAAAATAATTTCCCGCAACTTTAATCGCTCCCTGCTGGGACAGGAAGTTGAAGTGCTGGTTGACGCTTTTTTCAGGGGTAAAAAAAGTGCCCGGGGCAGAATGTTTTCCCAAGCACCGGAGGTTGACGGCCAGGTTATAATCAGCAAAATTGCAGCAGCAAAACCGGGGGAACTTTTACGTGTGATTATTACCGGGATAGGAACATACGATCTTATGGCGGTGGCAAGAGAACCGTAAATGCAGGCCCAAAAGTAAATCTATAAATTTAAAATATTTTTGGCTAAGAAATATCCGTTTATAAAATTGATGACAGAAAGGCGTTATTGTTATCCTGCCGTATGGTTTTATTTGCATTGTTTTATAGGCAGGATTTTTGTTATAATGGTAACGTGTTATGTAAACACGCTAGGAAAATACGGAGCTGATAAATATGCGTATTCCCCATAAATATGTAGTTGTCTTCCTGGTATTTCTGTTTACCTGCGGTTGCATCTATGCTTTCAACGTTTGGCACCAGCAACGCCGGGTTAAAGAGCCTTTGGCAGAGACGCTTTTGCAAATCGAAGGGGTGGGTGACGTTGAATTAATAAATGATGGCCGCAAGGAAACGGAGGTTTGTATCGTTTTAGATGCAGTGGACAACCTTCCAAAAACCTACAACCGTATTGAAGAGGCTTTAAGTTCAGCCTACAAAAAGGACTCCTATATAATAACCCTAACAGATAACAGGGATCCTTATTTGGAATCTGTTTACACTAAAATACATTTTGCGCTAATGGAAGGGGAAAGAATGGGCAACTATGGGGCAATGAGCAAAGAGGTTTTTAGGCAGTTGGAACAGGAAAAAGACTTAAAAAATTACAACCTTTGGGTTGATCAAAAAAGAATATACCTCTTACTAGCAACCTCTAAAAGCAACCTTTATGAGGTTATTCCGGTAAAATATTCTATAGGGGTCGGCCAGGTTGCTTAAAAACCAACAGTACCGCTTTAAAATGCGGTTTGGGCTGTTAAAAGGGTTTTTAGTTTGCTTTTAAGCAGTAATCTTTGTTATAATGCAACTGTGTAAATATGTTATGTAAACTGGTTGTGTGTGAGGCCCAAATAAATTTTTCTTATTGTTTCTTTTATTTTTAATAACATCCATTTTGTTTTGGGGGTCTGTGCATGCTTAAGGAGATTGTTGCGGGGGTTGTTTTAGGACTAATTGCAGGTTTGCTTTGGTTGGGTTATAATGTTTTTCCTTTTGTTTTTGCCTTAGGGCTGTTGTTTTTCCTTTATAAAACATTTGAAAGCAGGGGGGGAATTAAGCAATTTGCCCCTTTGAATGTCCATGACTCCAAGGCAGGAACCGGTATCGGTTTTAGTGATATCGGCGGTCAAAATTCTGCAAAGCGGGAACTGCTCGAGGCACTGGATTTTATCAGGGAGCCGGAAAAAATTAATTTGATGGGTATCAGGCCCTTGAAAGGTATCCTTTTGGTCGGGCCGCCGGGCACGGGTAAAACATTGTTGGCCAAGGCGGCTGCTTCGCATACCAATTCGGCCTTTATTTCTGCTGCCGGCAGCGAGTTTATTGAAATGTATGCCGGTGTGGGTGCCCAAAGGGTGCGGCAAATTTTTGAACAGGCTAAAAGCGGTGCCCGGAAAAAAACAAAGAAAAGTGCCATTATTTTTATTGATGAAATAGATATTTTGGGAGCCAGCCGGGGGCGCGGCAGCACTTCCCATCTGGAACATGAACAAACATTAAATCAGCTTTTAGTGGAAATGGACGGCCTCAGCCTGGACGGTAAGATCTGTATTTTGTTAATTGGGGCTACAAACAGGCCGGATCTTTTAGATGATGCTTTATTGCGTCCTGGTCGCTTTGATCGCATTGTGCAGGTTGAACTTCCTGATTTTGAGGGAAGACTGCAGATTTTAAAACTGCATACGCGGAACAAGCCCCTGGCTGAGGATGTTCAACTGCGGAAAGTGGCCGCCGATACCTTTGGTTTTTCAGGGGCACATTTGGAAAGCCTGGCTAACGAGGCTGCGATTGCCGCTCTCCGGGAAAAATCCAAATTTATTCACAAAAAGCATTTTTGTGAATCCCTGGATAAAGTGATCATGGGTGAAAAACTAGACCGCCGGCCAGGCAAAGACGAATGCCGGCGTATTGCGATCCATGAAATTGGTCATGCCCTAATCAGTGAACATTTCAGGCCTGGTTCTGTTTCTACTGTAACAATTATACCCCGGGGGAAAGCGATGGGCTATATCAGGCAAACACCGGCAGAGGATAGCTATATTTATACCAAGGATTATTTGGAAGGACAGATTGCTGTTTTGCTGGGTGGGGCGATCAGCGAAGAAGAGCTGCTCGGCAACCGTAGCACCGGTGCAGCCAATGATTTTCAACAAGCCGTGGAATTAGCTAAAAAAATTATTAAATCCGGGATGTCTTCCCTGGGGATTGTCAGCCTTAAGGATCTGCCCGGTGATACCCTACATAGGGGTTTGCAGGAAATCCTTGAGGGCCAGGAGAAAAAAGTACGGGATATTATTAAAAAATATAAAGGCTTGGTTAAAGAAGCAGCCGGTTGTTTAGTGGAAACAGAAAGAATCGGGGGGAAATACCTGCGCAGCCTACTGGGAACGGAGAAGAAAGATGAATTTAAAAAGGAAGCTATTTAAGGCTACTGCCCTGAAAATTTTTTCCGGCCTCCTGTTAATGCTGCTCGTCATCCAGTTTTTAGGCCCCTTTAGTTTTTCCGCCGGTGCTCTTGAACTTGAAGCCGGCCTGAAACTTTGGGGGAAAGGGTGTACAATTATTTACCTGCCTCCTCTGGGGAAACTTACAGCTGTCACCCACCTGCCCCCCCTTGATTTTTACCTAACATTGAAAAGTGTAAATATAGTCAATAAAGATGAATTAACCAAATTTACAAAAAGCTCCCATGCCCTGTCGGCAGGTATTTGGTCTGGGGAACTGTTTCAGGAAATAAAAACGAATATAATTAAATATCTGGCTTTTCTGTTGTTTTTGGTTTTTTTACTGGGTATGGCTGCTACGCTTCTTTGGACACACCGCCATGTGCGTAAAAAAGAAATGTTTTTGGTAGGTTTGATTAATTTACTGGTATTACTGTTGTTTTTGTCTGCCGCCTCTTTATCCTATAAGCCGGCGGCATTTTTAGAAGCCGAATACCAGGGGGCCCTGGAAGCTGCCCCCCTGGTATTTCACGTTCTACAGGAGGGGGTAGGGGTTGTTGAAAGTATGGGATCACAGTTTACAGAGGTAGTGGAAAACATCTTTTTTTTGCAAAATGAAGTGGAAAAAAATTCAGTATTGGAAAATAAACAGGATACAGTCAAAGTCCTTCATGTTTCAGATATTCATAATAATCCTGCAGCCTTTAATTTTATGCGGCGTATTGTTGAAACTTTCAATGTAGGCCTGATTATTGATACCGGGGATATGGTGGACTATGGAACAGAACTGGAACTGGAGCTTTTATCCGGTTTCTTCGCAGAAATTGAGGTGCCCTATGTTTTTGTTCCGGGTAATCATGAGTCCGTACCGGTTGTAGAACAACTTAAAAAAATGGAAAACGTGATTGTCCTTGAAAATGGTGATCTTGAAGTGGCAAACTTAAAAATTACGGGCTTGGCAGACCCGGCTTCTTTTTCGGGTGCACCTTCCATTCCGGATGAAGGCCTGATGGAAAGGAAAGCACAGGAGCTGGCTGAAAACGTGGCCCGCAGTGGGGAAACAACCATTATTGCCGCCCACAACCCCGCTATGTTCAAATACCTGCGTAAAGATGGCAACCTACTTTTGGGGGGCCACCTGCATAAACCCTACATTAAGAAAAACGAAGGGTATATTGAAATAAATGCCGGTTCAACCGGCGCGTCCGGTATCCGGGGCATTCAAAACCTGGATATTAATTTCAGCCTTGTACTGTTGGACTTTCATAATGAAGGAAAACGCTATATTCCCTTCAGCGCAGATTTGATCAAAGTAGAACAATTTCCTTTAAATTTCAGCCTGGAACGCTTTATTTTTGTTGACTAAATTTTTTTGCAGGAGATTTATGGGGATCGGGGAATTATATAAGGCAGAAGGGGATAATATGAGGGTTTTTTTGGCAGTAAATCTGCAGGCTGAACTACAGGCAGAGCTGGCGCAGATCCAGGACAGGCTGCGCAAGAAAATAAAAGGGGTGCGCTGGGTGGCACCGCCTCTGTTGCATATTACCCTAAAGTTTTTGGGGGAACAGGACGAAGCTGCGCTGTGTATTTTGGAAAAATCCCTGCAAGAACTGGGGGAAAAAACAGCAGCTTTTACCCTTTCCTTGGCTGGTTTGGGGGCCTTTCCTTCCTTGAACAATCCTCGGGTACTATGGATAGGTACAGAGGAAGGAACCCGGCAACTGTGTAATTTGGCAGAAGAAATTGAACAACGTTCAAAAATATTAAATTTCCAGCAACATAGTGAACAATATAGTAAGGGTAAACCCCTTAGGGTATCCAGGCAACAGTTTCGTCCGCATATCACCTTGGGCAGGAAAAAGAAAAAAGGGGAAATTTTGGGGGCTGCAAACAATATTTTTACTGAACCCCGGGTATGTAAAAATAAATTATGGGTAGATCGGTTTTGTTTAATGCAGAGCAAGCTGTACCCAACGGGACCTGTTTATACGACAGTAAGAGAGTTTTTATTTAAAAAAAATTAAAAAAGCAGGAAGTTCCCCGGGGGCTGGAGAATAATTAAATTAAAATAACCAAACAGATGTTTTTATAGAAACAGCTAGTTTCAAGGGGGTGGGGGCAGGGTGGAAAAGAAAAAGGCTTTGGATACAGCCTTGTTACAGATAGAAAAGCAGTTTGGTAAAGGCTCTGTTATGAAACTGGGTGCAGAAAGTCAGCAGCCTATTGATATAATTCCTACGGGAGCGCTGTCTTTGGACATTGCCTTGGGTATCGGGGGTGTCCCCCGGGGCAGGGTGGTGGAGATCTATGGCCCTGAATCTTCAGGGAAAACCACGGTAGCCCTGCATATTATTGCAGAAGCACAAAAAAACGGTGGTTTCGCTGTTTTTATTGATGCAGAACATGCTCTTGACCCAATTTATGCCCAAAAACTGGGCGTAGATATTGATGAATTGCTGGTTTCCCAACCAGATACAGGCGAACAGGCTTTAGAAATTGCAGAGGCTTTGGTGCGCAGCGGGGCGATCGATGTTTTAGTGATTGACTCGGTGGCTGCTCTTGTGCCCCGGGCGGAAATTGAAGGGGAAATGGGCGATGCCCATGTTGGCCTGCAGGCGCGTCTGATGTCCCAGGCGATGAGAAAGCTTTCCGGCCAGATCAGCAAATCACAGACAACATCAATTTTTATCAACCAGATCCGGGAAAAAGTGGGTGTTATGTTCGGCAATCCCGAAGTTACACCCGGCGGCCGGGCGTTAAAATTTTATGCTTCGGTGCGGATTGATGTGCGCAGGATGGAAACCCTGAAACGGGGCAATGAAATGATTGGCAACCGGACAAGGGCCAGGGTGGTAAAAAATAAATTGGCACCGCCCTTTAAAACTGCAGAATTTGATATTATTTTTGGGGAAGGGATCTCTCAGGAGGGGTGTGTTTTGGACCTGGCCCTGGATAAAGGAATTATTGACAGAAGCGGCACCTGGTATTCCTATAAGGATGAAAGGTTGGGGCAGGGCAGGGAAAACGCCAAGGAATTTTTAAGGAAAAATATTGACCTATACCAGGAAATAAAAAAGCAGCTGCGCCTGGAATATAACCTGGTAAATAAAAGCGCCGGGGAAGAAAACGACAAAGAAGACAAAAAAAAGGATAGTAAAGTTGACAAAGCAAAATAATTAAAACAGCGGCACAGGCTGTTTTAATGAAAACTTTTCTTACTTGACATAACCTCGTAAAGAGGATAAAATTGCTTTAAGAAACAGTAAAATCCTGTTATACAGGGGATTTACTGTCCTTAAAATAGATTTGACCATAGCAATGATGCCACAGCAGGTTTTTGGCATTTTTATATAAACCTAAATTATATACCGGTCATCCCTGCCGTCCTTTTGTTTATTTTTCAGGTTGAGGTGTCGGGGGTGTAATATGGCCATTTCTATTTTAAGCTGTGATACCCACAGCTTATTTTTATTGAAGTAAAATCTAAAAAATGAACAGGAGGTGAAAAAATTAATTGGACTTATTAGCTGTTATTACTGGTATAATTGGCATTTTATTGGGCTTGGGAGCCGGCTATTTTATTTTTAAATATCTTACTGAAACCAGGCTTATGTCTGCTAGGGAAGCTGCCAAAAAAATTTTAAATGAAGCAGAGGAAAAGGCACGGACAGTAAAAAAAGAAAAAATACTGGAAGCAAAAGAAGAAGTACACAAGCACAGGCATGAATTAGAAAAAGAAACCAAAGAAAGACGTGTAGAGCTGCAGCGTTTGGAAAGACGTATCCTGCAAAAAGAAGAAGCCCTGGACAAAAAAACTTTTCAGTTGGAAAAAAAGGACGATGAACTAAAAAAACGGGAAGAGGAAACCCTACAAATTCGCAAAAAAACGGAAGAAATTCAACGGCAACAACTGTTCGAACTTGAAAAAATCTCCGGGTTAACCTCTGAAGAAGCCAAGGATGTTATCCTTAAAAGGGTAAAGAATGAAATACAATATGAACTGGCACAGATGATTAAGGATACAGAACTGCAGGCTAAGGAGGAGGCAGAAAAAAAAGCCAGGGAGATAATTGCCCAGGCTATACAGCGCTACGCTGCAGATCATGTTTCGGAGTCTACCGTTTCTGTTGTCAATTTGCCCAATGACGAAATGAAGGGCCGTATTATTGGCAGGGAAGGCAGAAATATCCGGACTTTGGAAACACTGACGGGTATTGACCTGATTATTGACGATACCCCTGAGGCTGTAATTTTATCAGGTTTTGATCCTATTCGCAGGGAAATAGCACGCCTGGCTCTGGAAAAACTGATCATTGATGGCCGTATACACCCTGCCCGCATAGAGGAAATGGTAGAAAAAGCCCAAAATGAAGTCGATGCCCAAATACGTGAAGAAGGGGAACAGGCTACATTTGAAGCCGGGGTGCATGGGCTTCACCCGGAACTAATAAAAGCGTTGGGAAGGTTAAGGTTTCGTACCAGCTACGGCCAAAATGTGCTCAAACATTCCATGGAGGTGGCCCACCTGGCCGGTATCATGGCCGCAGAGTTGGGACTTGATATCAAATTGGCAAAAAGGGCTGGTTTGCTGCATGATATAGGGAAAGCCCTGGATCATGAAATTGAAGGCCCCCATGTTGTCAACGGGGCTAAATTGGCTAAAAAACTGCGCGAATCTCCCGAGGTGGTGAATGCAATTGGCGCCCACCATGGTGATATTGAACCACAAACCATGGAGGCTGTTTTGGTGCAAGCCGCTGATGCTATTTCTGCGGCCAGGCCTGGTGCCCGGCGTGAAACACTGGAAGCTTATATTAAACGTCTGGAAAAATTGGAAGAAATAGCAGACTCCTTTGATGGGGTTGAAAAAGCCTATGCTATTCAGGCCGGCCGTGAAATTCGCATTATGGTTAAACCAGAAAAGGTTGACGATATAAAAGCTACGCAGGTAGCGAGGGAAATTACCAAAAAAATTGAAAAGGAATTGGATTATCCCGGACAAATTAAGGTTACAGTGATCAGAGAAATCCGGGCGGTAGAATATGCCCGGTAAAATGTATGCTGCGATGGTAAATAGTGCCGTAAGGCACTTTTTTTCTTTCTTAGAAGGAATTCATTCTACTGTTATGGAATATTAAAATTTAAATTCCTTTATAATTGAAGCCAGGAACGGGAAAATTCAAGAGAGTGCAAGTACACTTACTTTTTGATGAAAAAACAGCAGCTATTGTAGATCTTATTTGGTAACAGTGTTCAAGGAGGAGTTATTTTTATGCAGCTTGAACAATCTTCCGGGAAAATATCCGGGGTTAATCTTTTGGTGGGCTTGCTGGTCCGTTTTCCGGAGATTTTAATAATAAACTATAACCGGGCAGAGGCATTTTTTATAATTTCCTTTATGTTAAAGGCAAATATTAAACAAGAAAGGTACATGCGCTTCAGGGAACACTTTTCTGCTTGTTTAAAGGCCTATTACGGGATTCTGGAACAGGAACAGGCTTTGCCGGCGATCGGCAAGAGATTTGTTAAAGCCTGGACTTTATTACAGGTTACATTTAGCAAAAAAAGTATTTCCTTTGAAGAAATTAATTTGGTTAACAGTTTGATTTTAAACGAATTTCAAAAAGAAGTAATTGTTGATACACGCGCCAGCAGCCATTTTGGTGCCGAAAAAGGAACGTACGGGGAAGATTTTATTGAATGCCTGCTCCCGGAAAAGAAGAAACAGGAACAAGAAAATTTATTTGCCTTTCGCGAAGCAGGCAAGGTATATATTTTTGATAAATGAATAACAAATAATTAAAAAAGTAATGCCTGGGTGTTTGGGGCATAAAATATAAAAAAGTAAACGGCAGGTATTAAGGAAATATTTTAAATCTTTTCAATTATAAGAAGGAAAATTTGAAAAACTGGCGAATATAATTAAGAGAAAATAAAGTAAAACATTTCTTAAGAGGAGGTACTAATTAGTTTAAATGGAAATATTAAAGGTTTCAGCAAAATCCAATCCTAATTCTGTGGCCGGTGCCTTGGCAGGGGTTTTAAGGGAGCGGGGAGGGGCTGAAATCCAGGCTATCGGGGCCGGAGCCCTGAATCAGGCTGTAAAGGCCGTGGCCATTGCCAGGGGATTTGTAGCTCCCAGCGGCATGGACTTGATCTGTGTTCCCGCATTTACAGATATTCAAATTGACGGTGAGGAAAGAACAGCGATCAAGTTAATTGTTGAACCGCGCTAGGCATTTCTATTTTCGGTATCTTTTTAGAAACCCCAACCAAATTTTTACCAGCTTACACTCCTTTTTACAAAGGTGTGTTTTTTTATGCCGTTCGATAAAAAATTATGATATTATCCTTACAGAGGGCCTTGGAAAATTGTCCAGGTTATTTTTAGAACAGGAGGTATGCAACGAATGGTTGCCAGACGTGTGGATTTGCATATCCATACTACTTTTTCCGATGGCAGTTTAAGTCCTGAACAGGTTGTCAGGACTGCAAAAAAAAAGGCAATTGCTGCGGTGGGCATTACCGATCACGATACCATAGAAGGGGTGGCTCCCGCCCAAAAGGCAGGGCAAAGGTATAGTGTGGAGGTAGTTCCCGGGCTGGAGTTAAGTACAACTATGAATGGAAAAGAGTTTCACCTGCTTGGTTATTATTGCGATCCCCTTAACACCCGGCTAGAAAGTCTTTTAGAACAGATGGCTGACAGCCGCCATCAAAGAATGAAAAAAATGATCGCCAAACTAAAAGAAATGAATATAGAGGTGGATGTGGCGGAAATATTGGCCCGCACAAAGGGAAAAGCCCCGGGTAGGCCTCACCTGGCATTGGAACTTTACCGTAAGGGTTACTGCAGTACGCCGGCAGAGGCCTTTACAAGGTTTATTGGCAAGGGTTGCCCGGCTTATACAGAGCGTTTCAAATTGGATCTTTTTGCAGCCATCACTTTGGTGCGCGGTGCAGGAGGCATTCCTGTACTGGCTCATCCGGGGATCTACGGTGAAGACACTTTTATTCCAGAAATGGTTACCGGAGGGCTGCTGGGCATTGAGGTCTTCCATCCTGATCACCGGTCTGCGGATGAAGAAAAATATAAGCTGCTGGCAAAAAAATATAATCTTTTGGTTACCGGCGGTTCTGATTACCATGGGGAGGGTATTGGTACAGCTCCTGTTTTAGGTGCGGTGGCAATTGACTATTGTTATCTTCAAAAATTGAAAAGTATGCTGTAAAAAGCAAAAATTGCTTTAAACATTTAAATTGCAAAAAAAAAAGGGTTTTGCGTTTGCCTAAAGAATTAATGTTATGGTGAATAAAGTATCGTTTTATTGCCTAAAAAGGCTTTTTATAAAGGGTTAAGTCCTTGTTTGGAATCAACAGGGAGGTGGGACAGCAATCAGTGTTAAAGCATTAAGGAAGGGGGGTATAAAATGGGGAATTTTGTTACAGGTTTAGAGATTTCTGTGATCGGTTTTACAATTACAATGGTTACCTTGTTTGGGTTGGCGTTGCTTTTAATTCTTTTTACGAAGGCATTTAGTGACGAACAGAAAGGGCAGGGTACAGGAGGAACAACTGTATCACAGAAAGTAGAACAACAAGCCCAACCAGCTGTAAAAATCCAGGTGGAGAGCAGCCCTGCCGAAAAAACATTAAGGCCGGAAATTGTAGCTGCGGCGATCGGGGCCCTGCAGTATTCATTAGAAAAACAGGCTCCTGCATTTCCTATGATTACTAAAATCAGGAGTGAAGGTACACACCGGGATGTTTGGGCGCAAGCCAGCCGGACAAGGCTTATCAACTTAAGGCAAGATTTTGTATCATATAAAAGGGGGAAATTCAGATGAAAAAGTACAAGGTGTATGTTAATGGCGAACCGTTTGAGGTTGTTATCGAAGAGGCAGAACAGGCTGCAGGGGCACAACAACCCACAACACCTGCACCGCAAGTCCAAGCTGCACCGGTGAGCAAACCAGCCGCCCCGGCAGCAGCTCCGGCAGCTCCCCCTCAAGTAACTGAGCCGGCTGCACCTAAAACCGGTGGCGGTTTGGAGGTAACTGCGCCTATGCCGGGTTCTATTCTTGAAATTAAAGTGGAGGTGGGTGCACAGGTTAATGCCGGGGATACGTTGCTTATCCTGGAAGCAATGAAAATGGAAAATGAAATAACCGCCCCCGAATCAGGAACTGTAAAATCAATTAATATTGCCGTAGGTTCATCTGTTAACACCGGAGATCTTATGCTAGTGATTGAATAATTCGGGGAGGAGTAAAAATGCTTGAAAGTCTTTTGAGTTTTATCAAAAGTACCGGATTTGCCAATTTGGCTTTTCCGGAATTGATTATGCTCGCCGTCGCTATATTTCTTTTATACTTGGGAATTTGGAAAAAATATGAACCCCTTTTACTGGTACCGATTAGCTTTGGGATGCTGCTCGTCAACCTGCCGCTGGGGGGGCTGATGGATCCGCCCATGGACGGTCAGGTCGGGGGCCTTTTTTACTATCTTTACCAGGGTATCGAGCTGGGTATCTATCCCCCGCTGATCTTTTTGGGGGTCGGTGCTTTAACAGATTTTGGCCCGCTGATTGCCAATCCTATGACCCTGTTACTGGGGGCGGCAGCACAATTGGGTATCTTTTTTACTTTTTTAGGGGCGCTTTTACTCGGGTTTACATTGCCAGAGGCCGGTTCAATCGGGATTATTGGTGGTGCAGACGGCCCCACAGCTATCTATCTTACATCTAAGATGGCCCCGCAATTACTAGGGGCTATTGCCATCGCTGCTTATTCTTATATGGCTTTGGTGCCCATTATCCAGCCGCCGATTATGAAGGCGCTGACTACGGAAAAAGAAAGAAAGATAGTGATGCAGCAGCTACGGCCTGTTTCCAAAAAAGAAAAAATAATATTTCCCATCGCTGTGATTATACTTACAGGGCTTTTTCTGCCGGCGGCAATTCCGCTTTTGGGTATGCTGATGTTTGGCAACCTGCTCAGGGAATGCGGGGTTACGGAACGCCTTAGCGGGGCAGCGCAAAATGAATTGAACAATATTATTGTTATTTTTTTGGGACTCACAGTTGGTGCCAAGGCGAGCGCTACTTACTTTTTAAAGGCCGAAACACTGCAAATCATCGCTTTGGGGCTGGTAGCCTTTGCTATCGGCACTGCCGGCGGTGTGCTTATGGGTAAAATCATGTGTAAGGCCACCGGGGGCAAGGTCAACCCTTTGATCGGCTCGGCAGGAGTTTCTGCTGTGCCCATGGCGGCCAGGGTTTCACAGGTGGTGGGCCGGGAGGCAAATCCCGCTAATTTTTTATTGATGCATGCTATGGGGCCAAACGTGGCCGGGGTGATCGGTTCAGCAGTGGTTGCCGGTGTTTTCCTTTCCTTGCTGCAGTAGTTTTGTTTTAATACTTGAATATAGCAGTAGTTAAAGCGTTGTATGCCTGTGGGGATTTTTCTCACAGGTTTTTTTATGTTTTAACCAGAAGTTGCTGGCAAGGCAACACGATCTCTACATATAAATGAAGTAATAAAACATTTTAAAGTGGTGGTAGAAAAATGCCGGCAATACAATCAAAGATTTTAAAAACGCTGTTAAAAATGCTGCTGGGGCTCTTGGGTCTGGTTTTCCTGTCGGTGGTGGTTGTAAATATTTATTTTAAGGAAAGAGTTCCCTGGGGCGTTTACCTGGCAGGTACCCCTTTGGGGGGTAAAAGCTACCAGGAGGTAGAGCTCCTTTTGGGAGAATTACACGCCGGGTTGAAGAAAGAACAGGTAAATATTTATATCGCTTCCAAGCAAGATCCTTTGGTTTTTCCCTTGGCAGAGTTAGGCCTGACCTTGGCTAAAGACAGACTGCTGCAGGAAGTTAAAAAACTAAGGTTCTCTTTTAACATCAAGGAAATGTATAATTTTTTAACATACGGTGTTCATCTGCCCCAGAAATTTAATTTTGAGGACGAAAAATGGAAACAGGCCTTAGGGCCCGTACAGGCGGGATGGTATACCCCGCCGCGAAATGCAACGATTTATGCTGAACAGGGTAAATTGAAAATGAAACCTTCTCAAAAGGGGCAAAGGTTAAATATTGAAAAGGCTGGGGAGGAAATTATGGAAAAGCTGTCCTGCCGGACTTCTTTTCCCTTGAATGTTTACCTGGAAAGAGAATGGCTGTTTCCGGAAAAAACAATCATGCACATTTTGCAGATGGGCATCAGAGAAGAAGCAGCGTCTGCTTCTACTTATTTTAGTTCTACAGATCAAAATAGAAATTACAACATTGCACTGGCAGCAGGGAAGCTGGATAATATAATTTTAGCCCCGGGGGAACTGTTTTCTTTTAACCGGCTGGTAGGGGAAGCCAACTTAGGGGCCGGTTTCAAGGAGGCGCCGGTTATTGTACAGGGGCGTGTGGTACCGGGGCCGGGGGGAGGTATTTGCCAGGTATCTTCGACCCTTTATCATGCCGCTCTTTTGGCAGGTGTTAGTATAGAAGAACGGCATAATCATGGGTTACCCGTAGGGTACCTGCCCCCGGGGTATGATGCAACGATTGCCTATGACTACCTGGATCTTAAATTTCGCAACAATAAACCCTATTATCTGTTAATTCACCTACAGGTTTTTGAAAACGCTATTAAAGCTACTATTTTTGGTTCTCCTTCCCCTACAGAAAAAATAGAGGTTGTTACACAGGGCTTACAAAGAATTGAACCGCCGGTCAAGTACGAACAAAGGGCCGATCAGCCTGTTACTTACCAAAGGGTTGTCCAGGTAGGTAAACCGGGTTTTACAGTAGAAACTGTCCGTATTTTTTATGAAAACGGCCAGGAAATAAAAAGGGAGTTCTTGGGGAAAGATCATTATATGCCCACCCCGCAAATTATTGCTGTGGGAACCCTGCCTGCAAAGGCAGCCGGGGAAAAAAACGAAGCAAAAGAAAATGAAAAAGAACAAAATGAGGAACAGGAACCGGTACAGGAATTTTCAAGTGTGAACCCTTAAAAAAACGTTAACGGGCTAATCCCTGCTGGAAGGGTTGCTGGCCTGGCCTTGTAAAGGTATTTTAACAGTTCAATTAGTTTATACTAAAGAAGTATAGTTGAACATTTAGATGCAAAGGAGGCAGTAAGGAATGACTGTAGGCACGAAAATGAAAACTTGTCTGGCGAACTTAAAAAGTGTCCAGGCCGACCTGGAATCGTTTGCCTTGGAAACAAACAACCAGATGGTTAAACAAACGTTTACACAGTTTGCTGACCAGACAAAAAGTATTGCCGAAGGCCTGCAAGCAAGGGTTCTGGAAATAGAAGAACAGGAACCCCAGTTTAAAGGCTCTTAGCTGGATAAAAACCTCTCTTAAAAAGAGAGGTTTTTATTAGCCGCCAGACGTATGAATAGTTTGCTGGAATATATAAAGGAATTTTGTAGAAAGAAGAAGAAATAAAGATCAATAAGGTTTATAATGGAGCAAAAGATGAGGTGTTGTAGAATGGAAGAGGTGCGGGTGAGATTTGCGCCCAGCCCTACCGGAGAACTGCATGTTGGAGGAGTCAGGACGGCACTTTTTAACTGGCTTTTTGTTCGTAACCGGGGGGGCGAAATGATTTTGAGGATAGATGATACGGACAAGCAGCGTTCGTCACCTGAATATTTAGATTCAATTATCAGCTCCATGCAGTGGCTTGGTTTGGATTGGGATGAAGGCCCGGGGGCAGGAGGTAAGTACGGTCCTTACTTTCAGTCAGAACGTCTGGAAATTTACCAAGGGGAAGCGCAAAGGCTTTTGGAAAAGGGGCAAGCCTACTATTGTTTTTGCACTGCCGAGGAACTGCAGGCAGAAAAGGAAAAACAACGCCAAATGAAACAACCGCCACGTTACAGCGGCCGTTGCCGCGAGCTAACCCCTGCTGAAAGGGAACAAAAAAAAGCTGCAGGCGGCAGCTATGTTGTCCGATTGTTGATGCCCAAGGAGGGTGAAACAGTAGTGCGGGATATAATCAGGGGGGAAGTGACCTTTGATCATGCCAACCTTGATGACTTTATTATTGTCCGTTCCGACGGCTTGCCGACCTATAATTTTGCCTCTGTAGTTGATGATTATAAGATGAAGATCACACATGTGATTCGGGCTGAGGAACATCTTTCCAACACGCCACGCCAGCAAATTCTTGCACAGCTGCTCGGTTACAGCATTCCCCAATATGCCCATGTACCGATGATTTTAGCTCCAGATCACAGCAAGCTCAGCAAGCGACATGGGGCTACAGCAGTGCAAGAGTACAAGGAAATGGGGATTTTACCGGAAGCGCTGATAAACTATTTGACACTGCTGGGCTGGTCACCGGGGGATGATCAGGAAATTTTAACCAGGGAAGAGACAGTCAGATCTTTTTCCTTGGAAAGGGTCAGCAAAAATCCGGCGATCTATGATCTTACAAAATTAATCTGGTTAAACGGCCATTATTTAAGAACAATGGAACTGCAAACGGTAACAGAAAGGGCGTTGCCCTTTTTTCAAAAAAATGAAGAAATATGGGCTGCTTACCAAAAAAGCCTGTTAAAAATAGAAGATGTGGTAGCTCTTGTCCGGGATAGGGTTAAAACCCTGCAGGAAATAGTGGAGGCCAGCGTATATTTTTTCCTTGAAGATTTCCCCTATGATGAAAAAGGGGTAAAGAAACATTTTTCCCGTGAAAATACCGGCGCTATACTGAACGAAACGGCTAAAACCCTGGAAAAGGTGGAGCCTTTTAAAACAGAAAAGTTAAAGGAAGAATTGCAAAGCCTAGGTCGGAAACTAGAGGTTTCCTTGGGGAAAATTAACCTGCCGACAAGGTTGGTTGTCACCGGCCGCACTATGGGTCCCGATTTATTTGATATAATTTCCCTCTTGGGGAAAGAGAAGGTACTGGCCAGGTTCCAAAGAGCCCGGGAACTTTTCTTCCAGGAATAAATGGGGTGTGAAGATGCGCAAGGTACCGGTATGGGCTTTAAAGCCGGGAATGAAAGTTGCCCGCCCAATTTACGATTCCCGGGGGGCCTTACTGCTTAATTCAGGGGTTGAAATTAAAAAAGAATATGTACATAATTTGCAAATAATAGGTGTCCCTGCCGTGTATATTGTAGACAATATTATTCCCGATGTGGAAATTGAGGACATTATTCTGGATGATACACGGCAAAAGGCAAAAAGGCTGATCAATGATATCGCCCGGGAAGCCAGAAGGCAACCTGGTAAGAAATCTGTGCCGCGGCTTATTTTAGAAAACAAAGGTATCAAAAACGTTTTAAAAGAAATCATAGACCAGCTCCTAACCAACCAAAATCTAATTGTCAATTTAGCCGACATACGGACCGCTGACAGCTACACCTTTGCCCATTCGGTCAACGTTGCTGTAATGGCTATTCTGACCGGGATTTCACTGCAGGTACCGCGTTCCCGTTTACCATGTATTGGCATCGGTGCCTTAATGCACGATCTTGGCAAAATCAGGATTTCCACCAACATTTTAAATAAAAGGGGGAAATTAACCCATGCAGAGTTTGAAGAAATTAAAAAACACCCCCGTATCGGCTATGAAATGTTCAAAACACAGCGGGGCTGCATGGATGTAGCATCGGCCTTAATGATCTACCAACACCACGAACGGATGAACGGCAGTGGTTATCCGGAAAAGCTTAAGGGGGAAGAAATACATATTTTTGCCAGGGTTTGCGCTGTCGTAGATGTCTATGATGCCCTGGTGGCAGATCGTCCCTACCGCGCGGCCCTGCAGCCACATGTTGCCTTTCAAATACTTGAATCATCTGGGGAAGAATTTGATATTGAAGTTTTACGCAGTTTTTTCCAGCATATTGCGGCCTACCCTATCGGTACCTTTGTGGGTTTAAGTAATGGTTTCATTGGTATTGTAACCTATAACAAGGCCGGATTTCCTTTACGGCCCCTAGTTAGGGTTTTATGCAATAAAGAAGAATTTGAACCTTTAAAACCCTTTGAATTAAATTTGATCGAAAAAATCAATGTTGTTGTGGAAAAGGTCTATAGGGCAGATGAACTTCCTGAATCAATAAGCCAGGGTACAGGGGTGTTTTCATAAGCACACCTAAGAGGGTTTACAGATAAGAGTTATAGCAACAGGGAAAGCAAAGATTACTTACAAAACTGAAAGCAAAGATTACTTACAAAACATCATTTCCGCCGGCGGACATGGATAAATTATTTCCATTGTTTCCCGGAGGGCTTCCTGCATGCGCTGAAAGCTTTCGGGGGAGAGGTTAAATATTTCCTGTGGCAGGGCGGTGTTTAATACCTCGCGCACAGGCAATATCCTGTATTTCCATCTTTCCCCTTGTTTAAATTTATGTACCCAAGTAGGTTCTATTTCTAGAAGTGAGATGCTGTAAGTATCTGTTTCAGGTTCAAACTGAATTTTAATAAAGGCGATCATCCCGGCGTCACAATAACGTTCCCTTTGATTGGAAATAAAGTTTCCCAAAGAATAAAAGACCAGCCCGGAGCTTTTTTCCGTTTCAACAATTTCTGCCGGTTGAATAACATGCGGGTGGTTGCCAATGATAATGTCGGCCCCTAGATCGATTAATATCCTGGCTAGCTCTTTTTGCCGTTCGGAGGGAACCCGTTGGTATTCCTGGCCCCAATGCATACAGACGACAATAATATCGGCTGCATGTGTATTTTTTGCCCTGAAGATATCCTTGCTGATTAATTCCTCATCAATCAGGTTGATCAGGTAATCTTTGTCCGGAGGGACGGGCAGGCCATTTGTTCCGTAGCTGTAGGCTAAAAAAGCGGTCCTGATACCATTCTTGGACAACAAGTAAACCTTTTCCCTTTCCTCCCTGCAACGTGCTGTTCCCACAAAATCCAACCCGGCTTTTTCAATGTTGTTGATGGTGTTAATTACGCCGGACGGGCCCCGGTCCAGGGTATGGTTGTTAGCTGTGGATAAAAGATCAAACCCGCCTTTTTTTAAAACAGCAGCCAACTCAGGCGGGGAGTTAAAAAGGGGGTAGCCGCTGTAACCACCAAATTCCTCGCCGGCTAAGGTGGTCTCCAAGTTGCCCACTACAAAATCAGCCTTTTTGAAATAAGGTTCTACATAAAAAAAATTTTCATAGAAGTCATACCTGCCTTCGTTTTCCCGGTAAGCGCTGGTTATTTGCGGGCTGTGGATCATGATATCGCCGGTTGCAGCAAGAATAAATTCCCGGGGAACAGCTTCCGGGAGGGGTTCGACAGTGGTGCAGTCGCCGGCGCTGTTTTGTCCTGCCGGTTCTTCAGAGGCATGTCCCTGCCTGAAATAGGCAGGATAACGATGATGTACTAGATATACCAGGTTTTCTGTAAAAGTTTCTATTATTGGGGCATGGAAAACTGTGGCCAGGCAGCATAAAATAGCAATAACAAGTATAATAACGAAACCGGTTTTTTTATGCATCGGCTAGAAATCCTTTCTAAATTGGAAACTGCAAGTGTATTATAATACTTATAGAAAAATAAAGAAAGCAGGGAAAAAATTGCAGGTTAAAATAATCATCAATAAAGATGTTCACTTAACAGGAATTTTAAATGAAACTAGTACAGCGCAAAAGGTCTTTGCCGCGTTGCCAATTAAAGGAAGTGGGAAAACCTGGGGGGAAGAGATATATTTTACCTCTGAAGTTGAAGCCGCACTGGAAAACCCCAGGGAAGTTTTACAGGCGGGGGAGATCGCCTATTGGCCCCCTATCAAGGCCCTTTGTATTTTTTTCGGACCAACACCGGCCAGCCGGGGGGAGGAAATTAGGGCAGCAGGCCCGGTCAATGTTATTGGTAAAATTGAAGGCAGTCTGAATGTTTTAAGAAATTTGAAAGAACCCCTGGAAATTACGATTACCAGGGGCCCTTCAAGCCTTTAATGGTCTTTTCCCTTTGCCTCCCGCATAAATTGTACAGTAAGGTAATTTAACCCGGGGAGGCAAGAATAAACAATGGAGGACTTTAGTGTTTATGGCATCGCCTTGGTGCCGGTAGTTGTAGCGATGGTTGAACTGTTAAAACGGGCGGGGGTCCCCAGAAAATTTTCGCCGTTGATAGCGGTAATCTTGGGCATCCTTTGTGGATTTTATTATTTGGCTCCCGGTGAGCCACAAAAAGCTGTTTTTTTAGGTGTCGTAATCGGTCTTTCGGCCATTGGGCTTTTTTCCGGGACAAAAAATACAATGGAAGAGCTTACTAACACTCCCAATCCAGGCAGGACAACCGGGTACAAAAATACTGCCGGCAAAAAGGTTAAGTCCTTACAAAAAAATAAAGGATACAGCCGTCCGGTCAAAAAGTAGGTTCGCGGGGTTGTTCTGCAGGCTTTGCAAAGGTAACAGAAACGGTTTGCATTTAAATGGACGCCTACAAGAAATTAGAATTCAAATTGAAGTTGTTTCGGTGTGCCCGGCGTTTCTGTTTTTCAGCAAGGCCTGCTTCGGATACCAGCGGGTGTTTCCGTCTGCAAACCTGCAGCGGTATTTTTTTTCCTATTAGAGCAATTTATTTTATTTTTTTTAAAACAACAAGCGGTGTCTGTTGATCTTCATTGCCGAAAGGGTTATCCAGTAGGCTGTCAATCAGATTTTGGGGATCGACTGCCGGGGTTGCAGCTAAAATATCGACGCGGTAAGCATCATTAACATCTACGACGGCTGCCTCTGCGCCGGTTTTTTCTTTAATATCCCGAACTAAAGCAGCTGAATCTTTGGGACCCAAAATAACGTAATTTTCAAAAGGCCACATTGTCCTGGCTATATCATCAATGCGTGCCAAGTCCCTGCCTGCAACATGGTAAAAAAGCCCCTTAATACCCACAATTTTGCCCAGCAGGGCTGCGCCGGCCCCCAAAAGGATTTTAACGGGGCCTGCTTCTTCGATTGCCACCTGCATTGCCTCCGGCGTTGCCAGGCTGCCATCTTTTTGCGGAAACAGGGAAAGGAAACGGGCCATCAAAGAGACCCTGATTTCATCCGGAGAAATAGCCCGGCCCTGGGTGATGGCGACCACAGTTTCGGCGATGGCGATCACGTCGCCGGGCTCTACAACATCCCTGGTATATTTAGCAATGACATCAAGCAGGTCATCCTGGGGGGTCAGGATGCGGGTATAAAGGGGGTAAACGGCATAAGCGTGTTTCATTGTGTATACTCCTTACTAAATCAAGATTGGGTTTTGGCATAAAAATATTTTATCATGGCATTATAGATCGCCTGCGCGGTTCGCCACTGGAAGTGGGAATTTCTTAACAGCCCTTCTTCTACAGCATTGGTAATGGTCGCTGTTTCTGCTACGATGGCAGGCAGCCCCAGTGCAGAAAGCCCGTCGTCTGTATGAATGCCCTTATTTTGTAGATTCAGTTTTTTGGCCAATTCCAAACCGATGTCTGCAGCCAGTTTTTCTATCTGTTTTTCCTGGGGCGGGATGGTCAGCGCAAAACCCCCATCCTGGCTGCCAGAACCTTTTCTGAGATGCAGACCGATGTAGAGCTGTGCCTTTTGTTGCTGTAAATTTTTTATTTTCATTTCTGCGGGCATGTTTTCATCCCCCTGGCGGGTTAACCAAACCTTGGCCCCGGACAATTCCAATATTTTGCGCAGTTGGAAGGCGATGGATAGGACGGCCTCTTTTTCCCAGAGGCCTACAGGCCCCCGTAACCCGTTGTCATCACCCCCGTGACCAGGATCAATGATTACCAGCTTATTCCAGAAAAGTTGTTCCAGAAAGTATCTGTTGAAATTAATGATCAGTTGGTAGGGCGGGTTGGCGACAGAAAGGCGATCTATTATTGTGGGGTGGGCGAAGAAAATGGTAACGGTTACCTTGTTGTTTTTTTCTTTCAGGTTAATGTTTTCCAGAAGCCCGTCATAAACCTGAATGGTTTCTGCCGGCATGTTCAGGTTTACCCGCGGGATTGTCAGGGTATAGCTGTGGGGGAGCTGCTGGCTGGTATGGCTAAGCGGTTTGGTGCTTTCAATCACAATTTGCGAATAGCATCGATCCGGCGGGATGCCGGTTACAAACAGGTTTTTTTTAATATTTGTAATGGTAGGCAGCAAGTACTTCACCTCTCTTTAATTTTCATGTTTTAATCTTCTGAGGCCTGCATATTAATATATTCAAGTTTATAAAAATAGTGAGGGGGCAGCAATGTGCAGGGAATTATCAGGGTGCCTTTGTCCAACGTTTACTGTTTTGCAGCGGCATCAGCGGAAATGGTAACCCAGGCTGTTTTTGCGACGGTAGTTATAATTTTAGAAAAGAGGGAAGGCTGGTTTAGGATACAGATCCCTGTCCAGAAAAAGTATACCGGGTGGGTTAAGGAGGAAAACGTTTATGCTGGGGAGCTGCCGGCGAAAGATTTAAAAAAAATGGTTGTTGCCAGGCACCGGGCTGCACTTAAGAATTTTCCCCAGGAAAACGGGAAAACGTTTTTAGAACTGCCTTTGAATGCCCGCCCCTGGGTGGGTGAAAAAAGTGGAAATTGGTTTGCAGTATGGATACCGGGAAGAAACCGGGGTTGGATCAACGAGCAGGATCTGTTTGCAGAAAAAACTGCTGCTCAAGGCAAGGATACCGTGGAAAAAGTGCTGCAAAGAGCAGGTACCTACAAAGGCGTACCTTATTTATGGGGAGGGCTTACCCCGGAGGGATTTGACTGCTCTGGTTTTGTGTATACCCTGTTTGCCCTGTATGGCTATGACCTGCACCGGGATGCTGACTTACAGTACCGGTATGACGGGCTGCACGTGGGTATGGAAGAAATATGCAGGGGAGATCTGCTTTTCTTTCATGAAGGTAAAATAGAAATCCCGACACATGTCGGGATTTATGAAGGAGAACAAAGATTTATTAACGCCTCCAGCAGGCGGGGTGTGGTCAGTTATAGCTTAAAAGAGGATGACTGGTGTTCAAAACTCTCCGGGGCCAAAAGAATAATCGTTTCCTAAAAACAAAAAAGGGTAAAATGTTGCTTCGGGCAGGAATGTTGATCCAGGAAGGTATGTTGTTCTATGGCAGGCCTGCCGTATAGCTTTCAATGCCGGCACAAATTGCCTCTGCTATTTTTTTACGGTAACTATTTGTTGCCAATAATTTTTTATCGTTGGGGCTGGTTATAAAGCCCACTTCTACAATGACCCCCGGAATGTCGGTATGGAGTAGCAGATAAAAATCCCCTGTACGTATACTTTCATGAAAATATTCTCCTGCCTGGGGTTTTGCTTTGGTTACTGTATTTAAACGGTTTTGAATTGATTCCGCCAAGGCTTTGCTTTGCGGATCGTTTTCCGTAAAAAAGGTTATTGCGCCCCGTGTATAGGGATCTTCACAGGAATTTACATGAATGCTTACAAACAGGTCCCCGTTACTTTCATTGATAAACTTGGCACGGCCATGCACATCGCGGCGGTGACGGGTATCTGCGCCGTTGGGAAGGAGATCGCTGACGTCTTTATCTGTTTCCCGGGTCATCTGCACAGCATACCCTTTTTTGCGGAGTAGGCTGCTGAGCTGTTTGGCAATGGCCAAGTTAATATCTTTTTCTAAAAGATCATCACCGCGGCAGACCCCGCCGTCAATCCCGCCATGGCCGGGGTCAATAACTACGGCTGCGCCCTTGGTGGTTGTGGTTTGAATTGCCGGCATGTAATTACGGGATCCTGCCAGAAAAAGAACTAAAAAACAGATTAGAACTAGCGAAATTACCCCGCTTTTAATTTTTTTACGGGGCAGAAAAAAAACCCTGTATTTTCTTTTCAATTTACTTCCGTTCACCTCCTTCCCACGCCCGGGCTGCTCTGTTTTTGGGATCCAGTAGGCGGGAATTCTGCTTTGGCCTGCAGGTATGGTGCGCATGTTTACTAAATGCTTATGTATAAAAAAGGTGAAATATTCTGCCCCTTGTACATAGGACTTAGCTATTTATTTGTGGAAGATCATAAAAACAAACGTCGCTGCCTGCCGTATAAAGGAAAGGGGAAATTTGCCTTGGAATTGCTTTGGGATCATCTTGATAAAATATGCAGGGACAATCCCCTGCAAGAAAAAATTTTGGTAATGCCTACTTTGGCAGCCGGCAATGCTTTGCTGCGCAGCTTTAGCTTAGCCGGTTACGGAACTGTAAACTTACATACCGATACAATCGTGGGTATGGCTTTGGAAAAAATGGCACCGGAGTTGCACCGGGAGGGGCTGCAACTGCTTCCCGGTGTTTTGGCGGCACGGATTGTCCAGGAAGTCATGTCCGGGCTTTTAAAAAACCGAACCTTAACTTATTTTGATGCTTTGCGGGTCACCCCGGGCACTGCCGGTGCAATTTGGAAGGCCCTGCAGGAACTACAGGAAGCCGGTTTCCGGCCAGAGACCATATCCGCCGAAAAATTTATTCACCCTGCCAAGGGCCGGGATATTAAATGCATCTTTAAGGCGTATCAGAAAAGGCTTGCCGGGGAAGGGTTGGTTGATCGGGCCGGGCTGCTGCAAAGGGCCCTACAGGCCTATACGGAACCTTTTTACCCCGGGGCCCTGTTTCTGTTGCCAGTCAATTTGCAGGTCACCCCCCTGGAGGAAAGGCTTCTGGCTAAAATGTTGGAAAAACAGGCCTGGGCTTCCCTGCCTCTGCATGCAGTGCGCGGCCTGAAGACCCCGGAAAACCATTTTTTTGAACACAGCCCTGTGGACAGGCCCGCCGGCGGGCCCGGTTTTTCCCTGGGGGACGTTTACAACCGCAGTTTAAAATCTTTACGAAATGATAATTTGCCGGCAGTTACTTTTAGCCATGCCTATGGGGAAACTGCAGAGGTGCGGGCAGTGCTCCGGCAGATCTTACAGGAAGGGAGCCGGCTGGAAGACGTAGTCGTTTACTATACCGCCCGCGAACCTTATGCCCGGCTGTTTTTTGCAGAAGCCCGGCGTTTTGGACTGCCTGTCACCTTTGGGGAGGGGGTTGCCGCCTGTAATTTTAGACCCGGGAAGCTAATTTTTGCTTTGTTGGCCTGGTTCAAAACCGGTTTTGACATGACCGTTTTATGCCGCCTGTTTCGGAGCAACGCCTTTCAGGTGGATCCCGACCGGGAACCACCGTCATATCTTCTGGCCCGGGAACTGCGTGCCACCAATATTGTCCGCGGCCGGGAACGCTACCAAACATGGATTGCTGCACAACCCGTGTTGGAAACTTTGCCGGCAGTAACAAAGGGACTTAAAAATCTACTAATAGAACTCTTAGACGCTATCCCGGCAGCAGATGACAGCGGCCTGGTAAACCCGGGGGAGCTGGCTGCCGGGCTGTTGACAATTTTGGAAAAAAGAAGCAGCAGGGCCGGGGAGGCGGATGTCAGGGCCTACAAAACCATCCGGGAAAACCTGAAGTTGGTTGCCGGCTCCCCGCTGGAAAAAACACCTTTAGGGGAAGCAGCCCGCTGGCTGGAAAGCCTTGTTTCCTCCCTGCGGGTGGGCCGTTCACTGCCGGAGGCGGGCAGCCTGCATTTAGACAACTACCGGCAGGGCCTTTGGACCTCCCGCCGCAGGGTTTTCATCGTCGGGCTGGCGGCACGGAAATTTCCCGGCCAGGTTACTGAAGATCCGATCCTGTTGGATCTGGAAAGGGAAGCATTGGGCGGTGGTTTGTACAAGTACCGTTTCCAGCCGGTGGAAAATATGTACGAGATGGTGCAGCTGTTGGCGGCCCAGGGAACAGATTGCACAAATCAGCTGACTTTAAGTTTTCCGGCATATCATACAGTGGAAAACCGTGAGGAAGCACCTTCACCCCTGCTTTTACAGGTGTACCGCCTGGTTACCGGTGAAACTGCGGCCGATTACAGCCGTTTGCTGCAGGGGTTGGGTCCCCGGCAGGGCTTTATTCCCCCGCCGGGCAGTGCCCCTTTCAGCGATGCAGAGTGGTGGCTGAAGCGTTTTGCCGGACAAAAAGCAGCGGCGAAAAAGTTGCCGGCAATAGTGCCGGCGCTCTACCCCGGTTTGAAGCAGGGGCTTCATTCTCGCCGGCAAAGAAGCAGTCCTTTTTTTACCGCTTACGATGGGGGCGTTTTCCCCCCAAAACCTTTATGGGAAGATGGCAGGCTGTTTTCGGCCAGCAGTTTGGAACAGCTCGGCAAGTGCCCCTATGGCTATTTTCTTAAATATGTGCTGCGCATTGCCCCCCCTTTGGAAACGGCCTCTGATTCTGAAAAATGGCTGGATGCGCTTACCAGGGGCGATCTTTTACACCGTATTTTTGAAGATTTTTACCGCCGGCTGCTGGCACAAAAGGAAA